>DATGIG010000077.1:0-8980 GCA_035295825.1 Chthonomonadaceae bacterium | reverse complement strand
AGCACACACTCAACCCTCCCATGCTGGTGATTGCTGATGCGGAGAAGGCCGTTGCGCTTGCCGGCATCATGGGCGGCGAGGAATCGGAAGTCAGCGACACGACGACGAACCTGTTGCTGGAGTCGGCGCACTTCGCCCCTCTGTCCGTGCGGCGCACGCTACACAGTCTGGATATGCGAGCCACGGAGGCGAGCTATCGCTTTGAGCGCGTTGTTGATCCGGAGGGGGTACGCCGGGCCGTAGATCGCGCCTGTCAACTGCTTGCGGAGATCGGTCGACCGGAAGCGGTCGCCGGTGTTGTGGACATCTATCCCCACCCTACCGGCGCGCGCGAAGTGAAGCTACGCGTCACGCGCGCCGCGATGCTGCTCGGCATGGAGCTGACCTCCCATATCTGCGCCGATTGCTTACGGGCGCTTGGGTTCGAGGTCACGACGGAGCCGCACGGAGATACAGACACGCTGCGCGTTCTTGTCCCTTCCTACCGTACGGACATCCTGCTGGAAGAGGACCTGATCGAGGAGGTGGGCCGTATCTACGGCTATGAGAACATTCCGGAGACGCTCCCCTTCGGCGATACGACGCAGGGCGGCGATAGTAGAGAAGGCTACCTCCTTATGCAGATCAAGCGGCAGCTTGTCGAGTGCGGGTTGACGGAGGTCGTTACCCACAGCCTGACCCCACCGCCTGCCTTCGACAACCCCGCCGATCTCTTAAGACGGGTTCCGGTTCGGAATGCCCTCTCTGCGGAGATCAGCGGGCTACGCCGCTCCCTGATCCCGACCCTGCTGGATGTGGCCCAACACAATGCCACCCATGGAAAGGTCGGCCTGGGGATCTTCGAGGTCGGTCGGGTCTGGCAGAATGAGGGACAGGACGGTGAACTGGCGCCTGCCGAATATATCGCGGTGGGAGGTCTCATTGCGGGATCACTCCAGGAAGCGGGCTGGCAGAAGGAGGCCAAAACGCTGCCTGCGGACTACCCGGCGATGCGCGGCATCCTGGATAACCTGCTCTGCGGATTGGGCATTCACGACGCCACGCTTCGTCCGATCGGGGATCGCGCGGAGGCCCTGCCGCAATTCCATCCCGGCCGCTCCGCCACCATCAGCCTGCAAGGAGGCCGGCTGGACGGCGTGATCGGCGAGATTCATCCCCGCGTCGCCGATGCGCTCCGGCTGCGAGATCGGGTCTACGTCTTCGAGCTCAGCCTCGACGCCCTCCGCCGGGCGCTACCTGCAGGAGGTCCGCGTTACCATCCCCTATCGTCGTACCCGACGGTCCTGCGGGATCTGGCCCCCCACGTCCCGGAGACACTGCCTTATGCCGAAGTGGAAGCCGCCCTTCGCGGCGCAGGGGTCGCTTTCCTGGAGGATGTTCGCCTCACGGATGTGTACCGGGGAGCGCCCTTGCCGGAAGGTGTCAAGAGCCTGACGCTCTCTTTCACCTTCCGCGCTCCTGACCGCACGCTCAACGAAGGGGATATTTCCGACGCTCTGGCGCGCCTCCGCTCCGCGCTGGAGAGCCGCTGCCAGGCAAGGTTCCCCGCCTAAAAGGTTAATGAAGCGGCGTTGAAACGCCGTTCTGAAACGCGAAACCCGCCTTCACGGGTTCAAAATGCAGTCCGCGAAGGCGGACTTGGTATTTCAGAACGGGGCTTGAGCCCCGTCATCATGGCCGGAACCAGGGATTCTCCCCGTCTCCAGGCGGCTCCCCATACATCGTGGGACAGCAGAAAACCGGGCACACCGTCAATGAGGCATCGTAACGCGCCCCATTGGTCAACATCGGATCTGTGGGATCGTGAACGGGTACGCCATGGTTGGCGATGATGTCGTTGGTGATGAACCTGCGGGGGACGAGCCACCTGGTATGGCCGTCGGCAAAGGTGTAGTTCCCTCCGCCATGATGCGCCACGTCCAGATGGGGTGCGGTACGTCGTTTGAAGCAGCCAATCGTGGTAGGATCCTTGGGATCGGAGTTCATGTTGTCGCCATACGCGTTATGGAGCATGGCATAGGTGGGCATAGGATCGGACATCGGCGCGCCTTCGGTCACCCACCCTCCATTGGCATACCCTTCCGTCCAGAGAGGAAGCAGCGAGGGGTATTGGATCGCCGCCAGCCCGATGCTATAGTGCCAATCCGAGGGGTCGCCCTGAAAGACATACGCGTTCCAGACGTAGCTGGTACGGCCATAGAAGGAGGGACTACCCCACACCCCATCCCATAATTGCGCGCGGGTATCGGACGGGCAGATCCAGATCCGCCATTTGTTCAGATAGGGCGTGTGCAGGTCGGGGATCCACATGCCGGACTGCTCCGTAGGAGTAGCATAACGCTCATCATAATCCTGCGCATACATGGTAGCCGCCACGCCCATCTGCCGCATATTCGACTGGCATGCATACGCATAAATGCTCTTCCGTGCCTCCGCAAAGACGGGGGCCAGCATGGCCGCAAGGATCGCTAATATAGCGATTACGACCAGCAGTTCGATCAGGGTAAATCCACGTTTTACGCGGAGATAAGCAGAAGAATAGACCATTTTAAATACTTCCATTACGCCGGTATCAGATCAAAGACGGCGATTTCCGGACGCGACCGCAGGCGGATGGGAACATGAATGGTTCCCAATCCACGAGATACATAGAGCTTGCCGGGAGCGTCCGGGAAAGAGTACCAGCCCCGAGTAAAGGGGCTTGCCATTAACGTATCGGAGAGAAAGGGGACATTGATCTGTCCGCCATGAGTATGCCCGGCAAGCGTGACGCAGTCATACTTTGCCAGGCGATAGAACAGGTTGGGATTGTGGGTCATGGCAAGGACGGGCTCGCCACCCTCGACCTGTGCAAAGCCCGCATCGAGGTTCGGCCTCCCGGAGAGGACGTCGTCGAGACCGACCAGGCGCAGACCGTTTGCCAGTTTTGTGCTGCGATTGATGACTACTTCGACTCCAACACTCTGCAATCCATCTGCAATCGTCGCCCCCCCTTTATGGTGGTCGCACCAGTAGTCGTGATTGCCCAGCACGGCGTACTTTCCCAACGTCGCTTGAATGCGTTCGATCTGCTGCATACAGGAGGGCGCATATTTCGAACTGACGGTCACAAAATCTCCCGTCAGCAGCACCAGATCGGGCTGAAGCACGTTCGTTCTGGAGATGACGCTGGAGATAAAGTCTTCGGACACACACCAGGAGCGATGTAAATCCGTGATCTGGACGACCCGTACGGGCTCCTGCAGACGCCGCAGGGGCACGGTATGCCGCGTCACTTCGATCAACGCAGCCTCATTCAGCCCCTCCATCACGGTGACTGAGGCAAGCAGCGTCAGATTGCGCAGGATAAACTGCCGGCGCGAAATCCGACCTTCGGACGCGGTAATTTCGCGGACCGCCCCTGCGGAAGTTTTCGGTTGCACGGAACTGTGTGTCATACTGTTTATTATACGCGGATTTTGGCCGGGACAGAAGACCCGGAATCGAGGAGAAACGGACCATTTTATGAAAGTCGGTATCATTGGCTTGTCTCAAACCGGCAAGACCAGTCTCTTTAACGCGCTTACGCGCTCCCAGGTGGAGTTGAACCGCTTCGGCGGGACGGAGGTCTCCGTCGCCGTCATTGCCGTCCCCGATCCACGCTTCGACTATGCCGTGGAGAATTGTAAGCCCAAAAAAGTGACCCCGGCAAGCATCGAGTTCACGGAAGGCGGGGCGCGCATCGAGCGTGGGGAGCGTCAGGGACAGGGAGAGAAGTTCGGAACCGATTTCTTTGCCGCTGTCCGCAATATGGACGCGCTCGTGCTGGTAGCCCGCGCCTTCGATAGCCCGCTCGTCGAGGCGCCCGCCGGAGGCATCAATCCCCTGCTGGAGACCGAAAAGATCCTCGAAGAGCTCCTGCTGGCGGACCTCACCGTGATCGAGACCCGGTTGGAGAAGCTGGAGAAGGCCAGGCTGCAGAAGCGCCAGTCTAATGCCGAGGCTGCGGAACATCAGGTGCTGGAGAAGATCAAAGCCCACCTGGATGCCATGAAGCCGGTTCGTTCTCTGGAATTGTCCGAGGATGAGCGGCGGACCATCCGGAGTTATGCCTTCGTTTCGGGCAAACCTCTCATTCTGGTCGCCAACATCAATGAGGATGCGATTGGCGAGGACACTCCGCCGATAGTCCAGCCTCTCGCGGATTATGCGCAGGCGCAGGGGGCGCCGCTGGTTAGCCTGTGCGCCAAGGTGGAGATGGAAGTGGCGCAGATGGAGCCGGAGGAGGAGCGCGAGTTTCTTGAGGCGATGGGGATCACGGAGGCGGCACGGAACCGCCTGATCCGCGCCGCATACGCCGCTCTGGGGCGAATGAGCTTCTTCACGGTGGGCGAGGATGAGGTGCGCGCGTGGACCATCACGGTCGGAACGAATGCCGTCGGTGCGGCGGGCGCGATCCATAGTGACCTGGCACGCGGCTTCATACGCGCCGAAGTCATGGCCTTCGAGGACTTCAAAGCGGCTGGCGGGTGCTGGGATGAAGCCAAAGCCTCGGGCAAGATGCGCCTGGAGGGCAAAGAGTACTTGGTCAAGGATGGCGATATCCTGCACGTCCGCTTCAAGGTCTGATGGGAACGGAATCTCTCCCTTCCGGAGTTGGTCGGTAGGTTAGGAGCGAGCAGGTCGTTATGATATTCCGACGCTGGCCCATCAATCGCATCACGCGCATCGCGGCGATCCTCGTGCTGATGAGCTTCGCCGTTCCGATGCTGCTCTTCCGTATCGTACCACTCTTCTTCCTCGGATGTCTCCTGGAGCTTGCAGGGATGATTGCCGTGATCTATCAAGCGATCCAGATGTGGCGGGAGCGTCCAGGCCGCTACGATCTGAATCAGTTGAGACTTGTGATGGAGCGAGAGGAGGTGGAGGAGGAGGAGGCCGAACGCTATGAGCGTAATCTCGTCGTCTGCCATCGCTGCGGCGCTTCTATGGCCGACTTCCACTCCATCTGCCCCTCCTGTGGCGCCCCCTTAGGAGAGTAGCAAGCCCCGGTCGTGAACGGCCTGGGCTCTCCGCAACCGGATGCTACCTCTTTTTCTTTTTCTAAAACGGAAAAACAGCGACATCGGTCACCCCGAAGGCTCCTATGGAAAAAACGGGATAACCATACGCAGGTTGGCTCGTCTTTCCGTTAGATCCCTTGACAGGTTGACGATCAGATGCAACCTGAAGCCTCTCCAGGTGTGACGTCCATTCCAATGCGCAAGCGGACGATACTACCGTTGGCACGTGCAGCCTCCTGGGCTACCGTCTTACGAAAGGAACCATGATGAGGACTACCAACACACGTTGCTCGACGTCCTACAACGCCTGCAATCAGGGCGCTTCCGGAAAACAGCAGTGGATGATCACGCTGGCAACGCTCGCTCTCTCTACCACCCTAATCGCTTCCGTCGCTTCCGCCCAGGGGGTTGGTGCACAGCCACCCGCACCCGGACGCGGTGGGTTCGGCGGTCAGCCGGGCCAGGGCCGCGCCGGCTTCGCCGGGCGGATGCCCTTTGCCATGGGCAAGATCACCGGCGGGGATGCCAATAGCATGACCATTGTCATCACTTCGCAAGCAGGCGGCAATCCCCAGACCATCAAGGTGACGAAAGACACCAAGTTCGTCGTCCAATCTACCGTGAACGTCTCCGATCTGAAATTTGGAGATCAGGTTCAGGTGCAGGGAGTTCCCTCCGGCATCTCCGCCTCCTCCATCACGGCGGGAGACCCACCCGACTTCCTCCCCTTCGGTCGCCGTCAGGCCCCACGCGGAGCGAACCCTCCGGCTGCCGCCGGGCAGGGCGCTGCGGACCCCAATGCGCAAGATAACAACGCCAATGCCAACGCGCCGCAGACGCCGCCTCCCGCGAACGCATCTGCGCAGGGCAAAGTCGTCTCGACCAACCCCCTCACCATCGAGGTGAACAAGGACATCTCCATCATCCTCAAACTCGCTCCCAATGCGAAGGTGACCAAGTACTATCCCACGACCTACGAAAAATTGAAAGTGGGAGACACGATTTTCGCTTCCGGGCAGATGGACAACGATGGCAACTTCGCCGCAACGGGCGTCGGCGTCAATCTGGACATGGCCAACGGACGGGGCGCGTTCGGTCCTGCCGCTTTTGGCGGCGCGTTCGGCGGACCGGGTGGATTTGGTCCTGGCGGCGGAGGTGGTTTCGGCCCCGGCGCTGGAGGTGGCAGAGGCGGACGCCGTGGCGGCAATCCCGGAGGTAATCCTGGTGGAAATCCTCCCGGCGTTGACCCTAACAATCCATAAACCTGACGTTTAGAGCAGGAGATCACACCCGGCATGAGCCATCCCCGTTCGGGGATGGCTCATGCCGGTTTATGCCGTAGCGCCGCTCTCATAACACTCTTTCACCCTCTTTTCCTCGTCTCCATGCGTTTCTGTCGCGCGGACCGGTATAATGATAGGCGCAAGAAACTCGATATTCCGTTACGGCGTCTGAAGGCTCGGCGTCGGGATACATTTTAAGGAGAGTGGAGTGATGGCAAAGAGCGTGAAGGTCGGTATCGTCGGCTGCGGAGGTATCGCCAATGGGAAGCACATGCCCAGCCTCGCCAAGCTGGACAACGTGCAGATGGTCGCCTTCTGCGACATTGTTGTAGATCGCGCCGAGAAGGCGGCCAAAGAGTATGGGACGAAGGGGGCGAAGGTCTACGACAATTACAATAAACTGCTAGACGAGAAGGGCATCGATGTCGTTCACGTCTGCACCCCCAACATCTCCCACGCCGAGATCACCATCGCCGCATTGGAATCGGGCAAGCACGTCATGTGCGAGAAGCCGATGGCGAAAACCGCCCAGGACGCACGCCTTATGGTCGAAGCGGCGAAGAAATCCGGCAAAAAACTGACTATCGGCTACCAGAGCCGCCACCGCGCCGACAGCCAGTACCTCTATCAGGCGGTTCGACGCGGCGACCTCGGCGAGATCTACTACGCCAAGGCCCATGCCATCCGCCGCCGCGCCGTTCCCACCTGGGGCGTCTTCCTCGATGAGGAGAAGCAGGGCGGCGGTCCTCTGATCGACATCGGCACCCACGCTCTCGATCTCACCCTCTGGCTTATGGACAACTATAAACCTAAGATGGTCGTTGGCACCACCTACCATAAGCTTTCGCAGCGGGAGAATGCCGCCAATGCCTGGGGACCATGGGACCCCAAAAAGTTCACGGTGGAAGACTCGGCGTTCGGGTTCATCGTGATGCAGAGCGGGGCGACCATCGTCCTCGAATCCAGTTGGGCGCTCAACACCCTCCAGGTGGATGAAGCCAAGTGTACCCTTTGCGGTACCGAAGGGGGCGCCGACATGATCGGCGGTCTCCGCATCAACGGCGAAAACTTCAGCCGCCTTTATGAGCAGAAGATCGACCTCGGCGCGGGCGGCGCAGCCTTCTACGAAGGGAAAGCCGAGACGGACGCCGACCGGGAAGCCCGCCTCTGGATCGAAGCCGTCGTCAACAATACCGCTCCCGTCGTCCTGCCCGAACAGGCATGTGTCGTCTCGGAGCTGCTGGAAGCCATCTACACTTCGGCCCAAACCGGCAAGCCTGTCAACTTCAAGTAGGCGCTCTATCGTAAGGAGGAGGATCGCGGACAGAGGGTCAAATCTGCCGATCCTCCTCCTTACAAGCACAGCCTGCGGGAGTTCTGTAATGAGTACCACCCAACTCACCGAGCCTTATATCACGGAAGAAGAGTATATACTGCGAGAACGCGCCTCCGAAATCAAAAGCGAATACTACCAGGGGCGCGTTTACGCCATGGCCGGAGGAACGCCCCAGCACAATGAGATCTGTGGCAACGCCATCCGCGAACTTGGCAACGAACTGGAAGCCAAGCCGTGCACCGTTTATACCAGTGACCAGCGTATCCGCGTCGAGGCGACCCGATTGAATACCTACCCGGACGTCTCGGTAGTCTGTGGGGAGAAACACTTTGCGGCCCTGGACGAGAACACTCTCATTAATCCGATCCTGATTGTGGAAGTGCTCTCACCCTCCACTGCCAACTACGACCGTACCACGAAATTCGACCACTACAAGAACATCCCATCTTTCACTGACTATCTCCTCATCTATGCAACCCATGTGCGGGTCGAGCACTATGTACGTCAGGGAGAGAACGCCTGGCTACAGTCCGTTGCAATCCAAAGGGATGCTGAAATATCCATTACAAACCTCGGCATATCGCTTTCGGTGGAACGCCTCTATAGAAATCTCGCCCTTCCCGAACTGGATGTGTTACACAATCCAACACTGGAAACCTGATGTCGAATGCGCCCCAAAACATAGAAAATAGCCAGAGGGAGCAGAGTAACGCGATGAGTTGGCTGACGGCGGAGCGTCATCGCAATCGCCTCTACTATGCCTTACTGATCGGCGCGACGATCCTCCTTGGGCTGGCATCGCGCCGTGTGGATCGCTTCCTGCCCGGCCCCCTCCACAAGAATACCGGCGACGTGCTCTGGGCCATGATGGCCTACTGGATCATTGCGACGCTGTTTGCCAGGCGCTCGACACTATTTTTGGTTAGTGTGACGGGGGCGTTCTGCCTCTTCATCGAGTGCTTCAAGTTCATCCAGGCGCCCTGGTTGGATACGTTACGCGCCACAACGCTTGGTCGCCTGATCTTCGGCTATAACTTCTCCTGGAGCAATCTGCTCTGTTATGCCATCGGGATCGGAATCGGGGCGCTGATCGAACGCCTCACATCGAAATCTGGAGCCCCTGTTGCAACACACTGAGAAGCTCATGCGAATGGACCATCCTCATCCCTGCAATTTCCGCTTCTTGCATAAGCGCGATACCGGCTGGGGAGAGATGGCATTCGCTTACCGCTGGGATTCCACCAGTGGTCTCTCGGATGAAGATGGCTATAGCCTTCCGGACCTTGCCCATTGTGTCCTTTATGAAATCACCTCCTATG
>DATGIG010000076.1:0-12164 GCA_035295825.1 Chthonomonadaceae bacterium | reverse complement strand
TGCTCTTTCCACAGCCATTGCGCCCCACCAGGCCGACGCGCTCCCCGTCTCCCAGGGTCAGCGAGACGCCATCCAGCAGCGCCCGCGCCCCATAGTACTTCTCTACTCCGTTCGCCTGCAACATACATCCCTCCCTCTGTCCGCAACAAAAAACGCCCCATGCGCCGGAGCGCAGGGACGGGTATGAGGCGTAACGGTATCGCAGACGGGAGACCGGGGAGGATACAGCGCAACCCCGAACGGACAGACAAGAACCCGACAACGAGACGCAAACGCAGGCCCGACCTCCGCCCAGGCGGCGGGTTCAGGCGTTCCCTGGCGTTCCGGCATCTTCGTCAGCGGGTTGCTATCATCTATATCTCCTGGCAGGTTCTATTCTCGAATGCAGCAGGATTGTACCGTATCCCGCCCGGAATGTCAATGCGGCGTCATCGCTTGCTCCCGGACGACCTTTTGCAGGTTTCATCCGATGAACCACTATGGTATAATTCCGAATACCAAAGCGAATCGCGAGAACCAGATGAGGAATAAATCGATACGATTTGCCGATTTTGAGTGCCTTCTGCTAAAACTTGGATTCAGCAAGAAAGCAACTCTGGGGCCACAAAAGCTATTCGAGAACGCCGCTCACAACGCTCTTATCCTTCTGCCTGCATATGAGACACGCGAAGAAGTACGCGATCTGCATGTGATTTCGGCGCGAAAGTTGATAACCGAGCGCGGCATTGTGGATGAGGATGAGTTCGATAAAATGCTGGAAGAGTTCGCTACCACTCGCGATTGTACACCTGTCGCTTAAGAGGCTCGCTATGAGCTACGCAAACAATGCCGAACGAGAGCACATCATCGTGCAAGCACTGAATGCTCAGACCCTGGCTAAAATCGAAGTCGCGGCCCAAGCATTGCGACAATGGATACAGGATCACCCAGATGACTTGAGCGCAGAGGCGGCCCTGGAACCCTTGGCCTTGAGGCGCATAGGTATATCCGATGACAGCGATCTTGGGCCTAGCAGTAACATTAGCTCAGATTGACAGGTGTTTGGGTCCGAAATTAGCCCGCTCTCTCAAAGCCAACGCATCTCCATTGCGCCCGCCCGTGAACGAAATTCGCGGAGGAAATCCGCGTTAGGATAGCGGATTTGGGCGGCGCGAAGCGCGACCGCTTACGCGAATTTGGCCTGCACCGAAGGTGCGACCTTTATCGGTCTGTCGCATCAGGAACCCCGGTAAACCGGGGTGCGTTCTCGAAAAGCTGTTTCCGCCGTTTGCGATGCATCCCTTTCGAGTGCTAACAGGACCCAGTAGAGCACAGCCGCGTTCACGCGGCTTTCTTGAGGGAATAGACAGGTCGTTTACGGCCTGGGAAAGGGACTGGCTTGCCCGCTCTCCTAACTCTTTTGACAACTTGCCGCTAATCTGCTACCATAGGCATATCTTTCGCACGAGGCTCTTGCCATGATCCGCTCTATCGAAATCAAAAACCTGCGAGGCATCCAGGAAGGGAAGTTAGACGACCTGACTCCCCTCACAATCCTGGTCGGCCCCAACGGTTGCGGCAAGAGTACCATCCTTGACGCCCTCCTCATAGGAGCCAACCCCATCCCAGAAGTTAACCAAGCCTTTATCCGGAGACCGGGACTAAATGATAGGGAGCGCTGGTTATCGTGGAAAGGCAAGAGGGAGATTGCTATCGAAATCGCAGTGGCAACATACGAGCGAGGCATACGTCAAACTCGTCTTTCTGTTCCGCAACCTTCCATACCTCAAACCGGTTTCCAAATTAGTATAGAACAGACGAATATTGCTGAGACTATCAAGGTTGAGTTGGGACAGAAAAATTCGGGCTCGCTATCGCCGCTGATAGGCGTCCCCTCCTTAAAATTACTCGAAGGAAATGTAAAAGGGAATATCCCAAACTTACCTCAACTGCTTACAGAAGTTCTTGTACAGGGGAGTGAAGAAACAGTGAATTCCTTGGTAAAAGAATTGATACCCAATGCGACAGGCCTCCGGATTTTAGTAGATTCGAGTAATGCTCCACTGGTTCACCTTCAATTCTCAGATCATGCCGTTCCCGTGGCTGTAACCGGAGATGGGCTGCAAACACTGCTCCGTCTGAGCTTAGAATTGTTGGCTTTTCCGGGCGGTGTCGTGCTTTTCGAGGAACCGGAAGTTCATCAGCATCCGAGAGCGATTTATCAAAGTGGGCGCGCTATCTTTGCTGCCGTCCGACGTGGTATTCAGGTGATTATCGCTACGCATAGTATTGATTTGATTGACTCGCTGCTGGCCGAAGTGAAAAGTGATGAGGAATTGGCCCGAATCTCCGTATTTCGTCTCGCCCTGCAGGAGGGCTGCTTGAGGTCCAGTCGCCTGACAGGTTCCGAAGCGATTAGCCTCCGCACCACCATCGAGGAAGACCTGCGGTGAGCGAATCTGCGATCTACTGTGAGGGCTATCATGATAGGGCATTCTGGTCAGGCTGGCTGACATATCTGGGATGTACTGATCCGGGGATTGTTCCCAATTTATCCGAACGTGCGCCGGTTCGCGACCCATGGAACGAAAAAGTGGCCGGCGGGCAATATGCCTATCGCTCCAAAAGCCAGCAGTTCATCCGAGTCGTTCCTTCCCACGGCAAAGACAAGCTTGTTCCGCTGGTATTGAAACGCCTGGAAAATCGCTATGCAAAACCATTGTCGCGTGTTGTCATCAATGTGGACCCGGATACGACTCCGGGAGGAACAACTACAGGGCTGAAACTTCAAGACATATTGGTATCGGTTCAACGTGTAGATCCCTCTGCGGTTATGGATGCCAATGGCGAGATCGCTATGGATGGTGGCGCGACGAAGATAGCGCTTGTACGTTGGGAGTCTGGGGATGGGCCTTTGCCCGGAGTGCCGAACCAGCAAACGCTGGAACGGTTGGTCTGCGCGGCATTGGTGGCGGCATATCCCGAACGTGGGCCGTGCGTGCAGAGTTGGCTCGATACGCTTGATCCACCGCCAGTGAATGTCAAAGCGTTCGCCTGGTCGTTTATGGCAGGTTGGCACGCCGAACACGGCTGCGACGATTTCTATCGCTGTCTGTGGGACGATGCAAAGGTGCGCGGCGAGTTGGAGACGCGGTTGAGAGCGTCGGGAGTCTGGCAAATCGCGGAAGCTCTGGCAAGTTAGTCTGAAGGCGGATTTTCAAGGGAGGATTCTTTCTATGCTAATACCTATTAGCAAAGCGGCGGCGCGGTGGGCGACCGTGGCGGTTATCGGGGTTCTGGTCGGGGTTTCGACGGCGACGGCGCAGGAGGAGGGCAAGTGGGCCTTCGATCCCGCCCGCGACACCTTCAGCCCGAACGCCCTGCTGGACCTCCGCTCGCTGAACGAGAAGACCGCAGGCGAGAGTGGCTTTGTCCAGCGGACGGCGGACGGCGATTTTGCCCTGGGCAACGGCAAGCCCGTGCGCTTCTGGGCCGTGGATGAGTATGTCCAGAACGTCGAGGACAAGGAGGCCCTGCCCCACAAGGCCCGCTGGCTCGCCAAGCGCGGCGTCAATATGGTGCGCGTCCACTCCGTCCTGGCCCCGGAGGGCGACAACTCCAAGATCACCGACGTGAAAGTGCAGGAGATAGACCACATCTGGCGGCTGGTGGCGGAGATGAAGAAGCAGGGCATCTACACCACCGTCTCGCCCTACTGGGCCATTCCCGTGAAGGTCCGGGCGTCGTGGGGCGTGCCGGGCGGCGCGCAGGATGGGGCGGCGCTCCTCTTCTGGGACAAGACCCTCCAGGCCGGTTACAAGTCCTGGCTCCGCGCCCTCTACGCTCGGCCCAATCCCTATACCGGCACTCCCCTCGCCCAGGACCCCTCCGTCGCCATCATCCAGTTGCAAAACGAGGACAGCATGCTCTTTTGGAGCATCCAGGGCATCAAGGGCGCGCAGTTGGCGGAACTGGAAACCCTCTATGGCGACTGGCTCAAGCAGAAGTACGGCACGCTGGACGGGGCCAACCAGGCGTGGGGCGGCGAGCATCCCGGCCCCGGCGACTTTCAGGACAACCAGGGCGACGACCCCGCGAACGGGCGGATGGGCATCTACATCGTCTGGCACTTAACGCAGAACCGAACCGGCTACCAGGGCAAGCGCCTGGCCGACCAGCTCGCCTTTATGACGGAGACCATGCGCAAGTTCAACGCCGACATGGCCGCCTATCTCCGCAACACCCTGGGCTGCAAACAGCTTATCAACGCGGGCAACTGGCGTCCGGCGGACCCCATCAAGCTCTTCGACGCCGAGCGTTACTCCTACACACCCAATGAAGTCATGGGCGTCAACCGCTACTTCACCGGCGAGCATCAAGGCCCCGACAACGGCTGGGCCATCCGCGCCGGCGATCACTTCACCAACGCCTCCGTCCTGCTCGACCCGCGCGGCATGCCCACCAACGTCAAGCAGCCCGTCGGCTATCCGTTCATCATTCCGGAGACCGAGTGGGTCGCGCCGAACGCCTACCAGTCCGAAGGCCCCTTCCTCACCGCCGCCTACGAATCGCTCACCGGGGTGGACATCTCCTACTTCTTTGCGGACGGCGACCTGCCGGAGTGGCAACCCCCGTTCATCCCGCTCCCCTGGAACCCGCCGACCGGAAAGTGGAATGTCGCCACCCCCATGCAGCTCGGCCAGTTCCCCGCCGCCGCCCTCCTGTTCCGCCAGGGCTACCTGCAGAAGGGACGTCCGGTGGTCCATGAGGAGCGCTCCGTGGAGGACATCTGGCAGCGCCGCTCCCCGCTCATCGCGGAAGAGGGCGGCTTCGACCCGAACCGGGACGCAGGCGATCTGCCGCCGCGCAGCGCCGTGAAGGCCGGCGTGGACCCCATGGCCTTCCTCGTCGGGCCGGTCGAGGTGAAGTACGACGGCGACGCGGCGAAGAGTTCTGTGGTGAATCTGTCTCCCTACATCGACCATGCAGACAAAGTGGTCAAGAGCATCACCGGCGAGGTGAAGCTGAACTACGGCATCGGGTTCTGCACCGTGAACGCGCCGAAGGCGCAGGGCGCGACCGGCTTCCTGAAGAAGGCGGGGCCGCTGACGCTCGGTGACATCACCCTCCGCTCCAGTAACGACTACGCCTCGGTACTGGTCGTCTCGATGGATGGGCTGCCGCTCCGCACCTCGAAGAAGGTGCTGGTGCAGGTCGGCACGGTCGCCCGCCCGACCGGCTGGCAGGACAAGGAGGCGACCTGGAAGAGCGGCGACGGCAAGCAGACCTTCACCGGCAGGGAGATCGTCGCCACCGGACGCAACCCCTGGCAGGTCCTCAACACGGAGGTCACTCTCACGGTCAAGAACCCCGGCCTCAAAACGGCTACGCTGCTGGACGCCAACGGCGAGGCCGTCAGAACGGTCCCGGTCACGTTGGAGGGAGGCAGCCTGACGCTGAAACTGCCCGCCAACACGCTCTATCTGGTATTGCAGTAGTTCCCCCTCAACACAACCCCACCCGCTCTACCGCTTCAGCCGCTACGCGGCGCGGCAGAGAACACCCCGCAAGGGGAGAGGGGCTAACGCAGATTCTCCCCTTCTCCCCTTGCGGGAGAAGGGGGAGAGGGAGTGCGCGCCAGGAAAGGCATGGTCACAGTAACACAGCCGCCCCCGGTAGGCCGATTGAAATAACGGACCGTGCCGCCGAGATCCCAACGAATGAGGTTTTCCACCAGGTCCAGCCCGGTATGCGCAGCCGTCCGGACATCGAAGGATGGGGGAAAGCCCGGACCATTGTCACAGACTTCCAGCAGGGCCTGCT
This sequence comes from Chthonomonadaceae bacterium, assembly GCA_035295825.1. Lineage (GTDB taxonomy): Bacteria > Armatimonadota > Chthonomonadetes > Chthonomonadales > Chthonomonadaceae > DATGIG01. Next base: position 6,362 of record DATGIG010000076.1, on the reverse strand, counting down.
CGTCCTCTATCCAGAACCGGAGTGTGATTATCCCATGGCCGTATTTGATGGCGTTGCTGAGCAGTTCGTTGGCGACGACGGCCAATGACGTTCCCTGCCGGGCAGAGAGCTGGGCGTCCTCGGCGCTGTAGCGAAAATCGCACTGGGGCGCCGTTTGCCGGATCAACGGCAACAGGCGCAGGAGCAGCTCCTCCGCGGAGAGCGAATGCGCCTGGGGATCCTCCCGTGCCTGCTGGGTCAGCAGGTCATGGACGGCGGCCAGCATACGGACATGCGTCCGCAGCCGGATCATCTCCTCGATGGGAACCGTCGGCTCCCCCTCCGTAATCTGCATATCCACCAGGGACGCCACAATTTGAAGGTTGTTCTTGACCCGGTGGTGGGTCTCCCGCATGGTCCGCTGCAGGCGCTCATTCAGCGCCTCGATCTGCGCCTGCTGCTGTTCGGCCTCTTTCCGCCCCTGCTCCGTCTGCTGCAGCAGGTTTCGCAACTGGTATTGGCGGTATCGGGCGCGCAACGTAGCCCGCACTGCCGACAGCAGGGACGAGAGGGACAGTGGCCGCTCCAGGACCGTCACGTTGCCCAGTGGCCTCGCCATCTCCTCCAGCAGCACGCGCTCGCTCTCGCTGACGAGCAACAGGAGGGGCAGGTCCGACCAGGCAGGCTGCCGGTGGAGGAGGGCCGCGAGGTGATCTCCGCTCTCCTCGATCAGCGCTTCGCTTGTCAGCAGCGCTCCGGCGGCTCCCCGCTCGATCTCCCGGCATAGCTCCATCTGGTTCTGGCAGAGGAACGCCGCAATCCCCTCTCGCAGGAGCGCCTTTATCGCCAGAGGGCCGTCGCGTCCGATAGGCGCCAGAACCAGAATGCGGATTTCCGCATCAGGCAGCCTCGGCGCCCTCTCGCTATTCTGTATTCCAGTACTCATAATTCCAGTACTCATACTTCCTGCTTGCGTCCCTGCAGCATGGGGTCGGCGAACCGCTCCATCTGGGGGACCCCCGTCATAATGCCCTGAAACTGCCAGAGCGGCTCGCCGATCCGAATACCGCCGGGCTGAATCTCCAGTTGCCGCAGCGTTCGCTCATGCGGTCCGGAACGCTTCTTAAAGACGCTGATGGCCTGTCTGACCTCGCCACTCATCTCAAAATAGCGCATCATCAGCACCGTATCCGCCAGATAGCTCACATCGAGAGAGCTCTCACTCTGGCCGAGCAGTCCATGTTGCGCCATGACGACCAGGGTCACCACCCCCTTCTGGTTCAGGTATGCGAACAGTTCGTGCAGGTGAGTGACCAGAAAGCGCTCTTCCGGCATCGCGCTCAGATACCCGTTGAGGCTGTCGATCACAACGACACGGGCGCCCTCCTCTTCCACATGCTTGCGGACCTCCTGCGCGAACGCCCCCGGAGAGAGTTCCGCTGGATCTATCTGCGCCACCGTCAACTGGCCGCTATCCTGGTACGCCCCCAGAGGGCCGATGAGCCGTTCGGTACGCTGCACCAGAAGCTGCAGGACTTCATCGAAGGTATAGAAGGCGGCGCGATGGCCCTGTTGCAGGGCGGCATAGACATAGTGCATCGAAAGGGTGGATTTCCCCACGCCCGCCGGCCCCATCAGGATCGTCGTCGAGCCTCGCTCCAGCCCGCCCTGCAGCATGTGATCCAGGCCGGAAAGCCCGCTCAGGAGCGGATCGGCTTCAAAGAGGGCATGATGCTCCGCCGCGACCAGGCGCGGATGCACTACGACCCCGGTCTGAGCGATCTCATAATCGTGGTAGCCGCTCCGATAGTCGGATCCGCGCACCTTGGTCACGCGCAGGCGACGCCGGGTCCCGCCGTAGATGGGTGTCTCCTGCTCCAGGATGATCACGCCCGCCACCACGCTCTCCGGCTGAATATCGCCCAGCGGGGTCGCGCGGTCATCCAGCAGCAGGACGGTGATACGCTGCTCCGCAAAATACTGCTTGAGCGCGATCATCTGCCGCCGGTAGCGCAGGGGATCGCGAGCCAGCAGACGCACTTCGGATAGCCCATCAAATACGACGTGCATCGGCTTGACCCGCTCCACCTCCTCCAAAATCGTCTGCGTGGTCTCCCCCAGTTCGACATCGGAAGGATGGAAGATGGTATACTGCGCATCGGCGCGCAGGCTATCCTCCGAAGTGGAGAGGTCACAGAGCGTGATCCCGTCCAGCGACCAGTCGTGTGCCGCGGCGACCCCCGCCAGATCCTCCTGCGTTTCCGACAGGGTGATATAGAGCACCGCTTCGTTACGCTGGTGACAGGCGCGCAGATACTGCAGCGCCAGGGTCGTCTTGCCCGTTCCCGGGTCGCCCTTCAGCAGATAGAGGCGGTTCCGCAGAAAGCCGCCGTGCAAAATATCATCCAGGCCGGAGACGCCGGTAGGAATACGCTCCTCCGTGTCACGGCGAGTATTAGCCACCTTTTTCATTTCCTTCCTCGAAAGCAGTCCCGAGATAGCAGGCGTACACTATGAATCGACCGTATGCTAGGACGAACGCCCTGCCCGCCAGGTTCCTGCAAAATGCCGGGGAACATCCCTCCCTCCCTCTCCGTCTCATGGGAAAATCAGAGGAGGTTTCAACATGAACTGGGATACGATCAAAGGCAATTGGAAACAGATGCGCGGCAAAGTGCGGGAAGCCTGGGGAGACATGACGGACGACGAATTCGAGCAGATCGCCGGGCGACGCGATCAGTTGGTCGGGAAGCTCCAGGAGAAGTACGGCTACGTCCGCGAGGAGGCGGAGCGCCGAGTAGATGAGTTCGCCCGCAATGTGGGCACGAGCGATGCTATGCCCCGCGCCCACACCGGACGTGCTGCGGATGGCACGCCCGATACCCGAGGCATGGGCGAGAAGATCGCCGACGCCGTAACCGGGGACCGCATCGACGATAAGACCGGCAAAGTGGTCCGGTAACGCAATCAAGCGGGGTCATCCCGAATTCTGCCTGCAGGCAGAATTCGGGATAGTTTTGTTTCAGGATGCCATCGCGGGGAGGCGTTCGGCTTCGTGCTGGTACCAGTCCATCTGTTCGATCTCCGCCTCGGGAGGCAGGCAGCGCACCAGGAACTGCGGCGCACTCTGCCAGTCTCTGCCGCTCTCTCGCTCCCGATGCATCATCGTTTGCGTATCGGCTCCGTCCCAGAGGACCTCGCCGTCGAACAGCGCCAGATAGCGCCCGGCATACGTCCGCGCCAGCGTGGATTGCTGCTCGCGATAGCGGGCGACACAGACGGCGCCGCGCCGGATCTGCGCCTCGCGCTGCGTATCCCCTTCGTACTTCTCCACCTTGAACGGCTGGCAGACCTCTTCCGGTGACAGGCCGACGACTTCGATGTCCTCCGTCCGGTTCGGCCCCACGCCCCGCTCCGCCGCCAGTTTGATGGCATTGCGCCGATACCAGAAGGGGTGGTCGGGGTAGTCGCCGTCCGGATCGAAGCCCATCACACGCGCCCCCACGCTATCGGTCGCCACGCAGTTCGTGCCCGCCAGCAGCACGCCCGGCCGCATGGCGGTGCCGTGCCACTCGCTCTTATTGGCCGCGACGATCCCATCCACTACGTTCAGGCAGGGGCGCATCCACGCCGCCATGTCCGCCAGCACGCGGGGCAGCCGGATCAGCCGGTCATGGAGGTAGTGCCGGGGCGCACCGTAGACAGAGGTAGGCATCCAGCCGAACAGGTTCTTGATGCAGAGGGTGCAGCCCAGGCTCATGTGCGCCTTCATCTTCGCCACGGAGACGAAGGCGTCCGCCTCGGCCAGTTCGCGGGGCAGCCGATAGGAGCGGAACATCGCTGAAGGATCGGAGAGGAAGACTTCCGCCGTCTCGCCCCGATTGAAGTCCACTAGCCGCACGTTCCGGTAGGGCGCCAACCGCTCCGGATAGCCCAGCCTGGCATAGAGCGCGTCGGCGCTGCCGTCCGTCGGCCCGTCCCCCACCAGGATCTCGGCGTCGGTGACCTCGCGGATGGCTCGAATGACCCCCTCCACCACTGCCGGTTCGGTCAATTCCGTCTGCTTGCCATCCGTCAGAACGATCCGATGGATGCCGGCATTGATCTTCATGGCGATGGTATGGGCGTTGCGCAGGCCCTGACCGTAATCACCCAATAGTGTAATCGCGGCCTGTGTGCGCTCCACGATCTCCTCATCCGTCGCTGTAGACGGGCAGGCAACCAGGCTTACTCGCTCCTGTCCAGGCATTTTCTCTCTTCCTCCCCCTCAGCCGTGTATTCGACACTGGGCGGGCTGGATTCCTCTTTTGTTCTGTACGCCAGAAACGAGGGCCTCCCGGAGAGAGGAATACAATAGCCAGGGCGACACGAAGGTTCCGGTCTCCGTGTCACCCTGGCTATTCTCCTGTGGTAAGCAAGAGAACTGTCTGTGCCTTTATGGTATTCCAACCGCTTCAACAAACTGCTGTTCACGATACGCCGGGTACAAGCAGGGTACAATAGGAAGAGACATGGGTATTGTGAGGAGTGGATAGATGAAACGTAAGTATTCGGCCCTTACACTCAGAGATGCGATGCAACTGATTCCGGCAGTTGAGTTTACACCCTGGGAATTGAATGTGCCTCCGTATCCACCCAGCGAACTATTACCGGCAATCTTTCATCGGCTGGAGGTCTTTGACCTGGAGACATCCGAGCTAGCCAAAACGCTGCTTATGGATGCGCTATTCGGCGAGATCGTTCCCAACCACTTGAAACTGAAAGTCTGGAAGGCAGCGGCTTTAGAGACGGATACGTTAACGGGCATTGCGGACTATCTTATCACCCCCAGGCGTGCCTATATCGCGACCCCTCTCTTATGTGTGGCGGAAGCAAAGCGCGATGATTTCGTACAGGGGCGGGCGCAGTGTGTGGCGGAGATGGTCGCCTGCCTCTGGCATAATCTTCAAGAAGGCTATGAACGCGATGTATTTGGCATCGTGAGCAATGGACAGGGATGGCAATTTTACAAACTGACCCCACAAAAAGAGATTTTTGAGACACGTCTGTATGTCATCGGCGAACTGTCCGAATTGCTTGGTGTATTGGATTATGTCTGTAGCGAGTGTGCGAAATCGCTTCCGTAAAGCCTCTCACGGCCAGAAGGCATAGGTGGGGATATGGAGAGCGATCCCGAGGAGCGCCCAGAGGCTGCCCATGACGCACTCGCCCAGAATGATCCCCAGGAAGAAGGGCAATGCCTTACGATACGCAGGCAGGCCGCCGTAGCGGAGCAGCAGAGTTTTGACCGCCCAGGCGATCATCAGGGGCAGCCAGAGCAGGCTGAGCGACCACGAACTGGACACCGCATAGCCGACCGGATGGAGCGGGAACCAGGGCAGATTGAGCCGCAGGGCGTTGAGCACCAGCGTGATGCAGAAGCCGACCCCGATGGCGACCCGCACGTTGAACTGCTGCTGCGCGGAGGTGGGAGAGACGATCCAGGTCTTCATCCGGTTCCAGGGCTCGCTGCCGAAGATCAGCATCACGTTAGGCGGGGCGATCTTCTCCGCCGCCCCGTAGCGATACCCCTGATCCAGGTTGGCCCAGAACGCGCAGACCGCGCCGACGGAGATCGCCAGCAGCATGGCCCAGAGCAGCGGGCGATACCGCCCCCCGATCCGCTCCCCGATCTTAAAGCCCTCCAATTGGATGGGCATCGGGTGCGAGCGGTAGGCCCGGTTGAAGCCGTAGAACATGGAGAACATCGCCAGGTCGGGCCTGGCGAACTTGTTGGAGGGCAGGATCTGCGTCAGGATGCTGTCCGGCCCCGCCTGGTGCAGGTCGTGGGCGGGCGGGCCCAATTCCGCCCGCATACGGGTGATGGCGATGGCCAGCGTGAAGTAGATCAGGAAGAACCAGAGGATGGTGAGCGGCGTCATCTTGCAGGCGCGGCAGAAGCCATAGAGCAGGGCGCTGCCCACCACCAGGCCGAATACGGCCCAGCGGTAGGGCAGCGGCTCCTCCGCGTCGCGCAGGTTCGCTTTGCTATCCCACAGCCCCCGCCAGATCCGCACAAAGTGGCTCCGGCTCACCCAGAGCGCGGAGACCGCCAGCCCGATATACCCTCCGAACGACTGCGCCTCCACATAGGGGAAGCCGGGGATGTCCGAATAGCCGTAGGCCGCCCCGAACACCCGCTCCATACGCCAGACCCAGGTGAAGAACCAGGCGGAGAAGAGCAGGTCCGTCGGCAGCAGGATGCCCAGCGCCACGCCGAACGGATAGACGGCGATGGGGGTCCAGCCGATGGCGTTCCAGGGACTGGCGGTGACATAGGTGTTGAGGTCCTGCAGAGGGCCGCTCCGCTTGAGCGGCAACATGGGGATCTGCGGGTAGAGGTA
>DATGIG010000075.1:0-13268 GCA_035295825.1 Chthonomonadaceae bacterium | reverse complement strand
TACCGCCGCTGATGGAGGCATATAAGTTGCTGGTCCCATTCTGATAACCGCCGCTTATCGAAGCCCAAGCTCCGCCTGCGGTGTTGCTATTGCCACCGCTTATCGTGGCATTACTTCCGATGGTGGTATTGTTCTGGCCGCCGCTGATCGAGGCGTTAAATCCATTGGCTGTGTTGTAGCTTCCACCGCTCACCGAGCAGACTGGTCCGATGGTCGTATTGTTGGCTCCGCCGCTGATCGAGGTCATGCTCTCAACAGCCGTGTTCTCGCTGCCGCCGCTTACCGAGGATTGGGATCCGCTGGCCGTATTGTTGTATCCGCCGCTCACCGAGGCAAAACCACCGCTGGCGATATTGAGGCTTCCGCTACCCACCCAGGAGTACGCTCCACTCGCCGTGTTGTTTGCGCCGCCGCTGATGGAGGCGTAGTAGCTGGAAATCGTATTCCGGTAGCCGGCAATCGTGCCGCCAAAACTGGAGTAGTTGTTGTAGTCTCCCAGGATCAGGTTGTGGCTGCCGGTGCGCACATCGCCGTCATAACGCCCGGCTGCGTTGTAACCGATGATCAGGTTGCCCAGACCGGTCGGCGTGCCACCGGAATAGATCGTGCCGTCATCGGTGCTGCCGGAACCGGACTGGATGTAGACATTGCAGCCGGTGAAGGTCGTCGTTTTGGCAAAGGTATTGGTGGACATGTATTGGGTCTTGGCTTCCAGGAGCGCGACGCGGGTGGCCAGGTCGCTTCCAACCTGTGCGAAGGCGGCGCGGTTGCCGGGGGAGAGGAAGAGAGCGCCCGCCACGGCTGTCAGGGCCAGACCCATCTGAACGCGGTAACGGCGACGCTCGTTGTTGGACTGCGCTTCGAGCTGCACATACTTCTGCTCGATGCGCGTATTCGCTTGCTTGAGTTGTGTGCTCTCCTGTTCGATGGATTCGAGACGGGTCAGCACATCGGTGATGCTCTGCGTGGTCATCATCGTTGTCTCCTTTTTTACCCACGTGCTTCAGGGCGTTTGTGGGTGCTCGATGGGTCTATTATAATCAGGAGCAAACGACAACACTGAATCCCGTACCATAGATAAATTGTGTTCTTGCACACTTTTGAGAGTTTCCGAACCGGCCCCTGGGCAAGGGGTTCCTGGCAGCGCCGTTTATGAGGTTGGCGCGCCTCCTTTTCGGTAGGTATACTATCGTAAGGGGAAGAGGTTACCCGACAAGAGCAGAAAAAGGAGATACGGATGCTCACAAATCGCCGCGCATTTCTCGCCGGCAGCACGGCAGCAGGGCTGATGGCCTGCGCATCACAGGCGCAGGCCGCTCCGAAACCGACCATCCGGGCCATTGCCTTCGACGCCTTTCCCATCTTCGATCCGAGGCCCGTCTCTGCGCTGGTGGAGCAGCTCTTTCCGGGGAAGGGCGCGGACCTGAACAATAGCTGGCGCACGCGACAGTTCGAGTACACCTGGCTGCGGAGTATGGGAGGGCGCTATAAGGATTTCTGGAGTGTCACGGAAGAGGCGCTGGTGTTTGCCGCGAAAACGCTGCAACTGGAACTCACAGCGGAGAAGCGCGTGCGGCTAATGCAGGCGTATCTGGAGCTCAAACCCTGGCCGGATGTCGCTCCAGCCCTCGCATCGCTCAAAGCTGCGGGCATTCGGCTGGCATTTCTCTCCAACTTTACGCCCGGAATGCTGAACGCGGGCATCAAAAACGGAGGGCTGGAGGGCACATTTGAACATATCCTCAGCACCGATAGGGCAAAGACCTACAAACCGGCTCCTCACGCCTACCAGATGGGGATGGAGGCTTTTAAGCTTCGGCGGGAAGAGATCCTCTTCGCTGCCTTTGCGGGGTGGGATGCCGCCGGGGCCAAGTGGTTCGGGTATCCCACGTTCTGGGTGAATCGCCTGCATTCTCCCGCCGAGGAATTGGACGTTGCTCCGGACGGAGCGGGCGCAAATCTGGCGGATCTGGTGACGTTTGTTATTGGGTGAAAAGTTACTCCGGAAGGAGCCAATCTTTACGAAGGAAAGCGTTTGTGATATACTGTACCACGAGGTGCTTTCTACACGACCCCCTACCGTAGTCAGAAATTCTCGTTCACGCTTCGATACCGCCCACCACCATTCCAATAACCATCCATAGGGCATGCGCGTAAACAGGGAGACCGAGAGTATGTTGTCTGGACCATGGCGTATCCAGATGCTGGGCGGGCTGTCGTTGTGCCAGGAGAACCGAATCATCACGCGCTTTCAAACGGAAAAGACCGGAGCCTTATTGGCTCTGCTGGCGCTGTTTCCGCATGGATATGATTCACGTGAGCGGATCACCGGCATTTTGTGGCCCGAGGCTCCGGAAAGCGATCCGGGCAGAAACCTGCGGGTCGCCCTGACTTCCCTGCGCCATCAGCTTGAACCGGTGGGCGTTCTGAAAGGCAGCGTTCTCTTCGCCGACCGAAACTCCGTCCGACTGAACCGCGAGGCGGTCCAAACGGATGTCGCCGAATTTGAAGCCGCCTTACAGCAGGCGCAATCGGCTCCGGACCCCGTCGCACAAGCGCTCCATCTGACACGGGCGCTCGCGCTCTATCGTGGCGAACTGCTGCCCGGCTCCTACCTGGATCCTATTCTGGCGGCGCGCGAACGGCTCAGCAACGCGTACCGGAAAGCATGTCTGGATCTGGTCGCCTTGCGCCGGCAGTCCGGAGCGCTCCATCTGGCGCTGGATGCCGCGCTGCGCGCCCAGGAGACGGACCCGTTGGACGCAAGCGGAGTGCGGGAGGTCCTGCTCCTCTACGCCGCGCTTGGGCAGCCCTCCGAAGCCTTGCAACACTACCATGCTTATGCGCGTCGTCTCCGGGAAGAGTTGGGAGAAGCGCCGGAACCGGATTTGAGCGCGCTGGCGCACGAGGTTGGCTCGCTGCCGTCCGAAGAGATCCTGCAACCCGCTCCCCAACCTACTCGGCTCGACCCCGATCCGGAAACCGCGCCACCGATTCCTATCCCACGCCTGCCCATAACGCTGAACCCCTTCTTCGGGCGCGAAGAGGAGATGCAGCGCCTGTTAGCCCTGCTGCAGCCTGCGAGCCCTGCAGTACCCCACTCCCCCTCGCTCCTGGTCACTCTCATGGGGCTGGGAGGGACAGGGAAGACCCGCCTGGCAACGGAAGTCGCCCGGCAGTCGCTGGAGCGCTTCCGCAACGCCGTCTGGTTTGTCCCGCTCGCCGATCTGACCGACCCGACCCTCATCCTCGAAGCGATCCGGACCGCCATGCAATTGAAGCGAACATCGGACGCTGCACCGCTGGAGCAGGTCGTTGCCGCGCTGCAGCGGCCGGCGCTTCTGGTGTTGGATAACTTCGAGCACCTGGTGGCGGGAGGCGCCAACCTGGTTCAGATGCTGCGACAGCGCTGCCCGCTCCTCACGCTGCTGATTACTTCACGACGGCGTTTGAGCCTTCCTGGAGAGCGCATCTTTCCGCTCTCCCCTCTGCCCCTTCCGCAGGAGAATGAGGCCCCGGAGCATCTGGCGCAAAACGCAAGCATCCAACTCTACCTGGACCGGGCACGGGCGGTGCGGGCCGATTTTGAACTGACGCGCTCGAATGCAAGCATCGTGGCCCAAATCTGCCGCAAGCTGGAAGGCGTTCCTCTGGCGATCGAACTGGCGGCGGCGCGTGCGGCTGCGTTTACGCCCGTGCAGATACTGAACCTGCTCACCGAACGCTTTGCCGTCCTCCAATCCCGAAGGAGAGGCCGGGAAGCCCGGCATGCCTCGCTCTGGGCCGCCATGGACTGGAGTTACGGTATGCTCGCGCCCGAACTCCAGCGCCTGTTTGTCCAACTGAGCGTGTTTCGTGGAGGGTATAGTCTGGAGGCCGCCGAGGCCGTCTGCATCTGTTATGAGGAGACCTTTTCAGAAGAGCAGAGCCGGCGGCTACAGAGAACTGCAGAGTGCCTGGCACAACTTCAGAGCTGCTCGCTCGTTCTGGCGCAGGATGGAGGAGAAGAGTTTCGCTACCATCTTTTAGAGACAGTGCGCGAATTTGCCGCCGCCCAATTAACGCGGCCACAGCAAGAGGCTCTATCTCTCCGCCATATCACCTACTATGTTCATCTGGCTGAGAGCCTCGATGGTCAGCTACGCGGTCCGCAGTCCAGAGAGAGGCTGGACCGGTTGGAGAGGGAACATGACAATTTCCGCTCTGCCCTGACCTGGTCGCTGGACGGAGGAGCCACCGCTGGGGAGGGGGAGGAGCAAAGTGGCAGCGCCGATGAGGGTGCGCCCCGGAAGCTCGTTTACGTCGAGTGGGGATTACGTTTGACGGGCGCCCTCTGGAATTTCTGGGATAGACGCAACTACCATCGCGAAGGGCTTGCCTGGTTGGAGCGTGCGCTGATGCTGGGGCGAGAGATGCAGGCGCCGTTACGGATCAAGGCTCTGACCGGAGCAGGCAACCTCGCTTTCCGCCTAGCCGACCATATTACGGCCCTGCGCTTCTTCCAAGAGTGCCTTGCGCTGCGGCAAGAGATTGGGGACAAGAGGGGCGTTGCCTCATCACTGGGCAGTCTAGGGAACGTCGCTAAAAATGAAGGCGATTATCCTCTGGCCCGCAGGCGGCTGGAAGAGAGCCTGGCGCTGTTTGAAGAACTCGATGACCGGCGTGGGATTGCGCTCACGCTCGGCAACCTGGCGCGTGTCTCTTCCGCAGAGCGCGAAGATGCGACCGCAGAACGCCTCTACCTCCAGAGCCAGGCGATGTTTCGAGAGATGCAATCCTATCAGGATCTCATTTTGTCTCTCAATAACCTGGCGAGTATGCTATTACGCGTCGAGAGGACGGGCGAAGTTCCCAGGCTGCTTCGGGAAGCGATCTCATTGGCAAGAGAACAGGACAGCAAACGCGGTCAGGCCCACAGCCTGACGAATACCGTCGCTCTGGCGCTGCACCTGGGGCTTTTGGAGCGTGCCGCCGTACTTGCGGGTGCAGAAGATGCCTTCCGCAGACAGATAGATTTCTCCTTGGCTCCCAGGGACGATGCCGCCGAGGAGCATACCGCAACGCTGGCAAGCATCCGCGAGGCGCTCGGTCCGACGCGCTATCAGGAGGCATTCTCTCATGGAGAGCAGATGACGTGGGAGGAGAGCCTGGAGTATGCGCTGGATACGTTTGCCCTGGCCCCACCGGGGTGAACCGCCCTCGCGATTCGCGAAATCCGAAACAAAACCCACCAGAATCTTTCCCTGCACCCCGGAGCGCTCCGGGGTGCATTTTTTCGCGGTATGAGAGGCACATTTATCGCAGGAGAGGTGTGTTCCAGGCGACAGTTTTGCCCGTATTTTAGCGGGACAATGGGTGGTAGCAAGAGGGCACAAATAATTTTCAACCAGGAGGTGAAAGAGAGTAAGAATACCAGGAGATTGGACGTTTCTTAGAATAGAAGGGCGCGCGAAGCCACGCGAAAAACAGCAGTTATCGCGGGCAGCCCTACAAAGTAAATATGCGGGCTGAACGGCCTGCGCCCTCTGGTAAAGGGCGTTTAGAAACCGTCCAGCCGCGCTTAAGGAAACGCTCGCACCTGTAACTCTTGGCCGAGGAGAGGAGCGAGCGGAAGGGAAGCCCCGAAGGACTTCAGGGTTAGTATACCTGCCTCCTTCGGGGGTGTCAATCGGGCTTGCGGAACAAAGCGCCGCGGTGCCCCTAAGCCTGCACTATGCAGGGGAGAGACAGGAGGCAGTTATGGCATCGAATCATGGGATGGCGACTTCGAAGGACGCCGAAACAGCTCGTTCGTTCGCTTCGAAGGGATGGAAGCGCGTTGTCGCAGGAGCCGTTGCGCTGGCCGGTCTGGCAGCGCTCTGCAGTGGTTCCGTTCGTGTGCATGCCAATCAACAATATATCGTTGGGCACGATTATCTCTACAACCTGCCCAACGATCCGGTGGATGTCACGAGCGAGATCGAGGTCATCGGCTCGAACACCTATGTGCAGCCGTCCGGCGGCATTATGTTCCAGGTGACGCTGGATTACGATGATGGGCATATTTACGATAGTAGCAACGATCAGATAGGGTTCATCTACGGCTACTGACGCTCTGTCTAGGAGGAGCACTGGGCCAGATGTTGCGCCCGAACGAACCCTTCCGGCGTCTCATCCCTTCTCAAGCAGCGTGAAATCCCGGTGCTCTTCTGATAAGCGTGCGCGAGGTCACGTAACAATTTTTCATTCGAGAGGAGAGACAACCACATTTAACGATGCTTTAGCGGAAGCTTAGTACAATAGGCGTGTTCGAGAAGAATCCTTGTCGCTATCTCCATCTTGTCTTTTCGACGCCTATAGGAGGTGTCGCCGCCAGGGAAGGGCAGCGACACCAGCGCCTTCCAAAGGGGACTTGGGTGGCGCCAACCTCTTCCGACCTGTCGCGACACACGGCAGGTCGGAATTTTTTGTTTTGGCCCATCCGGGCAAGGGAGAGCGGATCGAAAATACAACGGCCCAGGACGCCTGAAAAGTCACGCAGGGAAAAAGGAGAACCGTGTCGAACAGAACGGCATTCAGATCAGGGAGAGATTGGGTTTATGGCGCAGCCGGATATCGAGGCGGCGAACAGGGCGGGGGCAACGGCGCCCCAACCGCAAGCGGGGCGAGGCGGATGGCTGAGTGTGCGTGTGATGCTGCTGGCTTTACTCTTTGCACCCTTAACAGCTTACTGGTGCGCCGTCCTGACCCTGGACACCATCTTTTCGCTCATGGTTCCTCCGGTGGTGCTGACGCTGATCGTCGCGTTTTGCAACCTCATCGTGCGGCGCATTGCCCCCCGCCTGGCGCTGAAAGAGAGCGAACTGATCCTCTTCTTCGCCATGCAGACCGTGATGGCGGCGATCTGCGCGGAGTGGATGACCGTTATCAATCCCTATATCCACTCTTATGCGCTCTTTAAGGACAGCGATCCGAAATTCGAAAAGTACGTTCTGCCCTATGCCCACCCCTGGTTCTTCGTTCAGCCGCAGGATGCCGATAAATTTACCGATTACCGCAATGGCGGCTTTCGCTTCCCCTACTTTCTGGCGCATCTGCATCTCTGGTGGGTCTATATCGTCTCGTGGACGGTGCTGATCACACTGGTCTGCACGGCCATGCTCTGTATCAACAGCCTGATGCGCGACGAGTGGACGAACCGCGAGAGGCTCGCGTTCCCTATCATTCAGCTGCCGCTGGCGATCGTGCAGACCGGGGCGGGACGGGCGCAGCCCTGGAAGAGCCGCTACTTTCTGATCCCGTTCCTTATCATGTTCGCCATCGATATGATCAACGGGTTCCACTTCCTCTATCCCTCCATCCCGCTCATCAACGTGCGCTTCATCGGCGACCTGCACCTGTTTTTCCAATCTCCGCCCTTCGACGCCATCGGTTGGACCCCCGTCGGCATCTTCCCCTACATGGCGGTCATCGGGTTCTTTATGCCCACCGATCTGCTCTTCTCCTGCATCTTCTTCTTCTTCTTCCGCAAGGCGATGCAGGTGGCGACCTATGCCATTGGCTATACGGAGAGCGCGGGGGTCTTCGGGGGCGGGGGACTGGTCCCCGGCCCGCCCTACTTCAACGAACAGTCGTGGGGTGCGTTCCTCGCGCTGTTCGTCACGTCGCTCTGGGTGGCGCGGAGCTACCTGCGCGAGGTCTGGGGAAAAATCCTGCGGGGCGGCTCCAGCGAGCGTGATGTGCCTCCACGGGTGGCCTTCGCAGGACTGCTGCTCTGCCTGACGGGCATCGGCGGCGTGGGGCTCCTGGTCGGCATCCCGCTCTGGATGATCTTCTTCACCACCCTGCTCTTCCTGGCGTTCAGCATCGCCCTGACCCGGATGCGCGCTCAGATCGGCGCTCCCTCCCATGAGATGGCGTTTATGGGGCCGAACCAGATGCTGGTGGACTTTGTGGGCACCCAGGCGCTCCCGACGGCGGGTATCAGCCGCATGGTGACCATGTTCCATTTCATGAACCGCATCCATCGGACACATCCCATGCCGCACCAACTGGAGGCGATGAAGCTGGGCGAGACCGCGAAGATCAACCAGAAAGCGCTCTTCGTCGCGATCATTCTGGCAACCGTCATCGGCAGCAGCCTGGGCCACTGCGCCTATATCGCACAGGGCTATGCGTACGCCGCAAAGCATGAGGGCGGCGATACGGCAGGCGTGGTGGACACCCTCCTCAACAAGCACCAGCCGCCGAACGCAACCGCTATCCTCTTTGTCGTGATCGGGTTCGCCGTCGTGCTGGGCCTGGACATGCTGCGCTTCCGGATCCCCGGCTTCCCCCTCCATCCCGCAGGTTATGCCCTCGCCATGAATTTCGGACTGGACTACTTCTGGTTCGGCCTGGTGATCGTCTGGCTGATCAAGCTCTTTGTCGAACGCTACTATGGCCTCAAAGGGCATAGCAAACTGCATCAGATCGCGCTCGGCATTCTGGCGGCGGAGTATATCGCCGAAGGGATCTGGGCCGCCTACTCCATGTGGAACCATCAGGCCACCTACACGATCTCCATCAACGGCCATCTCGGCTGGGACCAGTGAGAAGGAGACCTCCTATGCGCATCAAACCGATTTTCTCGCTTATATTTCTCTGCGCCCTGTTCGGTTACGCCCCGACGCCTCGCCCAGCCATCGCCGAACTCAAGGACGCCCCTCCGGATAGCCGTAATGCCGATATTGATTATATTCTCACTCCGGATCTCAAAAAGCCTTCTCCTCATCTCCAGGTTCAGATGAACTTCAAGAACCGGGATAATAAGGAGAGCATCACTGTTCAACTTCCGGTCTGGTCCCCAGGCGACTATAATCTACAAAATCATGCTCAATATGTTCAGAATTTCCATGCCTATAGATATGAAGGCTCAAGTATTTGGAAGGAAATCAAATTTACTCACCCAAATGCCAACACCTGGGAAATGAATACTCAAGGTGTTGATACTATTCGATTAACCTATGACATTCCCGAAACGCCGCCGGGAAATTTTAGCGAAAATGTTCACTTTACCCAGACGCAGGCTTTTGTCAACGGCCCTGCCGCTCTCCTCTATGTTGTTGGGTACAAAGAGGTCCCCATTCGCCTTTTCTTGGATAGCGACCTGGATGTCCGCGTGCCGCTGAATGCAATGCGATCTTCTGATCCGCCCTATTCCTTTGCCGCGCCTGACTATGACACGCTCGCGGATTCGCCCATGCTGATCTCGCTTCCCGACGCCGTTGCCATCCGTACGTTCAACTCTGGCGGCACGACGTTCCGCACGGTCTTCTATGGCGACGTCAAAAGCATTCAAGACCCCGATGCCTACACGCCGGTCATTCAGAAACTGATCCAGGCCGAGACTGCGGTTATGGGGCCGATGCCCACTACTCATTACGACTTCTTCTTCGATGTCAACGGGCGCGGCGGCGGATTGGAGCACCTTAACGCCTGCCGGATCGCCCTCCCCTCCTTTGCTTCGCCACAGCGGGTCGCGCCGTTCGTCGCTCACGAGTTCTTCCATCTCTGGAATGTCAAGCGTATCCGTCCTGAAGTTCTCGGCCCCTTCGACTATATCCATCCGCCCAAAACCCGCAACCTCTGGTTCGCCGAGGGCGTCACCGAATACTATGCGCAGCTCTCCACACGCCGGGCCGGTTTTTATTCGGACGAGGACCTGCTCTCCCACTTTCGTAACGCCATCCGTGGCTACAACTTCAACGCCGCCAGCAAGCGCGTCACCGCCGATGAGGCCAGCAAGCGCGTCTGGGAAACGCAGACAAGTGAGGGCTACGGCGGCCTCTCCTACTATGCCAAGGGTGAACTGATCGGGCTCTGCTTCGATCTCAAGATCCGCCAGGTCACGCAGAACCGCAAATCCCTGGACGACATGATGCGCCTCCTGATGCAGCGCCATGCGCCTCCCAAGCCCGGCTATAAGGAGGATGAACTGCGTGACACCCTGAGCGAGGTCGCCGGGCAGGATCTCTCAAAGTTTTATGACCAGTTGGCCCGATCCACCGACGACATGCCCTTCGCCGAGTGCCTGGGTTATGCGGGCCTGGATGTCAATTGCCGCCCCCTTCCCGATGCCACCGACGCCCAGCGCGCCCTGCTGAAACAATGGCTCAGCGGAAAGTAATGGAAACGACGTAGGGGCAGGTCCCCGTGCCTGCCCTGGGCAACCATAGGGGGTGAAGGGCAACCACGGGGGGTTGCCCCTACAGGATTCCTTCTGAGGAGAGTGTGAATGAATGCAAGCGATAGACCCGCCATCGAGGGCGGTATTCCGGTCCGTGATGTCGCCCGAAAGCCCTGGCCTGCATGGCCCATCTACGATAAGGCGGAGGAGCGCGCCCTGCTCGATGTGCTCCACAGCAACAAATGGTGGTATATGGAGGGCGCGGAGGGGATCGCCTTTGAGCGGGAGTTCGCCGCGTTTCATGAGGCGGAACATGGGGTTGCCTGCACCAACGGTACCGCCGCGCTTGAAATCGCGCTACGCGCAATGGGGATCGGCTGCGGCGATGAGGTGATCGTCCCGCCCTACACCTTTGTCGCCACCGCCAGCGCGGTCCTGGCGGTCGGGGCTACCCCCATCTTTGTGGACATCGCGGGCGACACGCTCAACATAGACCCCGCACGGATCGAAGAGGCGATCACGCCCCGCACCCGCGCGCTCATTCCCGTTCACATCGCGGGCCGCCCCGCCGACATGGACGCCGTGCTGGCCATCGCGGGCAAGCATGGCCTGAAGGTGATCGAGGATGCCGCGCAGGCCCATGCCGCCGAATGGAAGGGGCGCAGAGTGGGGGCCATCGGAGATATCGGCACGTTCAGCTTTCAGGCCAGCAAGAACCTGAACGCGGGCGAGGGTGGGATCCTGATCAGCAACGACGAGGAGCTCGCGGACGCGGCCTGGTCGGTGACCCATGTGGGGCGTGTACGGAGCGGGCGCTGGTACGAGCATCGCGTGCTGGGCAGCAACTTCCGGCTCACCGAGTTCCAATCGGCCCTGCTGCGCGTCCAGCTCCGCCGCCTTCCGGAGCAGACGGCGCGGCGCGCCGAAAATGCGGTGGGGTTGCGCGCGCTGCTCCAGGAGATCCCCGGCATCGCGCTGCCCCGTGAGGACGCGCGCATCACCTGTCACGCGAACCACCTTTTCCCGTTTCGTTATCATAAGGAGGCGTTTGGGAACCGCTCGCTACAGGAGCTTCTCGCCGCGCTGCTCGCGGAGGGGGTGCCCTGCTCCTCAGGATATGTGCCCCTGTATAAGGAAGGGATGTTCGCGCGCGCCGCCGCCGGGGAGGGGGCATGGTGCCGGGCGGGGCGGCGTATCCCGTATCCGGAGTTGTCTCTGCCGGAGTGCGAAGCGGTCTGCGCGGACTGCGTGTGGCTACCGCAAAATATTTTGCTTGGAAGCGCTTCCGACCGGGAGGATATTGCGACAGCAATCTCTAAATTGCAACAAGCCTGGATATAACTTTTGATATATATGCGCCCCAGGAGAGGTCTGTTATCCGTAGGGGGCACATGCCGCTTTCCTACGGCCGAAGAGAGAACAATCGCATTGACAGAACCATCCGAAACATCCGAAAGCCAGCTTCAGCCCCAACCAGCCCATCTGCGCCGGGAAAACACGCGCCTTACCGCCGCGCAGGAACGCCAGAACACTGCCCAGCAGGTGGAGGCGGAAGACAAGACTCAGGCAACAGTCATACGTATTACCGCCCTGCTGGAGAACCTGCAAACCGGCATTCTCATCGAAGACGAGAACCGTATTATCCTTCAGGCAAACTCCATGTTCTGTAAGCTGTTTCGGCTCTCCCAGACCCCGGAGGAGCTAGTCGGCGTGGATTGCGCCCAGACGGCGAAGTCGGAGAAAGTCCTGTTTGCAGAGCCGGAGCGGTTTCTCCAGCGCATGGCCCAGATCCTTGAGGAGCGCCAGCCCGTCAGTAACGAGGAGCTGCTGCTGGTGGACGGGCGCACGCTGGAACGCGATTATACGCCGATCTTTCTCGGCCCGAACTATCTGGGGCACCTCTGGCAGTACCGGGACATCACGGAGCGTAAGCGTCTGGAGGAGGAGGTACGCCGAACGCAGAAGATCGAGGGCTTGAACCGAATGGCCCGTGGGATCGCACACGATTACAACAACCTGCTCACGGCGATCCAGGGCTATACCGGCCTGGCCCGCCTGGAAGTGGAACCGGACACCGACCTGGCGCTGTATCTGAGCAACATCCAGAAGGCGGCGGAGCGAGCCGCCAATCTGACGCATCAGTTGCTGGCCTTCGCCCGACGCCAGGAAGCCGCGCCCGTCGAGGCGAACCTGAACCATTTTCTGCTGGAGACGGATCGGCTCTTGCGGCCTCTGTGTGGGGCGCATATCGAACTGGTGACCCTGCCGGGAGCGGGACTGAGCAAGGTGCGGTTGGACCAGGGCCAGTTCGATCAGGTCCTCATCAACCTGGTGATGAACGCCTGCGACGCGATGCCCAATGGGGGTAAGATCGTCATTGAGACGCGCATGGTGACGCTGGACGCGGAGTATGCGCGGACGCATGTCGCCGTCACTCCGGGCCGGTATGTACTGCTGTCGGTCTCGGATACGGGGCGCGGAATGACCGATGAGGTGAAGGCGCACCTGTTCGACCCGTTTTTCACCACCAAGCGTATGGGGCAGGGCGCGGGGTTGGGGCTGGCGACCTGCTACGGCATTGTCCGGCAGAGCGGCGGGCATATCCAGGTCTATAGCGAGCCGGATCGGGGAACCGTCTTCAAGATCTATTTCCCCAGCGTCGAACCGATGCCGCCACAGGATTCCGCATCCGCTCCCGCACTTACCGGGGGGACCGAGACCGTGCTCCTGGTGGAGGATGAGCCCATGGTGCGCGACATCGCCGCGCAGGCGCTGCGCGGGCAGGGCTATACGGTGTTGGAAGCGAGCGATGGGGAGGTGGCCCTGCGCGTCGCCAATACCCATCCGGGCGACATTCATCTGCTGATGACCGATATGGTCATGCCGCAGATGGGCGGCAAGGAGCTTGCCGAACGCCTGCGTGCAAGCCGTCCCCAGATCACCGTGCTCTACACCTCCGGCTATACCGATGTCTCGCTGGTACATCAAGGCGCGCTTGCGCCCGGCATGGATTTCCTCCACAAGCCCTTCACGGCTTCCGCCCTGATCTACAAGGTCCGTACCGTCCTCGATGCTGCCCTGGCCCCGCGCTAACCCTCGCTTTGAACAGGCTGTGAGCGCC
>DATGIG010000074.1:0-4098 GCA_035295825.1 Chthonomonadaceae bacterium | reverse complement strand
CGGCCTCCGCGCTCATCACGCATCTGGAAGAGTCCGGCCGCTCCGGGGAGGCGCTGGGCTACGCACGCCAGGCCGTGAGCGTGGACCCCCTGCGAGAGGAGGCGCACGCCCACCTGATGCGACTGCTTTCGGCCACGGGACAGCCGGACGCGGCGTTACGGCAGTATCGGGAGATGGAACGGCTGCTGGAGACGGAGATAGGCGCGGAGCCTTCCCCGGCGCTGCGCGCCCTGTCCCGCCGGATCGAACAGGAGTCCGGCCTCTCCTCCCCCACGGCACCTCCTGTCCGGTCCGGGAGCGCGATGGCTGCCGAGCGCCTGCCCGGCATCGTGCCCGTTCCCGGCCGGCCCGCGACGCTGACCTTCCTGTTCACCGACATCGAGAGTTCCACGCGCCTCTGGGAGCAGCAGGGCGAAGCGTTCCGGGAGGCGCTGCAGACCCATCACGCCGCACTGCGCGCTGTGTTCGCCCAGCACGATGGGCAGGAGTTGCGCGAGACGGGTGATTCGTTCCTGGTCGCCTTCCAGAGTGCGCGCCAGGCGCTGACCTGCGCGATAGCGGCGCAGCAGGCGCTGGCGGAGGCGGCCTGGCCTGCCGGGATCGGGCTGCTGCGGGTGCGCATGGTGGTCCACACCGGGGATGTGACACCGGAGGGCGGGGATTATCACGGTCTGGCGCTGCACCGAGCCTCGCGGATCCTGGTCTCGGAGGCGACGGCGGCGCTGATGCAGGGCGATCAAGGCGACGACCTGCGCCTGGTCGATCTGGGCATCTGGCGGTTGCGCGACGTGGCCGCGCCCCAACGGCTGTTTCAGTTGGAGTATCCGGGGATGGACACCGCCGAGTTTCCGGCGCCTTCGGCAGCGGCAGGCTATCAGCCGAGGCTGCCCCTGCAGTCCACCCGGTTCTTCGGCAGGGACGAAGAGATTACCCGGCTGCAGGAGGCGCTCAACCCATCCTCATTCCCCAACGCCCGCCTGATCACCCTGACCGGTCCGGGCGGAACGGGCAAGTCGCGGCTCGCTGTTGCCGTGGCGGAGCGGCTGCTGGAGCGCTTCCAGGGGGCGGTCTGGTTCGTGGCGCTGGCCGACCTGGCCGATCCTGAAAGAATTGCAGACACGATCCTGGACGTGCTGCGCCTGCCCCGCTCGCCCCAGCAGGAGCCGCTGGAGCAGGTGGTGCAGGCCCTCTCCAGACAGCCCTCCCTGCTGGTCCTGGACAACTTCGAGCATCTGCTGACCGAGCCGGCTCCCGTGCCGAAACCGAGCAGGCCCGGTTCTGCAAAAGCGCGGCGCCGGACCAGGATCGAACCCCCGATCGCCGAGGGCGGCACGCGGATCGTGCAGGCTTTGCTGGCGCGGGTCCCGGCGCTCTCCCTGCTGGTGACCTCCCGGCAGGTGCTGGGGTTGCCGGGCGAGCGCGAGTTTGCGGTCCCGCCGCTGCCCACTCCCAACGGTGGAGAGGCGCCGGAGCAGTTGTCTTTGTTCGACAGCGTTCGCCTGTTTGTGGACCGGGCGCAGGCGGTGCTGCCCTACTTCCAGGTCACCAACGCCAACGCCCCAGCGGTAGCCGCACTGTGCGATCGTCTGGAAGGTCTGCCGCTGGCGATCGAACTGGCGGCGGCGCGGGCGCAGGTGCTGACGCCGGCTCAGATGCTTTCGCAGTTGGAGCACCGTTTCGCGTTTCTCACCAGCCGCAAGCGGGGCGTGGAGGAGCGGCATCGGACGCTGCGCGCAGCCATCGACTGGAGCTATCGGCTGCTCACACCGGAGCTGCAGCGGTTCTTTGCGCGGCTGTCGGTGTTCCGGGGCGGCTGGACGGTAGAGGCAGCGGAGGCGGTGTGTGAGGCGCCGCTGGCGCTGGACTACCTGGCGGAACTGCGGGAGTGCTCGCTGATCCTCTCCGAAGAGAGCGGGCAGGGAATGCGCTTCCGGATGCTGGAGACCCTAAGGGAGTACGCAGGCGAGTGTCTGACTGCGGAGGATCTCGCGGCAACAGAGCAACGGCACACAGACTTTTACATGGACTTAGTTCAGAAGACCTGGCCAGTGGAGGTCTATTTCTATGCTGACAATATGCGTGTTGTGAACGGCAGCCAGACCGAAGCGTTCCGGGATGGTCTGGCTGCCTACAATCGCTGGGCCGAGTATCTGGCGGCGGAGGTCGACAACTTACGCGCCGCCTTGCAATATTCTGCTATTGGAGCGGAAGCGGAGCGGACGCTAACATTAGCGTTGGCTTTTCACCCGTTCTGGCGAGTGCGCGGCTACTATCGGGAGGGTCAGCAATGGCTCCTGGCGGCCTTGGAGAGAAATCCGAACCGTACGGCCCAGCGTGGAGAAGCTTTATATTGGGCCGGATTCTTCACGAAAAATCTCAAGGAGTTTTCATCAGCTTTGTCGATGCATCAGGAATCGCTGGATATCCGACGAGGACTGGACGACTCGGTCCATGTCGCTGCCTCCCTGATAGAGATTGGAAACGTCTATAAGGATCAGGGTAACTACCCTCCATCGGAACCTTTCTATAGCGAGGCGCTGACCATTGCCAGAGAGATCGGAGAGAAGGGACTTCTCTCCGAGGCGCTTATGACTTATGGCGGTGTCCTCTACCATTTAGGTCGTGTTGAGGATGCGCACGCGATGCTGGAGGAGAGTCTTGCACTGTCTCGTGAAACCGGGGCGCCGAGACTACAGATCTGGGGTCTTTGTGTGATCGCCAGCATGGAAAGTCATCAGAAGGCGAACGCGTCTGCACACCACCTCTTTCAACAAGCCCTGTCCATCGCCTGGCAGTTAGGAGACCGCAGAGAGATAGCCTCTTTGATAGGGGTTTTCGCACGCATGGCTGTCGACGAGAGCCTAGCGGAGCGCGCTGTGCGCTTGATAGCAGCGCAAGGAGCATTATTCCAAGAGATGACACTGCCCATTCCTTCCTTCGAAGAACTTCTAACGAGGCTGAGGCAAAGCCTGGACGAAGCAGCCTTTACTGCCGCTTGGGAAGCGGGACGCGCCATGACCTGGGAGCAGGCGGTCGAGTATGCGCTCTCCCGTGAGCCGGAATGATCCCTCGCATAGCGTCGGCAAACGCGGCATGGCGGAAGGCAGTGCTGCCTTCCGCTCTCTTTTTGCCATCCTGTCGTGCGGTTTCAGCGGTCTCTGTGGCTTTTAAGAGTTCGGAAAGACTCGCCCGCTATACTGAGAGCAGACTTCTTGTCTAACGCTTCGCGTGGTGGCGGACTGCCACCCTGAAAGGAGAACGACATGCTCAGCAATCGGCTCGCTTTCGTAGTCTCTCTTCTGGCGCTCCAACTTCAGGTTGCTGCCGGCGCACAGCAGACCTACCTACTCACCGACATCGGCCCGAGTACCGTGACCGTCGGCACCCACATGCAACTCGCCATCAATGCCTCCGGGCAGATTGTAGGGACCAGCGAGCAGGCGAATGGGGCTGACATGGCGTGGGTCTGGACGCCCTCCTCCGCAAACGCCTCAACCGGCACGTTCGCCTCGCTGCCGGTACCGTCCGGCACTCATCAATCCGAAGCCGAGGGGATCAACAGCTCGGGACAGATCGTCGGATCCCGGGAATACCCCTCCGGCACGACCAAGGTGAAGGGAAAGACCATCGTCGTCTACACTTGGGTGGGCGTTGAGTGGCAGTCCAACGGTTCGGAGGTCGACCTGCCCGCTGGCTTCGGCACGGTAGCCAACGCAATCAACGACTCAGGCGAGATGGTGGGCGGAACTACATTGTTGGTCAACGGCAATATATATTCGCTGCCAGGAGGCTCGGCAGTAAGCATAAACAAGAGCGGCCAGGTTGCCGGGTGGTTAGACGGGACCGGAACGACGGGCTATCTCTGGACACCCTCTTCGCCCAACGGCACGAGCGGTTCTTATGTTACGTTTTCGTTCGACGCGTCGCAGGTGAATGATCTTGGCCAGGTTGTAGGTGGTCCTTACTACCAGAGCGTAATCGCTGATCTGTTTTCCATATCGACTGGCGTGCAGGTCTTGTTGTCGCCGCCACCCAACTCCGGCGCTACAAGCGCGAATTCCATCAATAACCTCGGCCAGGTCGTCGGATTTACACAGG
>DATGIG010000073.1:0-2982 GCA_035295825.1 Chthonomonadaceae bacterium | reverse complement strand
GTTGACATCGGTATTGAAGAAGTTTCCCCCGACGGCGGTCACATTGCCGCTGGTGAAGTTGAAGGTGATCGGATCCCCCTGTAAATCAGTCGAAAGCCAGACATCGCTGACCGTGCCGACATTAAAGAAGTTGCCTGGCCCGGAAGGGCTAGTCAAATCTGGTACCGAGGCCGTATAACTGAATCCGTTGCTGGAAAAGCTCAGCGGGCTGGGAACCTGGGTGTTTATGGGTTGGCTGTCGAAGGTCTCCAGATAGTAGCCGGACTGGACGTTTGCCAGAAACGTGGCTTGATCGGTGTAGACGGTGGTCTGAGCGTTCGACGCAGCGGTCAGGCCCAGGAGAAGCAGCCCTGTAGCGAAGAGGTTCCCTACATACCTAGTGAGAGGTGAGTGCATGGTTGACTCCTTAGCGAAAAAGGAAATGAGGCCGGATACTTCACGCAAGCCCGTACAAATACTCGACTGCAAGAATCATGCCAACAGGCCATCATTTCCGCCCACAAGAAAAATTTTTAACGCGCGGAATGATAGCTATGCCCAGCAAGGAGGAAGAAGGGGAAAATGCGCCCGGCACGATTCGAACGTGCGGCCCTCTGTTCCGAAGACAGATACTCTATCCACTGAGCTACGGGCGCAGAACGCTACTCCTTCATTGTATTCGTTTTCAAGCGAGTTGTCAAGTTAGGGAACAATCTCCGGGACATGGCGTCCAATGAATGGAGGCGCCTATCCTCCGCGCAGGGGCAGATGCCCTGGCCCTGCAATAGAAAGAGCCGGATGTGGCGGACATGTATGTTGTCCTGGCATCCACGCGGTGTGCGCTCACAAGACCACTCGGCGGTGAGACGCTTCGACCTATCTCGAACGACTTGCCGCCTTAGAATAGCATCATTCCATACGTCTCCGCGTCGCCCCTGACGGCGACGCGGAGGAGGCCCGGAGCGTCTGACTTTCACGCCGGTTTCCCCGGTCTGAGAGATCAGACGTTTTTTTGTTTTCGGGCCTTCTCTTATTGTCCACGCCTGAGATCAGCGCGTGAAAAGGTCAACCAAGCTTATGGCAATCCATCCCATCGCTGCCCGCCTCGGTTTTTGCCGAACGACATGTTCAGGACGCGTCCGCTCTCTCGGGGAGCGCACGCACGCTCGGTCCCGTTGGGGCCGTATCAAGCGCCGGCTGGTGTGGTTCGCGCTCAGTCTCCTCACCGCGACCGCGCTCCTGACGCTCTATGCGACCTGGAAAATCCATCAAATCGCACAGAGCCTGCCGTCGGTGAGCAGTATCGCCGATATTCACCTGAGCCCGGCAACCCAGATTCTCTCGCAAGACGGGGAGTTGCTGGCGCTTTTCGAGACGCAATACCGCCGCCCGGTCGCGCTCAATCAGATCGCGCCCGCCGTCATCGACGCCACGATTGCGACGGAAGACAGCCGGTTTTATCAGCACTCCGGCCTGGATTGGCGCGCCATCGGGCGCGCCCTCTGGTCCAATCTACGCCACGGCAATGCACAGGGACAGGGCGCGAGCACACTGACCCAGCAGTTGGCGCGCAACCTCTACCTTACTCCGGACAAGACCCTGACACGCAAGATCCAGGAAGCGCTGCTGGCCCGCAAGATCGAAGAGACCTACAGCAAGTCCGACATTCTGGAAGCGTACCTGAACACGGTCTACTATGGCAGCGGCAGTTATGGGATCGAGGCGGCAGCGCGCACCTATTTCGCGAAGTCTGCCGACCGGCTGAGCCTGGGCGAGGCCGCCCTGTTGGCCGGACTGCCGCAGCGCCCGGACGCCTACGCCCCCAACCAGCACCGCAGCGCCGCCCTGCAGCGGCGTGATGTCGTGCTCCATCGGATGGTAGAGACCGGCAAAATCACCCAGGAGCAGGCGGAACAGGCCCGGAGGGAGCCGATCTCTATCCAGCCATTCCATGTGAGATCGGATGCCAACTGGAGAGCGCCCTATTTCGTTCAGTACGTGCTCTCCCAATTGAAGGACCGCTACGGGGCGGAGTTTCTCTTCTCGGGCGCGAAGGTCGTGACGACGCTCGACTGGAGCATGCAGCAGGCGGCGGAGCGCACCTTACAGCAGGGACTGAAGCGGGGATGGGGACCGACTACCGGCGCGCTGGTCTGCCTGGACCCCCGCAGCGGCGCGATCCGCGCGCTGGTCGGCGGGGCGGACTTCAAGCAGGATCAGTTCAACGCCGCCACCCAGGGAATACGCCAGCCCGGATCGGCCTTTAAGCCCATTGTCTACGCCTGCGCCTTCGATCAAAGATTATGCGATCTGACAACCGTGCTGGAGGACCATAAACTCGTCTATCCCAGGCAGCCTCACGATTGGGTGGTACACAACTACGATGACCGCTATCGGGGATCTGTCACCCTGTTGGATGCCCTGAAACAGTCCATCAATACCATTGCGGTCCAGGTCGGCGATAAAGCCGGGCCGTTGCAAATCATCGATTGCGCCCGCGAATTGGGTATCTCCACGCCGATGGAGCCGGGACTTCCGCTGGCGCTGGGAGCGTCAGGGGTCCACCCTCTGGAACTCTGCTCGGCCTATACCGCTTTTGCCAACAATGGCGTTCGGTACGATCCCACCTGCTTCCGATCCATCCGGGACCGGAGCGACAAAGAGATCTTTGGGGACCAACCGGAGACGCGCGTCCATCCCGCCTGCTTCGACTCCATGACGCGGGACGAGATCAACGTGGCGCTCCGGGAGGTGGTGCTCAACGGCACGGGCGCCGCTGCGGCTTCCATTCCGGATGCGCATGGCAAGACCGGCACGACGAGCCATCGGCGGGATGCCTGGTTCGTCGGCTATACCTCCGACTTAACGACCCTCGTCTGGATGGCCCGTGCCCGCAAAGAGACCGGGCGCGCGCCGGATGGAACCCGGACGGAACGGACTGTCTACCTGCCGATGGAGGGTGCGACAGGCGGGCATCTCTGCGCGCCGGTCTGGCGTGACTTC
>DATGIG010000072.1:0-18620 GCA_035295825.1 Chthonomonadaceae bacterium | reverse complement strand
CGACTTCAGCCAGCGGACGCCCCTCCAGGATCGCGGCGGCGATAGCGCGGCTGGACTGGCGCAGATGCAGCTCATCCTGATACGCGGAGGCGAGGCGCTCCAACTCCACCACCAGCGCGGCGCGGGCCGCTACCTCCTCGGCTCGCTCCTGCCAGGCCGCCGAGCGCGGCAGG
This sequence comes from Chthonomonadaceae bacterium, assembly GCA_035295825.1. GTDB lineage: Bacteria > Armatimonadota > Chthonomonadetes > Chthonomonadales > Chthonomonadaceae > DATGIG01. Next base: position 18,447 of record DATGIG010000072.1, on the reverse strand, counting down.
ATGTCCGGCCCCGCCTGCCCGATCAGCGCCGCCAGGGGACGCCCGCCCAGCAGCAGAGGCACAATCACGATCGTGCCGGAGAGCCAGGAAGCCAGATGGGGAGAGAGGGAAGCATTATCAGAGAGAACCTGGATTTTTCGGGTGCGGAGCGCGCGCTCCACCTGGGGAAATTCGGAGTACGGCAGGAGCAGCTCACGGATCGTCGGGGCGTTAATCCCGACCGTGGTGACGCCTCGCAACAGCCCCTCCTGCGGAGCCACCGAGAGAGCGACCAGACGCGTACAGCCCAGCCCGTGCGCCATCTCCTCCACGGATTGCTGAACAATGGCGGCGATGGTCTCCGCCTTCATCGCCACACCGACGACTTCGGGCAGGGCGAATCGCGGCAGGGCGTTCCGGCTCTCCGGCCCGCCTGTTTTCGGTTCCTCTGGCCGCGCTTGGGATACCATCTCCTTCGCTCCTTTACCACAGAGCCCTATTCTACCATAGATGACATACAAAATTACAGATAAATTCCTCCGGATTATTCAGCACGAAGGGAGGAGAACAGCGTCTTGAGCATTTCGAGAGGGTTCGCGGGAAGCGGGGGGCAGCCGACGGTGCGGAGGATGTCGTTGCCGCTGCGCCCGCCCTCGGCGACGAAGACGGGGCGACCCTGTTCGTGCGCCCGGCGGCACTCGGCGTCCATGCCGCCGCCTGCCCGTACGTCCAGGGCGATGATGAGGTCGGAGAGGGCGAAGACCAGGCGATCCCGGCGGCGGTTGTTTGCACCGAGGCCATGGTCGTCCAGGCGGAAGGGGGAGACGGCCAGGTCACGACCGGTCTCGAACACCGCGTCGCGGATCCGGGCGGCGGCGAAGGGCGGACGGTCGAACTCCGGCCCCAGCGCCTCCCGCAGGCCCCGGTCGAAGACATAGAGGATCGGGCGATTGCGCCGCTGTGCGGCGAGGGCCAGCCGTTTGAAGGGCGATCTATCGTGCCCGGTGACGGGTACGCCTCCGGCGGCGACCAGCGCCGTGGCGATCTCATCCTGGCGGGCCAGTATGGCGGGTGTCGCGCCATTGGAGATCGCGACGGTAAAGGTGAAACGGGCCTCCGGCGGCGGTTGGGGCGCACTCAAGAGCGCGGCATTGCCCAGGGCGTAGAGAATCGGAGGCGGAGCATCGTCGTTATGCTCCAATCGTGCCGGGTAGGTCGCGCTCTCCAGGGTCAGCAGGTGGAGGGGGTGGGCGCGTATGACGCGGGCCAACTCCGCACTCTGCGCCTTGAGCGCGTCCCGCTTCTCAAGGAGGTAAGCCGCCACACGCGCATCCAGGTCGTAGCGGGTACACAGATCCTGCTCCGGCAGAGCCAGGAAGGCATCCGGCGTGGTGCGCTGCTGTGCCAGGAGGCGGAGCAGGCGGGCCAGCGTCTTCTCCCCGATCTGCGGCACGCTGTGCAGGAGCAGCAACAATTGGGACGCGCCCATCGCCTCCGGCATCTAATGTCTTCCCGCGGCCAGCCAGAGGGCGACCTGCTGGGTGTGATAGCCGTCATGCCCTACCACCTCCGCCAGCCAGCCCTCCAGCGTGATCGGATCCCCCTTATCCTCCTGCCGGAAGTAGCGTCCGGTGCGCTGCCAGTCCGCCGGATCTACCGAGCAGAGAAAGGCCGCCATCCGGGTGCGGCCCTCCCGAAACCGCACCAGATTGGCCTGGGGAGATTGGTGGGCGTAGTCGCGATCCAGCACAAACTGCCCCTCATCGTAGCTGGGGAGAGCGGGGTCCGTCTCTTTCTGAATGCGACGCATGCGCTCCAGAAAGATCGGCTCCCAGTCGGCGAGGTGCGCGATGACTTCGCGGAGGGTGAACCGCTCGGGATCGGGGCGAAAATCCCAGACCGGATCGGTATCGGGAACGGCCTTGAGAAACCCCTCCAGCACGTCCGGCGTGCCCGCAAGCGCTGCGAGCAGATACTTCCGCACAAAGTCTGGCAGCATGGCGACTCCTCCTTTTGGATTCAGGCGACCGATTTTACGCAGGCGACAAATGGATTATCCGTAGCCGATAGCCTGCAGCACATCATCGTGGCAGGCGGGAACGGTGAGCGGCGCATGGGCCGCCTGCTTCACGGCGGTGTCCGGGTCTTTGAGGCCGTGTCCGGTGAGCGTGACGACCACGGAAGCAGGTTCAGTGAAGAAGCCCTGCTCCGCGAGCTTGCGCAGCCCCGCAATCGGGGCCGTGGAGGCCGGTTCGGCGAACAGCCCCTCCTGGGCCGCCAGCAGGGCGTAGGCTGCCAGGATCTCCGCGTCGGTCACGCTGTCAATGAGTCCGCCGGACGCGTCGCGCGCGGCGATGGCGCCCTGCCAGCTCGCCGGGTTGCCGATGCGGATGGCCGTGGCGACGGTTTCGGGCTCCGCGACCGGGACGCCGGTCACCAACGGCGCAGCGCCCGCCGCTTGAAAGCCGAGCATGCGCGGCGTCTTTGTGGCTCTGCCGCGCGCATGGTACTCCTGGTAGCCGCGCCAGTAGGCGGTGATATTGCCCGCATTCCCCACCGGCAGGGCGTGGAAGTCCGGGGCGTCGCCCAGCGCATCCACCACTTCAAATGCGGCGGTCTTCTGCCCCTCCAGCCGGAAGGGATTGACGGAGTTGACCAGGGCGATGGGTTCGGTACGACAGATGTCGCGCACCAGGCAGAGGGCCGCATCGAAGTTGCCTGCAACCGCCAGCACCTTCGCCCCATGGATAAGCGCCTGCGATAGCTTGCCCAGAGCGATCTTGCCCTCCGGGATCAGGACGTAACAGCCCATTCCGGCGCGGGCGGCATAGGCGGCGGCGGACGCGGAGGTGTTGCCCGTCGAGGCGCACATCACGGTCTCCCGCCCCTCCTCCTTCGCCTTCGAGACCGCCATGGTCATGCCCCGGTCTTTGAAGGAGCCGGTCGGGTTCAACCCCTCGTACTTGGCGTAGAGCGTCAGGTGCGGGCTGATCGCCGCCGCCAGGCGCGGCAGGGGGATCAGCGGCGTGTCGCCCTCATAGAGCGTGATGATCGGCGTCGCCTCCGAGATCGGCAGCCACTCCCGATACCGTTCCATCAGACCACGATACAACAGTCTTCCTCCTTGAGAACCCGCCCCATACAAAGCGTGCTTCTCGATTTGCGTTACCTCCATTTTCGGTAAGGTGGCTCCGGATCGGTACTCGAAAATCGAAAAGCGACCGACGATGCAAACCCGGCGTGGGGCGTCACCTGTCGGAATAGGATGTGACATTGTAGCACGGACATCCTCCCTGTGCAAGCCCCAAAAGCAAATTGGAGCGCTGTGCTATAATGAGGGCTATGGAAAAACGGGTGTCTGCACTTCTGGAAGTTGCGCTGGAGACAAAGGAGCGCATCGCGGCCCGCTTACTGGAGTGGTACCGCGTCCATAAGCGCGACCTGCCCTGGCGCGGGGCGTCGCCGTATGCCGTCTGGGTCTCCGAGATCATGCTGCAGCAGACGCAGGTGGCGACGGTCATCCCCTTCTTTCGGCGCTTCCTGGAGCGCTTCCCGACCGTGGAGGTGCTGGCGGAAGCGCCCATCGAGGAGGTCTTGAAGTACTGGGCGGGCCTCGGCTACTACGCTCGCGCCCGCAACCTCCATCGCGCGGCGCAGGTGGTGGTTACGGTGTTCGGCGGCAGCGTGCCGAACACGCCGGAAGCCATCGAGACCCTACCGGGGATCGGGCGTTATACCGCCGGGGCCATCCTCTCCATCGCCTACAATGTGCCGCGCCCTCTGGTGGATGCGAATGTGGTGCGCGTCCTCAGCCGGGTGTTCGGGCTACATGGCGATCCGAAGTCGGCGGCGAACCAGGCGGCGCTCTGGTCGCTGGCGGAGCAACTGGTGCCGGAGACCGCGCCCGGCGACTTCAACCAGGGCCTGATGGAGTTGGGCGCGCTGCTCTGCGAGCCTTCCGATCCGAAGTGCGAGCGCTGCCCGCTGCTGGCCGATTGCGTGGCGGGCAACAGCCCCGATCCGAGCGCCCTGCCGGAGCTACCCCCCGGTCGCGCGACCGTGCAGGTGACGCACAGCGCCGCCCTCATTCGCAATGAGGCCGGGCAGGTGCTCATCGTGCAGCGCCCCCTGCACGGCCTATGGGGCGGCCTGTGGGAGTTTCCCCGTGTGGTCTGCGCCTCCGCAGAGACGCCGCAGGAGGCGGCGGTGCGCGCGGCGCGGGAGATCGTCGGCCTGGAGGTCGAACTCGGCAAGCGCGTCGGCAAGATCAAACACGCCGTCACGCACCACCGCATCACCCTCTACTGCTTCTCCGCCCGCCTGCGCAAGTCCGATGCCGCTCCCCAACAACGCGATTGTGCCGCCGTCCGTTGGGAACCGCCCGACGCCCTCGACGACTACGCCTTCTCCTCGCCGCAAGCCCTCCTCCGCTCCGCGCTCCACGAATTCCTCACCCGCGAAATCAAAGGCGATATTCAGCCATCCCTCTCCTTTGAGGAATAGCCCCTCAATTCCCCTGAACGGATTTCACTCGGATCGCACCAGGCTTCGGGTCGGCTGGATTTTATCTCTATGGCCGCGCGACAGCTTGGTGAACATTTCGCCTTTATCTCCAGTCTTATGACCGCCAAAACGTCTTGAACGCGGTCTATTCGATAGGGCAGCAGGAGTTCACCTATTGAATCAACAATACACCTAATGGTCAGGCTTGTAAACATACGGGACATAAATAATCATTCATCATTCGTTCCCTCTTTTGGTGGCATTTCGACCGCAGAGCGGCGGGAAAGGAATTTTCGCAATGCAGGAATGGATCAGCAAACTATGCGACCCTACCGGGTTCATCCCGCGCGGTACATGAGCGGGCTGGACACCGGAGCTGGTGCGGCTCCATAACATTTCCGATCTTGCGGTCTGGCTTGCCTACCTGGCGATTCCCTGCGTCCTGCTCTATTTCGCACGGCGACGCCGCGATTTGCCGTTTCGGCATGTGGCCTGGCTGTTCGGCGCATTTATCATCGCGTGCGGTACCACCCATTTTATGGGGTACTACACCTTCCATTCGCCCGTCTACCGCCTGGACGGCCTGATCAAGGCGATCACCGCCGTCGTCTCATGGGCGACCGTCATTGCGCTTATCCCCGTGACCCCCAGAGCGCTGGCGATGCGCAGCCCGCTGGAACTGGAGCGCGAGATCGCCTCACGTAAAGAGGCGGAAGCGGCGCTGCAGCGGGCGCATGATGATCTGGAGGTACGGGTACGGGCGCGTACCGAGGAGTTAGCGGCGGCGAATAACAGCCTGCAGGAGGAGATCGCCGAGCGTCGGCGCACGGAAGAGGCGTTGCGAGAGGGAGAAGAGCAGTTCCGCGCGACCTTTGAACAGGCAGCCGTCGGCATCGCGCATGTCCGAACGGATGGACAGTGGCTGCGCGTGAACCGGAAACTCTGTGAGATCGTGGGCTATACGCGCGAGGAACTGCTCCCACGCACCTTCCAGGATATTACGCACCCGGATGACCTGGCAGCAGACCTGGCTTACGTCCGTCAGATGCTGGCAGGCGAAATTTCGACCTATTCCATGGTGAAGCGTTACTTCCGTAAAGACGGCTCCGTGGTCTGGACCAACCTTACGGTGTCCCTGGTGCGCCACCCCTCGGGTGAGCCGAAATATTTCATCTCCGTCGTGGAAGACATTACCGAACGCAGGCGGCTCGAAGAGCAATTGCTGCAAGCCCAGAAGCTGGAGAGCGTGGGCCGGCTGGCAGGCGGGGTCGCGCACGACTTCAACAATCTCCTCACCGTCATTCTGGGCAATGCGGAACTGATGGAGATGGAAGAGGAGGCTCTGGACGCTTCGGTTCAGGAATCTCTGCGCAATATCACGCAGGCGGGAGAGAAAGCCGCCAACCTGAGCCGGCAACTGCTCGCCTTTGCCCGACGTCAGATCATCGAGCCGAAGATAGTCAATTTGAACGACTTGATCGTTAGCCTCGACAATATGCTGCGTCGCCTCATCGGAGAAAATATCGAACTGGTGATGCTGCCGGAGGAGGGCTTGCACTCCGTCAAAGTGGATCCCGGTCAGTTCGAGCAGATCCTGGTCAATCTGGTGGTGAATGCCCGTGACGCCATGCCGGATGGGGGCAAGATCACCATCGAGACCCAGAACGCCACCTTCGATGCCGAGTATGCGCGCCGGCATGAGGACGTAACAGCGGGCGAGTATGTGATGCTGGCGGTGAGCGACACAGGCACGGGGATGGAGGAGGGGATACGGCTGCACATTTTCGAACCCTTCTTTACGACGAAAGAGAAAGGAAGAGGGACCGGGTTGGGGTTGGCGACGGTCTACGGGATCGTCAAGCAGGCCAGAGGGCATATCTGGCTCTACAGCGAGGTGGGGAAAGGAACCACCTTCAAGATCTATTTGCCCAGCACAACGGACGAGAGGGCTCTGGCGAGCGCTTCCCCACTCATCAAGGATCAATCGAGCGGTTCCGAAACCATCTTGTTGGTCGAGGACGAGTCGGCAGTGCGCGCCCTGGCTGCGCGCGCACTACGTGGACGTGGCTACACGGTGCTGGAGGCAATCAACGGAGAAGAGGCGCTGCGGGTCGTTCGTGGGCGTGAGCAGGAGATTACGCTCCTGGTGACCGATGTCATCATGCCTCAGATGAACGGCAAGGACCTGGCCGAACGGTTACAAGCCCTGCATCCCCGGCTGAAAGTATTGTATGCTTCGGGCTATACGGAGAATACCATTGTGCATCATGGGGTGTTGGAGCCAGGCGCCTCCTTCTTATCGAAGCCGTTTACTCCCACCCAGTTGGCCCTTCGAGTGCGCGAGATCCTCGACAATCGAGAAAGCCGGACTTAACCCGCCGCGTTCCCTGTCAACGGCAGGATTCCGTTTCATTAACCGCGCAATATGAGGATAGTGTGCGGTATCGAAGGAGCAAGGCTATGGGAAAACGCTCCCGTTCCTATCCGCTCGACCCTGTGATCGAGTTTTACAAAAAGAGGGGAAGCCAACCCCTTTATCGTCCATCTCCAAGCGCGCAATCTTCTGTAGAAAAGTTGAGATTTCTAGAGATTTCGCAGGTTTTCTAAAGTTTTCGCAGGAAAACTGACGTATAATAAGTGATACAGTGTTGTCCTTGTGGCGAAGCACTGTTACGGGGCTAGGGTACAACCGAAAGGTTGAAGACCCCCTCCCCGCCGTTTCTGACACGACGGGGAAGGGCTGGGTGAGTAACGTCAGTAGTTACTCAGCTTGTTTCTTGCGCTTCTCGCGTTTCCGATCTGAAAACGCGAGGGCGTAGTAAACAATGCTCATCGCGGCGCTAATGCCGGTAAGCACGAGCCCCACGACGCCCAGGACATGGGGTATGTCCATGTGGGTCTCCTGCGTGCCTGATGTCGGTCTGCTTGTACAGACCGCCTTAGCAACAGGCGCACGCGGACCTGCCGCGCAGCCCAGATTGAGGGAGTGAGAACCGCCAGTTCTCACTCCCTTTTTGCTGAGCGCCTCTATTATATCCGCTTGCGGCTTGTTGCACAGCCATTATTTCATTTGCCCTACCCACCTAAAAGGGACTTATTATGCCGTCCTCAGTACTACCCGGACACGACAACGGGATTTTCAGATCCACGCCTTTATTATTTAGCTGACACTAAAAAAATTTGAAGCAAAGATTGATTTTTTGATAAAGTCTGGCATAATATATATTTACCAGAGGAGCTTAAACCCTGGAACGATCCATGAAATGAGGACTTTGCCTTGCAACACCGACGCGCTTTCACGCTTATCGAGTTATTGGTAGTAATCGCAATTATCGCTGTTCTGGCGGCGATCCTGTTCCCGGTCTTTGCGCAGGCCCGTGAGAAAGCCCGCCAGACTGCCTGCCTCTCCAACCTGCGCCAGATCGGCCTGGCCGCGCTTATGTACGCCCAGGACTATGATGAGCAGATGGTCCATACCGAACTGGGCGGCGATGTGAACCGAGAGTACTATTGGGGCGATATGCTGGCGCCCTATATGAAAAACCGCGACATCCTCAACTGCCCCAGCGCCACGCAACGCATTCAGTACGACCCGATCCTGCAAACCAGCCTCCAGTGGACCTACAACTACGGCATCAACGACATTATCGCCGCCGCCTGCGTCTCCGCCGACGATCTCGCCTGCCGCCATATCGGCGTTGCCGGGCAGTTGCTGGCCGCCATCGATACGCCCGCCTCCGCGATCCTCATTGCGGATAACCTGCCCGGCGCTATCGATACGGGAGATGGGGACAATGTGATCCTGGGCCATGCCCGCCATGAGATCAACTGGCAGTGGGACCAACGCGATCCGACGCATCTCACCGTGGGGGGCAAATCGCAGGATGGGTATCCGCGCCACAACAACGGTTTCGTCTATGTGCTTGCGGACGGCCACTCGAAGTGGCGCAGCCGCGCTCTGCAGAATAACCTCTACATTGGCGGTACCAAGGATGCGGAGTGGCTCGCCAACACACCCTGACAGGGGTGGGGCGTTCGACATGGAAGGAAAGTGTTGCGGGGACGCCGTAACTTATAGCGTCCCCGTTCCGGGGAATACCCTCAAGGAGCACGCAACGACATGGCGGACAACGTTTTCTTGATCCTGCACGGCTGGGGTGGGAACAAGCCCACCCACTGGCAGGAGATCCTCTATACCCAACTCACCGAGGCGGGCGCGAAAGTCCACTACCCCAAAATGCCCGAACCGACTGCGCCGAACCTCCCGGCCTGGCTCAGCCGTGTCAAAGCGGAGTTGGCGGAGATCGAGGCGCAGGCGCCCGATGCGCCGCTGACCGTCCTGACCCATAGCCTGGGTGCCATCACCTGGATGCACCTGGCGGCAGAACGGGGCGCGAACGGCGCACGGATTGCCGACCGTGTCCTGCTCGTCGCCCCGCCCTATGTCATTCCCCAGATACCGCCGATCGATGTGCCGCCCACCGTGACGGCCTTCTTCCCGCCTCCGACCGATCCCGCCGCCATCGCGGCTATCGCCCGCGAAACGGTCCTCATCGCCTCCGATACCGACGATTATGCGACCTTCGACCAGTCCAGCGGTTATGCTCAATTGCTCGGCGTCCCCATCCACAAACTGCCCGGCGCGGGCCATATCAGCCCCTACTACGGCTACGGTGAGTGGCCCTGGGTAAAGGAGTGGTGCCTGGGTCGCGCCGAGCTGCCTCCTCAACCCCGCTAAGCAAGCCGGAAGGAACATTCCGGTCGGTGACGGTTCGGCCTTGGAGGGCGCAGCAAGCAGCGCCCCTACTGCTTGCAACGCAATGGAGCGCCGCGTGTAGGGGTTCTGCTTGCTGAACCCAGGGAACAGCATGTAGGGGCGCTCAGGGCGCAGCAAGCAGCGCCCCTACTGTGCCCAGAGTGCCCCTACCATAGGTTGCTCTGGGAAGCCTATGGCTTGGAAGGCATCGTATTCTGCTGAAATTCGGAATAGAGACCTAATATCCTGGTGGTCCCGGCATGCGTGGGGCCGAAATGATCGGTATGGATCTGAATGGCACGTTGGAAGAGGGCGTCAGCCTCTGCGATGCGGCGCTGCTTCCAGCGGACCTTCGCCAGCCCCAGGATCACCGTGCCCGTTTCCGGGTGCTCCTTGCCGCGCACCCGCTCGTTGATCTGCAGCGCACGGAGATAGAGCGCTTCGGCGTCCGCATAGCGTCCCATGGTCAGGTAGAGCAGCGCCAGATTATTGCATCCCGTCGCGATGTCCACATGATCCGGTTCCAGCAGCCTCTCGTAAGTCTCCAGAGCGCGCAGGCAGTAGGGTTCGGCTTTGTCGAAGCAACCCTGCATTCGGTATACTCCCGCCAATTGCGTGAGGGTGGTAGCGATAAGCAGATGATCCGGAGCGGGCTGCTGCTCGTAGATTGCCAGGGCGCGCACGAAGAGGGCCTCTGCCTTCGTATACTCCTCATATTGGAGATAGAGCAGCGCCATATTGTGGAGTTTGGTTGCTGTGTCGGCGGATTCCGGTCCTTCCACCTCCTCCACGATCTGAAGGGTGCGCGCGTGCAATCTCTCCGCATCCTCACGGCGATCGATCACCCGATACAGGCAGGCCAGGCCATCCAGATAATCCGCAGTGGTCCGGCCATTGGTACCGTAGACGCTCTCCGCAATCTCTACGGACCTCTGGAGGTAGGTTTCCGCCTCTTCATACTGCGCGCGCAACCGCAGATAACGCCCGGCCTGATAGAGCAGGTAGGCAGCCGGCTCCGTCTCTATAGCGAGGTCGCGAATGTACTCCGCGCAGAGCCGCCACTGGGGCAGCAGCAGATCGCAGAGGGGCCAGTCCTCAAACTCGAAGTCCGGGGTCGCATCCGAGACGGCCTGGACCGCGCGCTCGGTCCATATATCCCGCTCCTGGAGGGGCATGGTATCCTGCGTTACCTTCTGCACCAGATGATGTATGGTAACCGTTCTGTTTTCCGGGTTCTGCGTCGCAAGCGAATAGGTACACACGGCGGCACAGACCTCCTCGTAGTAAAGGCCCGCCGCATCCTGGGAAGAGAGGAGATCGCTCCTGTCGAACGGATAGGAGCGGAAGATCGCTTCCGGGATGGCATCCGGGGCAAGAAAGGCGCACAGCCGCACCATCTCCACCGCCGCTTTGCCATAGATACTGCGCTTCGACATCTGTTCCAACGCCAGGGTGAAGGTAATGGTTACGGAGGCATGCTCGGGCTCGGTCGTGCTATCCAGCAGGCGCAGACCGCACGCGCGATACAGGCCGTGGTAGGCATCCACGCGGATCATGGCCCCGGCCAGATACGCGCCTGCCTGATCGAGTGCGAGAGGAAGCCCATCGAGATCGTCGCATAGGGCCATCGCTGCCTGGCTCACTTCGGGCGGCGCATCGTCCAGCCCCTGATGGATGCTGAGCCTGCCGGCCCTCCGCAAGAGCAGCAGCGCCCCCTCTTCCCGTCGGAATTTATGCAGCGTGATCGGGGCCGCCCACTTGACCGTATTCCGGGCACGCGTGGTAAGCAGCAGCTTGCCGGAGTGGTGGCGTGGAAAGTAGGGCGCGAGCGTCTCCAGGTCATCGGCGTTGTCCAGGACGAGGAGCCAGTCGGATTCGTCGCGGAACCACGCATGCATCCTCTCCAACGCCACATTTTTCGAAGTGGGCGCCCCCTTCAACAGCCCAAGCTCTTCCGCCAGGCTCGCCAGCCCCTCATTCAGGGCCTCTATCGTCTCCGAAGGCGCCCAGAAGACATGATTGTAATCTCTCCAGTGCTCGTAGATGTAGGCGATTGCCGTCTGGGTCTTCCCGATGCCTCCCAGCCCGGTCAGGGCTTGAGGATCCGCAACCGGCGTCGTAGCGCCTGTCTTGAGGGCGGCGTGTAAGCGATCCAGGACATCCCGGCGGCCCATAAAGAGCCGATTGGGCCGTGGCGCCTGCCGCGAAATCCAGCCGCGCTTGCTTTCCACTCTCTCCAAGGGAGGAGGGACGTCGTCGCGCTTGCTCCCCGTGTCTGTCCCGCTCTCGATAAAGACATAATCCACGCCCTCCACGAGATGCGAAAGCGTCTCTCGCCGCTCGGCGGCGCAACGCTGCAGATAGTCCCAGATCCGGTCCAGCGTACTCACAAAGACCGGCTCCCTGCGCAGCGCCTTTTTCACGGTATTGATCGAGGGGGTCTCGCGATCATCCACGATGTCATCCACCGTGATCCCATATTTGCGCCGAACGGCCTTGAGGCGATTCAGCCCCGACTCCGTCAGGTGAACATAGCGGATTGGGTCCATATCCTTCTGCCTTGCAATAATTGGGCCAGTGAGCGCGAAATAGATTCAGTTTGAGTCAGTTTGACTTCCGGGCGATCCGGAATATCCGTACAATAGCACCATACGCACCGGCCACCCGATGATCGGGCAAGCCGATATTCCATCGACAGGAGGGGATTTCCTGCCGAATGGCCCTGACAAACACCAGGGAACACCCATGAAAGAGATGGGAGGAGACGATCTATGAAAAAAGTATCTTTCCGTACGCTGTTGCACCTCGCTATGCTTACCCTTGTGATCTTCACGCTGACCGGCTGCACCTCGAGGCTGGACGGCAAATACGAAACCGCCAACAGCATGATGACGGTCGAGTTCAAAGGCGACAAGGCCTATGTCGGGGCGCTCGTGGGACAGGTTGAGACGACGTACGAGATTAAAGACGACAAAGTCACGCTCAAGTACAACGGAGAGAACCTGGTCCTCACCCGCAACTCCGATGGATCGCTCGATGGCCCGATGGGGAAGATGATCAAGAAGTGATCGCGGGATAGCCTACCCAATTAGGAAGAGTAAGGAAGAGAGGAATCACACAGATGACGAAACGCATGAGCCTGATCGTGCTTACCCTGCTTGCCTTTGCATTGTCCTGGAGCGCCACTCAGAAAGCCGGCTCTCAGCAGGACCAGGAGCGGAAACAGGCGCTGGCGATCGGGTATCCGAACCCGGTAATCACCATCTCCGGCAGCGGCACCAAGTACGGGGGGATCATCTATGACTCCGTATATCCGGTGAGCCCCGACATCATCAAGAAAAATGGATCCGGCCCTATTGCGACCGGCGAATTGAACCCGAGCCAGCGGCATGTCTGGCAACTGCCCCTGGGGATGTATGAGGTGCGTTTTGCGATGCGCACCGGCAGTGAGATGAAAACCCTGATCAAACGGGATGTGCTACTTCGACCCGAAGGCGCTACGGTATTGACGGTAGAGATGAATGCCGACGCCAAAACGACGATTATCGGGGGGGACATGACGGCGCAACAGATGGAAGAGAGCATTGGACAATTACAGAAAGAGATCCTCGCTCTGAAGAACAAGTGAGCCGAACTCCCTCTCTTGCCTGAGGCAAGAGAGGGAGTCTTCATTGAAGTGGGCTCACAGGTTTCGGAAATTCCCTAAAATCCCTTGCTGAAGGAGAGAAGGGTCATACCGGGTGAGGCGGCGAAGCTCACGCCGTTTACCAGCCCGAAGCCGAATGTGGGGCTATTGTGGTAGAGCCCCATACGCAGCGCGCCCTGCCGCCAGGCCCGCCACTCCACGCCCAGGTTCAACTGGGGGCGGGAGGTGTCCAGCAGGTTCGTCAGGTCGGCAGACATCAGCAGACGTCCCGGCTGTACCACGTAGGCCGTGCCGAAATCGCAATAGGTGCGCAGTGGCGCGGCGCTGGTGAAGTGCGCAGGGACCAGATTGCGCACCACCATACCGGCCTGCAGGCGCTTGCTGACGCGCCACAAGCCGCCGAAATCCGCCGCTGGCCGTACCTCCAGGCCGCTTGCCTGTGTGGTGATGGCCGCATCCCCTGCCAATTCATTCCCGGCGAAGTAGGTGCCATCCGCATGCTTGAGGCCGAGCTGGATCAGAACGCGATCCACGAGGGCGGGACTGGCCGTGCCGCCCGTCACCTCCGCAGCGGACTGAGTAAAGGTCTTCTGGCTGAAATTCGCCAGGGCCGTGATGTGCTCCGCCCCGACCATCTTCAGGGTCAAGCCGAACCGGAGATCCGGTTGTACCTGCCGCCCGAAAGTCATTCCCGTCGCGCCATAGACGTCGCCCGTACCATCGATCCGGCTCTTGAAGGTAGGCACGGAGATCAGCGACGCGCCGGGATAGATCTTCTGTACATGCGCGACGATCTTGTTCGCCTCATTCTCCGCGCCCGCATTGCTCGTGCCGAACGCCTTGAACTGCGCTACCGCCGCGTCGTGCAGGGCGGAGAGAGAGAAATTCTGTGTTAAGGTCAGGCGTCCCGGCGTGCCGTTGCCGTCCGTCGGCACGGCGATCCCCTTCCCGAACACCTGCAGGTTCCAGGTCATACCCGGCATGGCATAACCCACGTAGGCATCGCCCTGAAACGCGCTCGGTCCGTTCGCCAGGTTGCGAACAAGCTGCAGGCGGTCGCTCCAACTGGAGGAGAGGCCCCGAAACGCGTCTGTTATCGTCTCCGTTCCATTTGAGAACAGCGAGAGGGAGGGCCATAACAGCCGATGTCCGCGCTGCCCGGCCACCGCCGCCGGGTTCCAGGAGGTCGCATCATCGCCCTCCGCCACCGCCGTAAACGCCCCGCCCATGCTCAAGGCTCTGGCCCCAACGCCCAACTGCGCCCGCGTTGCGCCCGCCGCCATTATCACCAACGCCAGGACCATTCCGGCCCGACAGAGAGACTTTCTCATAACACTTCCTCTATATGTGAGAAAGCCTCACGCGAAGCCGCAAAGCCGCAGAGAGAAAAACCCGGTAAGAGGAGCGTACGTCCGAGAATCGCTTCTCTTCCTCTACGCATTCTTTGTGTTCTTCTTTGCGTCTTTGCGCCTTTGCGTGAGACCTCTTTGTTATCCTACCCTTACAGTTGGAAGCCGGACCAGCTTCCAGTGGCGTTGAACGAGCTGCCGTCGCGCAGGCCGCTGAACGACCAGGTTCCGGAGACGGTGTTGCCGCTGAACGCACCGGTCACGGTACCGGTACCGCTGCCGGTGTGGCTGCCTGCGTTGCCGGTGCCGCCGCCGGATGCCGTGCCGCCGGTCAACGGATTGCCGCCGGTGACGGAACCCGCCACCGCCGGGAAGACCAGGCCGCCCGTGATAGTGCCCGAGCCGTCTACCGTTCCGGTGATGATCGCGGTTTTGAGCAGGTGGCTGCGCTGTGGGAACGCCTCGTCATGAGCGAGCATGAGCGCATTGCCGTTCTTGTCCACAAAGAAGAACCAGGTGCCTTCGTTGCCGGTGCGCCCATTCTTGGTGAACGAGCCGACATACCCCTTGGAGACATTGGCGCTCGTGCTCGTCTGCAGGTTCGCAACCCATGCGCCCTTGCTCGAGCCGTCCACAGCCGCCCAGGTGCCGAACGCGCTGCCTACCGTCATATGGCCCTTCACCGTGTAGAGACCATCCGTGGTCGTGCCGGCGAAGTCGCCCTGGTTGCTGGTCGTGCCGGCGAAGTAGTCGGCGTCGAAGAAGTTTCCGGCGGCGTCCATTACGCAAAGAACGAAGCCGACCTTGTGAACGCTCTTATCGAAGAGCAAGTTGGCGAGAGTGTTGCTGCTGGAGCGGCTGGAGCCGAAATACGCGCCCGTCTGCTGCCCCTGGTTGACAATCTGCTGCGTCGCGCCGGAGAAGCTATTGGGGTCGGAGGGGTCCTTGCCCAGGTCGATGGTGGGAGCGGTGCCGTCATGGCGCTCCGTGTCGAATGTAGTGGCCATGTTATTCGCCACATCGGAGAGGTCATCGCCGGGAGCGGCGGAGCCGCTGTTGATCAGCGAGAAGATGTAGTTCGCGGCCACCGTCGTGCTCTCGTCCGCATCGAGCGTGAACGAAGTCGATGTGCCCGTAGCGATCACGCCGGTGCTGCTGACATGCACATAGGCGGCCAGATGGATCGTCTGCGGCCCGGTGACGTTCTTGGAGATATTCAAAACGTAGCTGTGCGAATTGGCGAGGCCATTAAATTGGTAGCCTCCCTGCCCATTGGTCTGGGTCGTCGCAAAAGTGGCGCCCGGCAGACCGGCGGTGATGTCGGTCAGTGTCGCGCCGGCGAAGGGCAGCGGGATGTCGGTCCCGACGGCCTTGGTCGGCGTCCCGGCCGGCACCAGCGCCCGCCCTGTCAAGGTGACGCCGGTAGCGGGGGTGGCCGGAGCCGAGCTGCCCCCGCCTCCGCCGCATCCGGCCAGAACAAACAGCCCAACCAGCGCCCAGACAATCAGGGCAAAAACCCGATTTTTCACGGTCACTCCTCCTTAATCTTGACCAATACTCAAGAGAGCCTCATGCTCTCGCAACCTGAATTATCGGCAGATAGGAGGATTTCCTCAGCAAAATTACGGGGTTAATTGCGGTTCCAGAGCAGATAACGGTCGTCGCCCGTGAGCGCAACGCCATCCTCCGTGTCCGCAGCGGCAAAAGCAGCGTCCGCCCGCATCGCCTTGACATGGCCGTCCAGAAAGGCGAAATTGCACATGCCGTCGAGCGGCATGGCGCGTGTCACGTGGTATTCCGTGTCCAGGATCGGCCGCGTCTGGAGGGCATGATGCCGGAATTGCGGATAGTAGCCGGGGCGGTCGTCGGAACTCCCGATCCAGGGTGGGCGACGATACATGGCCCAGCCGGGACGTCCATTGAAGCCGGTATCGCCGAGGCAGATGGTCTGCGCGGGCTTGCTGATCTCGGAGAGCAGATAGCCGTCCGCCTGGGGCGTGCCGGTGTTGTGGCCCCAGAGATGCTCCGCCCATCCGTAGCCGGCCCGATCTGTCCACTGGGAACCGTCGTACACGTTGTCGGGGACATGGGGGCAGGAAAAGACCTGCGCATTGCGAACGTAGCCCTGTATCTGCCACATCCAGCGTCCACGCCCCTCGTTTTTGGTGCCCAGGATAGGCAGATGCTCATCGTAATCCTGAGCGTACATCTCCACGGCCTGCCCCAACTGGCGTACATTCGACAGGCACGCGATACGCCTCCCGCTCTCCCGCCCCTGCGAAAAGACCGGGATCAGGATCGCCGATAAAATCGCGATAATCGCTATAGTTACTAATAGCTCGACGAGCGTAAATCCGTAGTGTCGCTGCATAACATCTCCTTCCAGGCGTGCAGAACCGATGCGGCGACAGGCTGGTCGCCCGTCGTCACACACAATATTCCACATGCCCGCTAAGCGAGGCAACGACACAATTGCCGGAAAAAGGGGAACTTAACTGGGGGCGAATTCGTCCAGGAAGACCCGCACGGCGCGGGGGTCGAAGTGCGAGCCTTGCAGCGACCGGAGGTGTGCCAACGCCTGCTCTGGCGTCCATGCTTTGCAATAGGGACGGTCGTTGGTCAGCGCATCGTAGACATCCACGACCGCGAATAGCCGGGCTGCCAGTGGGATCGAATCGCCGCGTAACCCCTGCGGGTAGCCCGTGCCATCCCACTTCTCATGATGCGAGTAGGGTATATCCAGGGCGGGGCGCAAAAACGTGACCGGGGCGAGCAATTCGTAGGCAATGATGGTATGGCTCTGCATGATCCTCCACTCCGCCTGCGTCAGCGGGCCGGGTTTATGCAGAATATGGTCGGGCACGCCCATCTTCCCCACATCGTGCAAGAGCGCGCCCCAACGGGCATAGAGGAGCTCTTCCGAATTCATTCCGACCCGCCGCCCCAGGCGTTCGGTCATCTCCGTCACCCGCGCGCTATGCCCCTCCGTCTCCTTATCTTTGAGATCCAGCAGGCGCGACCAACTGACAACGGTAGCGTCGTAGGCTTGAGACATCACCTCACGCACCTGTTCGGAGGCGCTCGTGAGCATGTCTGTCTGGATACACATCATCTCGTGGACCAGATCGCTGTAGGGGGTGACCAGGTTGCCATGGAGGTCCCCTATCACCGAAAGAGGCATCTCAGCAAGATGCGTGATACGGTTGCGGCCTGTCAGCTTGGAGTGGTAGAGCGCCTGGTCCGCCGCCAGCAGCATGGCCTCGGCGGAGGCGGTGCGCGCTCCGTAGGTGGAGATGCCGAGGCTGGCGGTCAGCGGGCGCTGCTCCCAGGCAGCCCCCTCGATAGCAGTGCGCATCCGCTCGGCAACGCGCATCGCACCGGCGCTATCCGTTCCCGTCAGAATGATAGCGAACTCCTCTCCGCCATAGCGGGCGGTGGTATCGGTCTGTCGCGCGCATGCCTTCAGGATTTCGGCCACATGTTTTAACGCTATGTCTCCCGCAGGGTGTCCGAAGGTATCATTGAATTGCTTGAATCGGTCTACATCGAGCAGGATCAGGGAGAGCGGAGCGCCATAGCGCTGCGCCCGCAAGCTCTCCTCCGCCAACTGCTCATGGAAGGCGCGATGGTTTTTCAGCCCGGTCAATCCGTCCGTCGTCGCCAATGCCTCCAGGCTCTGTACAGCTACCGCCAGGCGCTCGTTGGTTGTGACCAGTTTCTTGTTCGCTAACAGCAGTTCCTCGCGCTGCAGCATCAGTTCGGCTTGCTGTACCTCCAGGCAGGCGCTTCGCTCATGCAGCCTCTCCACGTGCCTGGCAATCTGCGATTCCAACCGCTTCCGCTCGGTGATTTCCCGAAAGATCACCACGGCCCCGACCACTCTCCCCATGGCATCCGCCACGGGCGCGACACTCCCCTCAACCGGGAAGGTCTCACCCTGCCGTGACATCCAGAGATAGGGCTCGGCGAGTTCGACGGCGCAGTTCCGGTGGAGCGCCTGGATCACCAGGCCCTCTGCACCCTCTCGGCCTGGTTCTTGTCCCGCTTGAAAAACATCTTCCAGGGGAAGTCCCTGCATCTCCGCGATCCGACGCCCCGTCAGCTTCTCCGCCATGGAGTTGAGGAAGCAGACCCGCCCCTCCGCATCCGTGGCGATCACCCCATCCGCGATGCTGTTCACCATGGTGGCATAGGTGAGTTCGCTGTTCCTTAAG
>DATGIG010000071.1:0-8793 GCA_035295825.1 Chthonomonadaceae bacterium | reverse complement strand
AACCCTAACTTCGACAGAGGGGCGAGGATTCCTTCTTTTTTCCTGGGAATACTTCAATTTGCGGTTCTTAACAGGATTTAATTCTGATTTAATAGGATTTTAAGCTAAACCTGTTAGACTTCAGGGGTCGTGCGAACCATCGCTTTGCAACCTATTTTCCGCGCTCCCGCGCCGCACGATGGCCTCTTCGCCTCCCCTCGGGCGTCGGAGACCAACTCCTAATAAGCGATGCCCCAGCCGTTTGCAGACGTCCGGGGCATCTGGAGCGGGGTGTGATTGCGCCACACCCTGACCGGTTGCATTATACCACGCCCCCGCTCCTGCGTCACCCTATTCCCTGTCTGTATGAAAACGCGTGGCGCTCTTGACAATTGCGGGATGCTGCCGGTATAGTATAGCGCCAATTGGAAGCGATCTCGTGATCGCCTCTCCATCTATTCTGTCTCTGTTTCGGAGGAGGACCCGTGCGTATTCGAGCTAAAGAGATCCGCCGCACCCGCAAGCGGGAGCAAGAGCGTCTGGAAACCAGAATCAAGGCCGCCCGTGCTGCTAAGCCCGCCGCAGCCCGACCCGCAGCCCGGCCTGCAGCCCGACCGGCAGCCGCCGCTTCTCGCCCGCCTGCCGCCAAGCCTGCTGCGGCCCCCCGTCCCCCGCGCCCCAAGCCTACGCCCGCGCCCGAATCCGCCCCTGTCCAGGAAGCGCCGGCCGCTCCGGAAGCCGCGCCTGCGGAGAATACCGCCGAATAGCCGTCATCACGAGGCAAAACATGTTCAAGTTCGCTCTGACATTCGCGTTG
The DNA here is from genome assembly GCA_035295825.1 of Chthonomonadaceae bacterium. Taxonomy (GTDB): domain Bacteria; phylum Armatimonadota; class Chthonomonadetes; order Chthonomonadales; family Chthonomonadaceae; genus DATGIG01. Next base: position 7,997 of record DATGIG010000071.1, on the reverse strand, counting down.
CTCACGACCCTCGCCCTCGGAGCGAAGGCGCAGAAACTGTACCAGATCGTCGAGACGCGAAGTGGACTGCCGAACGTCTTCATCAAATTGAAGCTCGGGCGTCCGATCACCATCGCCTATTTCGGCGGCTCCATCACCGCCGGAGCCGGAGCTTCCGATGCCGCCAAAACCTCCTGGCGAGCGAAGACCACCGCATGGTTCAAAACGCAGTTCCCCAAGGCCGCCATCACCGAGGTAGATGCCTCCATCGGGGGCACCGGATCCTCCCTCGGCGCCTTCCGCCTGCAGCGCGATGTACTGGATAAGAATCCCGATCTAGTTTTCGTCGAGTATGCCGTCAATGACATGGGAACACCCGATGAGACGGTAGACCGCGCCATGGATGGGATTGTCCGCCAGATACGCCGCGACAAGCCTTATGCGGATATCTGTTTTATCTATACGCTGCATAAGGACATGCTTGCCGACTTCAAGGCCGGGAAGCTCCCTCCCATCATCCTGCGCCATGAGTACGTTGCCGCGCACTACCGCCTTGCCTCGGTGGATCTGGGAGCCGCTGCGGCGGAGCGCATCCAAGCCGGCCAGCTCACCTGGGATGCGTTTTCCAAGGATGTCTGCCATCCCACCGATGCGGGTTACCAGCTCTACGCCGACACCCTCACAGGCTTTCTGGCCGAGTGTAGCCTGCATACGCCTACCCTGAGACAGCTTCCCTACCGAATCTCCCTGGCCTACCGGACCGATGCATGGGAGCATGGGCGCCTCGTCGAGGCTGCCTCGCTCCCCCTCCCTTCCGGTTGGAGCCTGGAAGAGAAGCCTTTTCAGAAGGACTGGCCCCGCGCCCTGGCTTCGAACACCCCCAATTCCCAGCTCACCTATCCGTTTACCGGCGACACCATCGGCCTCTACTACATCCTCGGCCCCGACACAGGCAACCTGGATTATAAGATTGACGATGGAGACTGGAAGGCGCTTACCCCCTTCGATGACTTCTCGCTCCAGTATGCCCGCCCTCAGTACCGCATCCTGGCGGATCATCTCGCCAGCGGCAAACACACGGTGACACTCCGGATCCGTCCCGATTCGGACGCCCGCAGCAAGGGCCACTGGACGCGCCTCGCCTTCTTCATGCTCAACGCACCTCCCTAAGAAATTGTCTACAATAGCGCGCCGCAGGCGCATTCCTTATTCCGTCCGTGAGGACGGTTGGCGCATAGCGCCCCTGAGACGGGGGTTTTCAACCCCCGGAAACTGGACGCGCCTCGCCTTCTTCATGCTCAACGTGTCCCCCTAAGGGCATCAGACGGTATCGTGCCTGGCATTCGGGTCCTCGGGCATCAACAGCCCCGATGACCGCTGCGCTGCAGGAGCGACGGGTGGGAGGGAGCTCTCCGGAGAATCCAGATAGAAATAGGCCGTTGAGGACCAGTCGTCCTGCCGCCAGAAGTTGCACCAGCCCTCCGGGATCGACTCAGCCAGAAGATCCACGGGCTGCTCCAGATCCATCAGTGGAATGAACCCGCCCTCCTTGCCCGTGTCTATGCTGACGGGGATCAGCGGAACCCCCTTCTGCTGGAGTTCGATCACCTTCGCCTTTCCGGTCCCGCCGATGGTCTGGATGGTCACCTCGCAGGCGTCGTCGAAGTAGATGGGGTCGGCGGTGTGGTAGCGATAGAACGCCCACTGCCGGTGGTCGCGGTCGGCGATGAGGCAACCCTGGGTCCGGTGGGCATAGCTCCCCTGCCCCCAGCCCGTGCCGATGTAGTCTTCGGTGCCCGTGCCGCAGAGCGTGGGAAGGGCATCCTCTCCGAAGCGGCACTTCACCTCACCCTCGCCCCACCAGGCTCCCTCATAACGCGCGTCGGCGATCACGCCCAGATTGCACCCCAGAAACCGCCCGCTGCCCTGAACGCGCGGCAAAATCGTGTACTCCGCCCCGAGGGCGTTGGGCGCTTCGCGCCGCCAGTGGGTATGAAAGTAGAGCGTTTCGGGGGTGTGCGTCACATCCATCAGGAGATCCACATCATAGAAGAGGTGCGGCAGGCGCTCCCCGGACTCATTGGTGAGGGTGATGCGGGCCGCGCTGCGGAAGGGCATGGGAATGAAGCAGTTGAAGCTCCGTCCCTCCGGATCGGAGAAGAGGGCGCACTCGAAGGGCGTGCGCCGCCCCAGCCCGACGCCGAAGAAGTCGCCCAACGGGGCCGACACGGCGGGATGGGCGGCATGATCCCAGGTCATGTCGAGGCGCAGGCTCCGCAGCATCTGCGGACTGCGATCACTCACCGTCAGCCAGATGCGGCAGATGGTCCCGCTGCCCTTCACATCCAGTAGGGTCTTCGTCTCTCCAGCCGCAACCTGGTCGAAGGCGTGCCCCTTTGCGCCCTTATTCTCCAGGCCGGCGCGGCCCCGGCCCGGATCCGCATTCTCAAAGCTGAACCAGCGGGTCTGTATCCCGCGCGGTTTTTCGTACAGGTTCATTCTCTGTCCCTCTTATCCCAAATTGGTGTCGGCCTGCAGCGCCGCCTCCAGCATATTACCCGGTAGAAACTGCATCCGGATATGCTCTGCCTCTTCCGCCCTCACCTCCTCGCTCGCCTCGATCTCCCCAAACGCTCTTTTGCTCGCTTCCCCAATATCTTCGATGACCCGCTCGTAGCGATAGTAGGTCAGCGCCGTGCGGTTGATCTCGACCTCGCCGTACCCCTCAAAGAACCAGCTCTCTTCGTGAGGCAGCACAGTGCAGGCGATCCGGGAGCCGACAACAAACAGCAGATCGCGCTCTCTGGGAGCCAGCAAGGGACCGTCCCAATCCACCAGATGGATATCCCCCTCCTCGCTGACCAGTATGTTTGCGCCGTGGATGTCGGCATGGCAAAGGACATTTTCAAAGGGGATGCGCTGCAAATGCCCGGCTAACGTCTCGGCCCGGTCGAGAAGATGCGAGATCAGGCGCTGACGCTCGCTCCAGAACGCGGCCAACTCCGCTGCTGCCGGGCTCTCAAAATGGCCCTCCTCTATCCGGGCCGACAGGCGCCGCACGACCTGCACCGCCGGGTTCGAGAACGCCTCTTCGGGAACCTGCCCTCGCAGCAGTTCGGCAAACCCACCGGAGTGGATCGCATTCAGCGTCGCGCCGAATTCCCGCCACTGGTCCTCCGAGAGCCCCACAAGCTTGGCATTCTCTCCATGAATGAAGGGATAGACGATGACTGAATAGCGCTCCAGGGAGCACCAGAGAGATTGTGCGAGGGTTCGCAGCGGAGCGAGGATATGCGAAATGCCTTGCTCAATGAGGAGTCGAGGAACCAGCAGGCTGGGCAGGGGGATAGCGCCATCCCGGACTTTGACGAAGTACGAATCCCCTTCCGCCGTAAGCGCCTCGTAGACGAAAGCGTTCATATCATAGCCGATGGGTAGATAGCGACAGGTGACGACAGGAAGGTCAAAGTGGGTGCGAAGACAATCGATCAGTGTGTTTTCGGAAAGTTCGGGCGGTTGACGCATAGACGGTAGCCTCCTTATGGATACTTTATCGCTCAGGTTCCGTCTATGCTACAATAAACCGGACACGCTTATAGCCGCTCGCATAGCGAATGGCGGGGAAGTTGGCAGCAGGGAAGGGAAATGAATTCGATGCACTCCGGAACGGTTCCACGCTGGATCACGGTGACGCTCTGGCTGGCGGCAATCTACAATATCGTGTGGGGGGGTTGGGTCGTCCTGTTTCCCCTAATGGCGTTTCGGTGGCTGCATATGCCGCCGCCCAACTACCCGCAGATCTGGCAGTGCATCGGAATGATCGTAGGCGTCTACGGCATCGGATACGCTTGCGCCGCGTATGATCCCTTCCGCCACTGGCCGATTGTGCTGGTGGGCCTCCTGGGGAAACTCTTCGGCCCCCTCGGTTTCCTGATGGCAGCCTTCCAGGGAGAGCTTCCCTGGAAGTTCGGCTGCCTTCTCCTCGCCAACGATTTCATCTGGTGGGTCCCTTTTGGACTCATCTTGTACCACACCTGGTCTTCGGTAAAGACAACCCCAAATAGGTGATCATCACATGCGTAACCGTCGGCTGGAGACTGTCGCGCAGGGTCCGGCGGATCCCGGCGCATATCAGGCTGGGTGGAGTGCTTTGTAGGTCGGAGATTACTTGTATTCGTCCGCTTCCTGACTGATCTTGGTGCATCCGCCCGTTAAACTGGGGATCCCATCCGTCCAGTCCTGGTCCTGGCAAGTAGAAGCCACCTTCAGATGCTTGGCGTGCTGGTCTGCGAACAGCCAATTGCACATGGTATTGTGCGATTGGAATGGACCCAGAGGCTGCTTGGAGGGATCATTGCCGTCGTGGCGGCGCGGGATCCACCAGTCCCCCAGGTCGGGATAGCTTTCGCGCGTCTCCAGCAGCAGGATCACATTGGAGGGCGCTTTGACCTCACTGCGATAGCGCCCACGCACCAGAGACTCGCCCAGCCAGCAGGGGGCGATGGCCTCATGGAAGAAGCTGCCGTTGAGGGCATACGACCTTGGCAGCCACTGGGACTGCGGATAGAAAACATTGGTCTCGTCGCCGAAGTTCTGCTTGCCGTTATAGCCGCCGGCCTCCCAGAGAAACGTATTGGAGGGGCAGGCCCAGACGCCCTGGTTCTTGACATAGGTAAGGATAGCACGCTTCCAGTTGACGCTGGATCCCTGCAGGTCATCCTCCGGCTGAGTGACGCCCTGGCTGCTGGTACAGCCTCCACGCGGATGGGTCGCATCGGGGAAGCGGCTCATAGGGTAGGTGCTGTCATAGTCGTCCACGTACATCTCGATGGCCAGCCCCAGTTGTTTCAGGTTGGAGAGGCAGGAGGTCCCACGCGCCTGCTCTCGGGCGCGGGAGAACACAGGAAAGAGGATGGCTGCCAGGACAGCGATGATTGCGATAACCACCAGTAGCTCGATCAGCGTAAATCCGGTGAGGCGGGAAGGCGAAGCGCCCTCTTCATGACGGTTCTGCTTAGCGACCATGTGATTCTCCTCTCGTCGGCGGGCGATGCCGACGGAACGGTTGCCTAACGGTACTCCTGTGCGATCTGGTCCAGATGCCCACACCCGCCGGTCTTGCTGGGGCGACCATCCGTCCACATCTCGGTCTGGCAGGTGTCTTGCAGTTTGAGGGACTTGACGTGCAGATCGGCGCACAGCCAGTTGCACGTCCCATTGTGCGTCTGGAACGGTCCCAATAGGTGCCTGGCGGGTTCATTGCCGCCCTGATCGCGTCGGATCCACCAATCCCCCAGGTCGGGGTAGCTCATGCGCGTTTCGATCAACAGCAGGAGATTAGCGGGCGACTGAATCTCGGAGCGGAAGCGTCCGCGCACGGTTTGCTCATGCATCCAGCACGGCGGGATCGCCTCATGGAAGAAGCTGCCGTTCAGCGCATAGGAGATAGGCAGCCATAGTCGCATTTCAGGATAGAAGACGTTGGTCTCATCGCCGAAGTTCTGCTTGCCGTTATAGCCGCCGGCATTCCAGAGATACGGATTGGACGGGCAGGCCCAGATATCCTGGCGCTGCACATAGGGCAACAGCACACGCTTCCAATTGATGCTGGATCCCTGCAGATTATCCTCCGGCTGAACGGTGTTGTGGCTGGTACATCCCCCGATGGGATGGGTCGCATCCGGGAAACGGCTCATGGGGTAGATCTCATCGTAGTCGTACACATAGAGATCTATCGCCAGGCCGATCTGCTTGAGATTGGACATGCAGGTCGAAGCGCGATCGCGCTCACGGACTTTACCCAGAATGGGATAGAGCAGCGCGGCCAGCAGGCCGAGGATGACGAGCACGACCAGCAGCTCGATCAATCCAAAGCCGGAGCAGGTCTCGATCCGTCGCAATCGCTGCGTACGTCGCATGGGATGCTCCTCTAAACAGATCAGCGCGCCAGTTGCCAGAAGCGCTGGCACTGGTGGTACCGGTGCAGTGTCGCGGTCAGGACCGCCGCGCCGCAGCCGATCGGAAGCCAGACGGCGATCTGGATCAGCAAAAATACCATGCCCTCGATCTTGGGCAGCAGGAGGCAGGCCGTTAGCAGCGTATTCGCGCACAGGATCCCCAGGGCATTGATGATGCCCTGGATCACCTGCCTCGGAGCCATCAGCCCGCTCAAGCAGCCGGCGACGATGGGCGACAGGAGCAGCAGCCCTATCAGGTAAGGAAACAGGGCATCCTGGTAGGAATATGGCATCAAATAGCCTCTGGTGATGACAAGCTGGCTGCTCACCTCATAGGTATACTGCTCGATCAACAGCAGCGAGAGCACGGTCGCAATGCCGAACCAGGCGAACGCGCATAGCGTCGCCCGCCGCACCGCATTCCTGGGAGCTGCTGCCCTGCCCAGGCTCCACTCCTGCACAAAAGACTGCCCGATGCGCCACGGGTTACCATGCGCGTGGAGCGCACGCGTCAGCGCCTCTTGCGGAGACAAGCCCTGCTCGCGGAACTCCTCGACCAGATCTTGCAGATGCTGGCGCGCCTCATCGCGCAGGCAGCGGCGCTCAGCATAAGGCACCACGCCCAACAGCGGGGCGCAGAGATAGTCGAGGTAGTCTTCGATCCGGTCACACGCGTCCGGCGCTATCGGGTCATCAGGCGCGCAAAGAGGCGTCTCAACTCGTTTGCTCATGAGGAATGCCTCCGATCAGGCTGGACATGGCGTCGGCAAACCGGTTCCACTGCTGTGCCCGCCGCGCCAAAACGGCGCGGCCTGCCGGGGTAATGGAGTAGATGCAGCGCGGACGTTCGCCATCGACATGCTGCCAGTTCCCTACCACCAAGCCATCGCGCTCCAGGGCATGCAAAACAGGATAGAGCGTACCGCGCTTGAACGGGACCGCATCCCCGACGCGCTCCACGATGATCCGCCCGATTGCATAGGTGTGCTGCGGTCCCTCGCTGAGCACCGCCAGCACTACGGTCGGGGTATTCCCTTTGAGCAGTTCGCGCATCTCGTCCAAGCTACACCCTCCACAGATCTATTCGATGGTGAAGTATATTCTATTAAATAGAATATGTCAAGGGCCTGTGCGAAAAAAAGAGGAGAATCGCGAACCCTTTTAGAATGACCCATTGTGGCCGTTGCCGGAGTAGCGTTTCGTCGCTCCTGGCATCGCGCCCCACAGGATGGCCTGTATTACGATGCAATAGATTCCACACAGACAGGCGGAATCCTCTCCCATCCGTACAGGGAACGTGAAATGAACCATCGCCTTCTGCTCGCTGTCGGGCTTCGGAGATCAACCCTCCTTGCGGGAGGGATGCTGTTCGGCCTGGCCCTCCCCCACCCGTGTACCCATGCCGAGCCAGGTATCCCGCACGCTCCTGCCGCCGAGATCGCGAAACAGAGCGCGCCCTCGGCTCCATCCGCCCAACCTCCCAACAAAACGCGCCTGGATGCGGATCTCTTGCGCGCTGCAGAAGCGAATGACTTCGTCAAAGTGAAGGAGTTGCTCAAACAGGGAGCCAATATCCGGGCGAAGGGCGAGTACGGGCAAACCGCCTTGATCTGGGCCGTGGTGAAGCGCAATGTGGATATGGTCCGCTACCTGCTCACCTCGGGGAGCGATCCGAACGGTATCATGTACGGCTATGCCCTCCATGAGCGTAATGCGGAGGGAGGAACGGCGCTCAGTTTTGCCATCCAGAATGGGGATCTGCCCATCGTAGAAGCCCTGATCGCCGGTAAGGTAGACATCGAAGCGCCGGATGAAGAGAACCGAAAACCCCTGGATGATGCTGTACTAAAAGGCGATGTGCGCATCGTCAAAGCGCTGCTGGATGCCGGAGTAAAGCCGGACGACCGGGATGTCTTCGATGGAACCCCCCTGATGAGCGCCCCCTCCGTGGAGATCATGCAACTGCTGCTGGAACGGGGCGCGAAAATCGAGGCGCAAGACCGTTATGGAGCTACCCCGCTCTACTATCACGCCACCCTCGCCGCTCACGCCCGCTTCCTC
>DATGIG010000070.1:0-3655 GCA_035295825.1 Chthonomonadaceae bacterium | reverse complement strand
GCTCTCGGAGGTGAGCCAGGCCATCACTTCCAATATGTACCTGGAGGAGTTGCTGCAGCTCTTTGTCACCATGACCGCCCGTACCATGAACTACAAGATCTGCACGGTGATGCTGGTGGACGAGGCGAAGGGGGAGCTGGTCATCAAGGCGACTCAGGCCAACAGCAAAGAGTACATGAAGAAGCCGAACTTGCGGATCGGCGAGAGCGTCTCCGGGCGTGCTGTGGCGGAGCGGAGGGTCATCACGGTCCTCGACGTCCAGCAGGCTCCCGAGTATAGTTTCCCTGACATCGCGCAGAAGGCGGGCGTCCGCTCTATCGCCAGCATCCCCCTGATGATCAAGGGCGAGGTGATTGGGGTCCTCAACTGCTATACGGAGAGAGTCCACCAGTTCGCCCGTGAGGAGCTGCTCGTCCTTCAGGCGCTCGGCACCCAGGCCGCCCTCGCCATCGAGCATGCCAAGCTCATGGTCAAGTCCGCCGTGGTGCAGGAGATGCACCACCGGATCAAGAACAACCTGCAGCAGATCGTCTCCCTGGTCCGATTGGAGATGCGCTACTCCAAGTACACGACGGTGGAGGACGCCCTCAACGATACCCTCAACCGTATCCTCGCCATCTCCAGCGTCCACGAACTCCTCACCCGCGATGATCTCGATTCCGTCTCCATCAAGAAGGTCGCGGAGGCCATCCTCTCCGCCGCCCAGCAGTCCGTCGTGCCGCCTGGCAAGTCCATCCGCACCTCCATCGAGGGCGCTGACTTCGTGCTGCCGACCGCCAAGGCTACGAGTATCGCCCTGGTCCTCAACGAACTGGTCATGAACGCCATCGAGCACGGCTTCAAGACCCTCAACGACGGGCGGATCCAGATCCAGCTCAGCGAGACGGAGACAGAGATGCGCGTCGCCGTCCTCAACGATGGCGAACTGCTGCCCGAGGGCTTTAAGATCTCCTCCACCGACAGCCTGGGCCTCTCCATCGTCGAGACGTTGGTGCGCGGCGACCTGCAGGGCACGTTCACGCTGGAAAACGCCAAGTACGACCATGGTATTATCGCCATCGTGCTCTTTCCGCGCTAAATCCCGGAAGCAAAATTTTGCTTGTCAGGCAGCCGGATCTGGGGTATACTGTCGCGATGATCTGGGAGAGCCCTTTCTCCCATTAACCACGTGACGGACGATCTCCGATGCTTGTACGTATCTTACACCTACATTTGCCGCCTCGCTAAACAGGTCATAAGCGCATTTATTGCGCTTTTGTGTCCTGAATGCGAGTCGCTGCCTGAAGCCGCAGACAGTCTCTCTATTTTCCTGTCTCCTTTTTGAAGCGTGTTGCAAAACGCGCCGCGCTGGATTGCGTCTGCCCTACGGAGGGGTGTAGGGGCGCTGCTTGCTGTGCCCTGCCAATGTGATCGGCACAGGATGGAGCCTACGCCCTACACTATCCTGGCCGACGCAAACCCACGCGGCTGCAACGGCTGTTGTTGCCCCGCTTCTGGAAATATCGGAAGATCATGCAAACCCTACCATGTCTGATTATGGAATCCTGGCGGGACTCCGCCATTCAACATGCCTTGCAGGCGGAAGCTCAATCCGGCGAGGGCATTGATGCGCTCCTGGAGCAGATACGCCGCTGCCGTCCGGGCTGTGCGACCCTGCTCCTCTGGCCGGACCGGCTCCAGATGATGCGTTTTCTGGCCGAAAAAGCCGGGGACATGCGGAGCCTGATAACGGGCAGCGACGGTCATATCGAACGCAATCAGGTCTGTCCGTATGTCGGTTGGTATGCGGTTGTGTGGCAGGGCATCCCGATTGAGGTCGCGCTGACGCCCTCCTCTTATATCTGCGGCTGCGTCCTCTGTATTGCCGATGATCTAAGCGGGTTGCACCGCTTCTCTCGCGCGTTGGAAGACTATGCGCTGCGACCTGCAGGACGCAGCCTCCGGTACTCGAACTACTGGAAGAGCGCCCCGGAACTCGATGCGGAGATCGGCAAGGTCACCTGGGAGGATCTTGTGCTGGCTCCGCGACTGCTGGACGAGGTCCGCGAGGCGATCGAGGGCTTCTACCGGCATCGCGACGCATTCACGGCACTGGACTTTCCCTGGAAGCGGGGCCTGCTCCTGATCGGGCCGCCCGGAACGGGCAAGACCATGATCTGCAAAGCCGCCGCTGCCGCGCTCCCTGATCTGCCCTTCCTCTATGTCCGGGACTTCGCGGTGGGGAAAGAGGACGAATATGAAGACGATCACGGGGACGCCATTCGGGCCATCTTCAACCGGGCTCGCAGGCTCTCGCCCTGCCTGCTGGCCTTTGAAGATATTGACGGCCTCGTGAACGACACCAACCGCACCGTCTTTCTGAATGAACTGGACGGCTTTCACAACAACAACGGTCTGCTTATCATCGCCTCATCGAACCATCCGGAACGGATTGACGAGGCGCTGCTCAAGCGGCCATCGCGCTTCGACCGGGTGTTCCACATCGGGCTGCCCGCCAGGGAGGAGCGGCGCACCTACTGCCTTCGCCTGCTTTCGCGGGCGACGATCCAACAACGGCTTGCGCCGGATTTCGACGTCGAGGCGCTGGCGAAGCGTGTGGCGGAACGGAGCGAGGGCTTTACTCCCGCCTACCTGAAGGAGGTGTTTGTCACAGCGACCCTGCGACAGGCGCAGGCGGGCGTTATGGTTCTGGACGAACGGTTTGCGGAGGCGGCACTTGCGCATGTAGAGGAGTTGCGCAAGCACTTACGGCGGATGAAGAATCCGGAGAGCCTCTCCGAATATACCGGTGCGGAGCAACCGCTTATCGGTATCCGGGCGCGCAACCGCTCATGATTCGGAGCAATCGAAAGGTCTATGGGGAGAGGGCGAACTCTCTCCCCCATAGACCGGAATTATGCCGTCCCGGCGAAGGTGGAGCGGTCGCCCAGGCCTTCGCTGCCCAGGCCCAGATAGCCGCCATCCACGGGTAATTCCGCTCCGGTGATGAAACTGGCGTCGTCGCTGCATAAGAAGAGAATAGCGCGAGCGATCTCGCGGGCCTCGCCCAGGCGGCGCAGCATCGAGAAGCGCCCCCAGACCGGCTCCCACTTCTCCCTGTCTCCGTTCGCCGCTTTCGCTACTTCGGGCGTCCAGGTCCAGCCGGGGCTGACCACGTTGACGCGAATATTGTCCGGAGCCATGTCCAGCGCCTGGCAGCGGGTCATCGCCAGGATGCCGCCCTTGCAGGCGTTGTAGGTCCAGCGATTCGGCTGCGCGATATGGCCGGAGATGCTGCTGATATTGACAATCGCGCCGCCGCCCGTCTGTTTCATCGGCCCATGGCATGCCTGCGCCATGTTCGCCCCGCCCCGCACGTTCACGCCCAGGCTCTGCTCCCAATCCGCCGTAGTCGCGTCCAGTCCCTTTCCCAGGAAGCTGGCGGCGCTATTCACCAGGTAGTCGAGCCGTCCGTGCTGTGCGAACACTGCTTGCACCGCCTCGCGGCAGGCGTCGGCATCGGCCACATCCAGGCGCAGGAAGGAGGCGCGCAACCCCTCCTGCTGCAGCGAGGCCGCGACCTCCTCGCCGGCCTGCACGTTGATATCGAAAATGATAGCGATGGCTCCCTCGCGGGCAAACTCCCGCACGGTCGCCGCGCCAATGCCGGAAGCCC
>DATGIG010000069.1:0-3789 GCA_035295825.1 Chthonomonadaceae bacterium | reverse complement strand
CTGATCGCCATCAGCGCGGTCCTGTTCGGCCTCAGTTTTGTTTTTGCCGATAAGGCGCAAATGGCGTTCCAGTCAACACTATGGCTTACGGCGTCTGTTCTGGCAATTATAGGATTGGCCCGCCTCCTCTCAGAACTGCTCAAGCGGCGCTGACCGCAAGCGCTTTGCCGGATGCTACCTTGCTCATAGAATCTCAGATTCTCCGTCACGATGGCGTGCATTGAGCGTTCTTTTCATCATGTCGTGCGCTCGCACGCTTGTTACATTTGGGAGGAAATTATGCCTGCTTCACGGAACCATTCGCGACGTTATCTTCACCCTCTGCTCTCTTTCTTCTCCTTTCTATCCGTCCTGATGCTTTCCACTTCCTGGGCAAGCGCACAGGAAACGAGCACGAAGCCCGCCTCCCCACCCGCCATATCACTGGCAATGCTGGATGCGGAGTTGCAGGCGGCGATCAAAAGTGCGCCGCCTGCCTCGAAATGGCCCAGCCAGAACTTTGTGAAACTCCTGGACCTGGGCGACATCACCGTGCTGCCGGACGGAACCCTCATCCGGCGCTATCGCGTGGCGGAAAAGCTCTTCAGCGAGCGCGCGCGGAGCGAAGCCGAAGTCAAGCTCAACTACAACGCGCACTATGAGACCATCAAAGTACTGCATGCGCGCACGATCCAACCGAATGGGAGCGTCAAAGAGGTGGACCCCGCCGATATGCGCGTCACGACGCCGCATAGCGACGAACCGCTCTACGATGACGGACGCTCGGTCGGATTCTCCCTGCCCGGTATCGAAGACAATAGCGTCATTGACTATGAATGGGAGACCACGACGAAGCCCAGGCTGCCCGGCCAGTTCTCGGACACCTGGACCTTCAATGGCCTCTATCCCGTCCTCCATAGCCGCTATGCCCTGCATGCTCCCGCCGACAAACCCCTCAACTATCAGGTGGCCCATGAGGAGACCTGGAAACCGACCATCGTCACCTCACCCGATGGGAAGATCAAGACCTACACCTGGGAGCGGTCCGACATCCCGCCCTATGCCGATGAGCCGGGCATGCCGCCCTACTATCAGATCAGTACCTGGCTGCGCGTCAGCAATATGACCTCCTGGCAGGAGTATGCCGCCTGGTTCTGGCAGTTGCAGCATCCCAACGCCGTCGCCAACGACGCCATCCGCGCCAAGGCGCTGGAGCTGATCGCCGGCAAGAAGACGGACGAGGAGAAAGCCCGCGCGATCTACGACTGGGTCGCCAACCACGTCCGCTATGTCGGCCTGGAGTTCGGCCTCTCCGCTATTCAGCCCCATGCCGCCTCCGTAGCCTTCGACAAACTCTACGGGGACTGCAAAGACAAGGCCACGCTGCTCATCACGATGCTGGATGCCGTCGGCATCAAAGCCTATCCGGTCCTGCTCAGCGCGGACGACAACCGGCCAGTCCACGCCTTCCTGCCCAGCCTGGACTGGTTCGACCACTGCATCGCCGTCGCCGACGTGGACAACAAGGAGGTCTGGCTGGACGCAACCGCCGAATACTGCGCGTATGGCGACATCCCACCCGCCGACCGGGGCGTTGATGCCCTGGTAATCCGGGAGGGCGTCGGCAAATTCGAGATCGTCCCTCCCTACAAACCGGAGCAGAATAGCGTGACGCTACGGGGAAAGATGGTTCGCCAACCGGATGGAGCGCGTGAGGGCAGGGTCGAAATCATCGCGCTGGGAAGCGCCGCGCAGGCTTTTCGTGGCAGCTTCCGCCAGATGACGCCGCAGCAACGTAAGGATTTTGCCTCCAGCCTGCTTCACGACCCCGATGGCAACGCCATCACGCTCAAAGAGTGCGTGCTCCCCGATGTGAACGACAAAACCGACCCCTTCTCCCTCAAAGTCACCGCCGCCAGCTCAGGAGATAAGGACGAGGCTACCATCACCTACGATACCGACTTCTCGATGAACTTCAGCAATGAGCCCGCCCTGACTGCCGAAACCCGTATCCAGCCGATTGTCGTCGCACCGCAGCAGTGGCATGTCGAAATGGCCTTCGAGATTCCCAAAGGCTATCGGCTCGCGGGGCAGGCCGCAGATCGCGAGGTCAATGGCCCGCTGCACCGCTATAAACGCATGATCGTGCCCGCAAAGGATGGCAAATCCGTCACTCTGTTCATCACCTATACAACGCAGGGTGGCCTGATCCCCCCCGGCGACTACGCCAAGCTCAAAGCGTTCCACAAAACGCTCGATGGGATGAAGGATGATGAGATCGTCCTGCTCCGTAACAATATCAAGACGGTAGGCGGGAAGCGCAATAAAAAGTGACACGCTCCGGTGCGCCTGAACGACCGAGCTATGTACCTGCCCTCTCACCGGGTTTTGCACCCTCCGGAGAGCGTCTTATTCTGCTGGGATCGTGGGTTCTATCAGGGAAAGTGTTTTGCACGTGAAGGCGGCTCGGGTGGGGTGAAGCGGGTGAGGGTAGTGGAAGAGGTGGATAAGGAGGCGGGGAGCGTTCTGAGGGAGGCGGTTGAGATCGTCGGGGCGGGATTGGTACCATCGGAGGTAGGGCGCGGCATCGGATTTTCATAGACGGGGGATGGCATAAAGGAGGGCTGTGCGCTGGTTCGACCGTTGGCGTAACCCAACCGGTAGCTGGACCATAGCAGACTCATAAAGGCGATCACTCCGGCAATGCCGGTGGAGAAGCGTATCCAGCGCGCTTTCGCATGAACCCGCTTCGGGGCGAATTCGGGGGTAGCGGCAGGGGCGGGCGGCAGAGCGGCCATAATCGAATCAATCGAATTCTTCACTTCAGATGAGGACGGGAGCGGCGCATTATCGCGCCACTCCCGCTCTATCAACGTATCGGTTGTCTCCAGTGCGGCCAGGGAGGCCACACATTTAGGGCACCTGTCCAGATGCGTCTCGACGACTTGCTGTTGGTCCTCATCTAATTCGCCATCCAGGTAGGCGGAAAGGCTGACGGCAACGAGGCGGCACGCCTCGTTACCGCCCTCGTGACCGCCGCCGAAATCCCCGTCTCCATAGGAGGGCGGTACGACGGCAAACGGATACTCCGTAGACTGCGCGGCTCGCAGGTTGTTGACATCCTGCGGGTCTCTGCGCGAATTGGAATGGCGGTTCAACATTCGACAACCTCTTTTAATGCCTCTCGCAGGCGCGCCCGTCCCCGGTGCAGCCACGACCGCACGCTGTTGACAGGGACGCCCATGAGTTCGGCGATCTCCTCGTAAGATAGACCTTCCAGTAGCCGCAAGCCAAGCGCAGCCCGCTGCGAAGGCGGTAGCTCATCCAGTTCCTTCTTGATCTGCGCCCGCTCCTCGGTGCGGAGCAGACGCTCCTCCGGATCGCACTCCTGCGAGGCGGGAAGCGTCTCCGCCAACAGGTCGAGCGAGTAGGCGCGGGACGATGCCCGGTTCTGCGCGCTCTGGGTCCGGTTCAAGCAGTGGTTGACAGTCAGGCGGCGCAGCCACGCCCCGAACGCGCCCCGACCAGCGAACTGGCCCAGCGCCTCGTAGACGCGCACAAAGACCTCCTGGGTCGCGTCCTCCGCATCCTCCGGATGACGCAGAATGCTGCGGCACAGCCGGTAAACGGCGGTGTAGTGCCGCTCCACCAGGGTGCGAAAGGCGCTCCTGTCGCCCGCAAGGGTGCGCGCGACCAGTTTTTCATCCGTAATCAGGATCATCGTCGTTTCGCCTGCCATTCCGGCTGTTTTCGCTGGCTTCTGTGCCAAATGCGGGACTCACAGTGCCAGTATTCCGTCCCACACAAGCC
>DATGIG010000068.1:0-2875 GCA_035295825.1 Chthonomonadaceae bacterium | reverse complement strand
TTGCTGTGGGACAGAGACAAACCGAACGGGCTGCCAGGCTATGGGCAGCAGCCGAATCCCTGCGAGAAGCCGCTGGCTCCCCCCTGTCACCCAATGCGAAAGAAGCATATGATAGCCGGGTGGCGGCGGTACAAACTTTGCTGGGAGAGCCAGCCTTCTCTGCCGCCTGGGAAACGGGCCGCGCTATGACGACGGAGCAGGCTATCGCATACGCCCTTGAGGAGGATCAGCAGGAATGCTTTTTATGAACTGGATACCGCTGGTGAGCCGCAGAGAACTGCTGGGAGCCGGACTGTTTGCCGCGGGCGCATCGCCGCTGTTTATAGCCGATCGATCCGCCAGAGCCGAGAGGTTGTCCCGGTCGACTCTGGTCACCGGGCCTTATGTGGTTGTCGAGACCGCCCATGGAAAGGTGCGCGGAGGACACAGCCGGGGCGCGCTCGCCTTCAAGGGAATTCCCTACGGCGGCTCCGTATCGGGCGTCAATCGCTTCAAGCCTGCGCCGCCGATAGAGTCCTGGACAGGCGTTCGGGATGCGCTGGCGCTCGGGACCCCCGCGCCGCAATCGGCAAAGACGGTCTACGGAGAGCATGAGCCGCCGCCGGGCGAGGAGTGTCTCGTTTTGAACGTGTGGACGCCGGCCACCGACGGCAGGAAGCGTCCGGTGCTCTTCTATAACCACGGCGGCGGATTCTCGACCGGTTCGGCAGGCAGCGTCGTACAGGATGGCGGGCAGTTGGCCGCCAACCACGACGTGGTTGTGGTCGCGAGCAACCATCGCCTCGGCATAATGGGATATCTGTACCTGGGCGAGTTTGGCGGCGATGCCTACGCGGCCTCCGGCAACGTCGGCATGCTCGATATCGTCCAGGCGCTCCATGGGTGCATCAGAACATCGCGGCTTTCGGCGGCGACCCTCACAACGTCACGGTGTTCGGCGAATCCGGGGGCGGCGCCAAGACGTCTGCCCTGATGGCGATGCCTTCCGCCCGGTGGTTGTTCCACAAAGCCGGCGTGATGAGCGGCCCGATGCTTCGCGTCGCCGAGAAGACGCAGGCGACGGCGACAGCGCAGGTAGTGCTGGACCTTCTGGAGATCCGGCCGGATCAGATCCATAAACTTGCGGGCGTGCCTCTGGAGCAGCTCCTGGCGGTGCAGAACGGTGGACATGGGCTTTCCGGACGGACCCTGCGGCTTCCTGGGGGCTTTGGCCCCATGCTGGATGGCACGGTCCTCTCCCAGCATCCGTTTGTGCCCGCGCCGGCGCCCTATGTCTCTTCTATTCCCCTCCTCATCGGCCAGAATCGCGACGAAGCGACCTTCTTCTTCTGGGAGGATCCGGAAGTGTTCAAAATGGATGACGCCACCCTGGTCGCACGCCTGCGAGCCCAGTTCGGAGCGGAGCGGGCGGACGCCATCCTGCCGGTTTTTCGGCGCGAGCAGCCCCACGCTTCCCCCGTCGAGCTGTTTATCGCGATAGCGACCTGTGGGATGTGGAGCAGCACGCTTGCGGAGGCGGAGAGCAAAGTGCGCCAGCATGGAGCGCCGGTCTATATGTATCGCTACGACTACGAGTCCAACTATCCCATCAAAGGCACGGACTGGACCCTGCGCGCCGGTCATGCCACGGAGATCCAGGCCAAGTTTGAAAACGCCGACATGAGCGGCCTGATGGGAACGGGACCGGATCGGTTCCAGGCGGCCCGCAACTTCGGAGAGGTCTGGACCAGCTTCGCGCGGACCGGCCATCCTCAGGTAACGGGCGCTCCACGCTGGCCTGCCTACAACTTGAGGACCCGTGCCACGATGCTCGTGGATGTGCGCTGCACCCTTGTCAACGACCCGAATAAGGCCGAACGCGAAATCTGGCAGACGACGATGGAGAAGCCGGGATAGTCCGATCGGTTCGCTCGGCCCGTGACGACGCAGTGGAATGTCTCCGGGTGTCCTCTTCTTAGAAATCCTTGCTCAGGGCAGCATAGCAGCCAGAGGGATTCGCCGAGAGGCCAGGCAGGGCCGAAATGATTCGGCATATTCCACGCTAGCCCTGGCGCCTTCCCGGCGTGCCTCCCTCCAGAGACGGGCCTCGAAATCATCGCCGATCTGCCGGAAGACGGCGACCTGACTCTCGTGGCAGCTCACCAGGCGGATCTTCTCCTCCACAATCTCCTTGTCCAGCGCGACGTAGTGCGTGGCCTCGTATCCGTAGCCTTCGTCCAGCGGAGGGACGTAGTAGATTTTGGGCGTGTGCTCCATCGCCGCATGCTCCGTGCGGATAGACGCGATGGGAGCGAGCAGCGCCGCCTGAAAGACGAGTTGCGACGTGAGGATGTGATCGCGGTTGTAGTCGTTCTCCCAATGCGTGAAAATGAGGTCCGGTCGGGTCGCCCGGATCGCGTCCAGCATTGCCAGCCGGTTCGGTTCGCTGTCGAAGAGAAACTCGTCCGGGACGCCCAGGCAGATGTAGTCCGCCTCAAAAGCCGCCGCGACCTGCCGCATCTCCCGGTCCCGAATCCGGGCCGCCTCTTCCAGGGAGGTGACCTTATCGAAACTGAGCCCCTTATCGCCGTTTGTCGCGCAGACAAAGGCGAACCGATGCCCTCCCTGCTTTCGATACTTCAGCAGCGTTCCCAGGACTTTCATCTCATCGTCCTGGTGCGCGCCCACCCATAAGATGTTCATTTTTCACGCTTCCGGAGAGAACCTGACCCGCTGTCCGAAGTCTACAACTCTTGCCCCGGTCCGGACAGATCGGGAACGTCTCGGTGATAGTTTATGGATGGCGCGCCTTCCCTCCTTCCTTAAAGCGGGCCGGCAGGGTCATTGTGTTCTCGGCGCTCCCCCTTTTGGAGTGCGGTGGCTTGCCACCGCTTTG
>DATGIG010000067.1:0-3664 GCA_035295825.1 Chthonomonadaceae bacterium | reverse complement strand
ACCTCTTTCAGGACTTCCACCTCGGTGCGGTATTCCACAGGATAGAGCTGCTGATAGTTGCGGACCGCCTCCCGCAACTTCTCATCCGATTCTCTGGGCGGTATCGTTTTAATCCAGGTCATGTCACTCTTTCAAAGGGCTCTCTTGGGTTGCGCCGGAGGCTGTGCTCGCCACCACCGCGTGGGTGAGCGGCGTTATCGTCGTCGGATCCAGGGCGCGACGCGCCAGGACGCTGTGCTGCCGGCTATAGAGAAAGTATACCGCAAGCCCGAGCGCGAGCCATACGGCCAGACGCAGCCAGTTCTCTGCAGGCAGAGAGGCCATCAGGAGCAGGCAGGTGAGGACGCCGAAAATAGGCACGAGCGGGCCGAACGGCGTCCGGAAGGCGGGCTCTCGCGTTGTGCCAACCCGGCGGAGGATCAGGACGGAGGCGCAGATGACGGCATAGCCGAACAGCACGGCCATGAGCGCCAGCGAGAAGAGCACTCCCAGCGGGAGCAGGGCCGTGAGGGGAATGATGAGCCCACCTGCCAGGAGCGTGCCCTTCCAGGGGGTCTGGTAGCGGGGATGGACCGCGTTGAAGAAGCGCGCGGGGATCACTCCGTCCCGCCCCATCGCCAGCAGAATACGGGGCAGGCTGAGCAGCATTACCAGCAACACGGAGGTGATGCCGGTGAGGGCTCCCACGGCGACCAGCGACTGCGCCCAGGGCAGCCCGACCTGTCGGAAGGCTTCCGAGATCGGCGCGTGGGAGTTGATCTGATCGTACCGTACCATGCCGGTGAGCACGGCGGCGACGGCAATGTAGAGCGCGGCGCAGATGCCGACCGACGTGAGGATGGCGATGGGCACGTCCCGGCGGGGCTTTTGGCACTCCTCCGTATAGGCCGATAACGCATCGAACCCGATGTAGGCGTAGAAGACCAGCGCCGCGCCCGCAAACATGCCCAATCCCTGGCCGCCGGGAGCCACCTGCCCCCAGGTCTTTCCGAAGAGGCTGAGGCCCCCGAAGCCGAAGGGCGCGAAGGGATGCCAGTTCTGCGGGTGGATATAGAACGCCCCGACCCCGATCACAAACAGGATGACCGCGAGCTTGACGATCAGCATGGTGAGGTTGAACTTCAGGCTGGCGCGGATGCCCCGCACGATGATGGCGGTCATCAGGGCGATGATGAGGGCGGCAGGGAGGTCGAAGAGCGCACCGGTCGCCGCGAGTTTGCCCGTCGCCGGATTGACGTCCCACGGCACACCGGTCAGGGCGGCGGGCAGTGCAACGTGGCAGGCGCCGAGGAAGCTCTGAAAGTAGTGCGACCACCCCTGCGCTACTGAAGCCGCGCCCAGCAGGTAGCATGTGACCAGGTTCCAGCCGAGGATCCAGGCCGGAAGCTCACCCAGCGTGGCGTAGGCGTAGGAGTACGCGGAGCCGCCGACAGGGACATTGGCGGCGAACTCCGCGTAGCAGAGCGCAATGGCAATACAGGCCAGCGCCGCGACGACAAAGGAGAGCGTAAGCGCCGGCCCGGCCAGATCGTGCGCCGCCATGCCGATCATCACAAAGATCCCGGTCCCGATAATGCCGCCCACACCCAGGCCGGTCAACGAGGCGGGACCGAGGACGCGCCGCAGACGGTGCTCCTCACCGGCCTCCTGCTGCAACAGGGCCAGCGGCTTGCGCGCAAAGGGGCCGCTTCTCATTCCTTGCTCCTCAGTGTCACTTCGTTTGCACTCCCCCTTGAGATCCTTGCGCGGCCCGTGCTTTCTGGATCTCCTGGCGAATATCATACATGCCGGGATGGACCTCCTTGGAGGGGCCGACCTCTCCATTTCCGCCTAACACCCGCCAGCCGATGACCACCAGGACAGCCACGGAGACAACGATGGCGACGGGCAGCGCCCAGGGCGGCAGTTCGCGATGGGAACCCATGGATGCCTCTCTCCTCTCTTAGAAGGTCAGGCCCCAGGTGCCATCCGGGTTCTTGAAGGGGATGCCGCGCAGCTCCGGCTTGTCGAAATAGGGGCCGCTGTCGGTCACTTTATAGTACTTAATGGCCTTGCCATCCGCCTGGAAGCCGCCGAGCTGATTGTTGCTGGCGTCTACCCAGGGCTTGGCATGGACCACCTTGGCGTGCCCGTCCACAAAGCATGCATTCAGGTTGCCGCTGTGGCGCGCCTGGATAGGCTCGTCCATGATGCTGAAGTAGGCGTCCGGCAGAGTTCCGGTCGAATCGTAGAAGACGGCGGTGTCCACCGGGAACTCGATTTGCGCCATGGACTTGACGGGACGCCCGTTGTTGGCACCGAAGACGTTGCTGGGGTCACCCCAGTCGATCAGCGAGAAGTTCGGGAAGTAGCTGACGTACCGGATGGCCGGAGAGGAGGGGCAGGCGGGCGGGAACCCGATGACACCCATGGCGGTGGTGAAGTCGAGCGCGGTCGGGTTCGAGGGGCACTGGTTGACCTGGACGTTCTTGATGTAGGGCACGATGTTGACCCAGACGACCGAGACGCAGGGGGCGGGGCCGTTCTGCCCCATGTAGAAGTTCATGGGGAACGTCTCGTCGTAGTCCTGCACATAGAGCAGGGTGGCCGTGCTGAGCTCCTTGACGTTGGACACGCAGGAGATCCCGCGCGCCTTCTCCCGCGCCTGGGCGAACACGGGGAAGAGAATGGCGGCTAAAATAGCGATGATGGCGATAACAACGAGTAGTTCGATGAGCGTGAAACCCTTGCGGAAGCCTTTCATGGCGTACCCTCCTCAGTGATGGGAAAATGTGGGGCTTGGGGCCGGACGTAGCGATCCGGCAGTAGCGCCATTATAGAGGGCGATGCTTAAGATTCGCTTAAGAGGGGATTAAATTGTATTAAGTTCGCGAGAGGAACCGCCGGGGGTAACGGGAGTGACTTGCCCGTAGATTAAATCTTTGTTAAATTATGCGCGCAATGCTTGACAGACGGACAGACAAACGTGTAAGATTCAAAATACAGATCCTGTAGGAGAAAGTCCATGATGAACTGTACGCGCTGTCAAAATGCGTTCGATCCCACCCGTTCCGCTGTCTGCCCATTCTGTGGCGCGCCCGTATCCGCCCCGCAGGCAACTGCCGCTCCGAGACGCCGGGTCAGCCTGACGGGCGAGGAAGTGATCGATGAGGCTCCTCCGGCCCCTCCGCCTCCACAACCTCTTCCCGGACAAGCCCTACCGCCCCGCCAACCCCTGCCGCCGCAGGGAGGTCCGCCCCGCGCCCAGGCGCCTGTCCGTCCCCCCGTAGATACCGCGCCGGCCATGCTCGATGGGGAAAGACGCTTCTTCCGTATTCTGTGGACTGTCCTCGGCGTTTTGGGAGTAGCGGCCTTGATCGGCAGCTTCTTCCTGTTCAACCGTTACGCCGAAGGCCAGCGTAAATATGAGCAGGAATCGCATCTGCACCTCTCGACGCCCAAGGCCGCCGCGAGCGAGGTGATCTACTCCATGCGGCAGGACGCAATGTCCCGCCTATTTCTGGTGACGCAGTTCTCGGATGACCGGCAGAAGGATCTTCTGGAAGCCAAGGCCTTCACCATCGGCACCCATATCTCGGAGCATCTGGTTCCCGGAAGCTCCGATACGCTGGGGTCCGTGTTCCACAGCATGACCAAGATCCAGTACGGGGAGCCGCAGGGGAAG
>DATGIG010000066.1:0-7616 GCA_035295825.1 Chthonomonadaceae bacterium | reverse complement strand
CTCCCTGTCTCCCCTTCTCCCCCGCTGCGTCTCCGCTGGGAGGGAGCGCAACGGGTGCGCCATAGCCTGGCGTTGGTGAACCGGGAACTGTGCTACGCCCTGTGCCAGAGTGGGGCGGTCGAATTGTCGGTAGTTCCCACGGAACCCGACGAGATGGGCGTGGAGCAAGATCCCCGCTTTGCCGCGCTGTACGCCCGTGAGTTCGCCCCGCTTTCGGGACCGGCGCAGGTCCATGTGCGCCACTTCTTCCCACCCGATTTCACCCCGCCGCTGGAGGGGCGCATGGTCCTCATCCAGCCCTGGGAGTACGGGTACCTGCCCAGGGAGTGGGTGGCGGGGATCGAGGCGGGAGTGGATGAAGTGTGGTGCTACAGCAACTCGGTGCGGGAGGTCTACAAAGCGAGCGGGGTGCCGGAGGAGAAGTTGCAGGTGGTCCCGCTGGGCGTGAACACCGAGATTTTCCATCCGGAAGCGCCGCCCTACGTGTTCACCGACGAGGCGGGCGCACATCGGTGGCATGCGATGGCAGAGCGCTCTTCGCCCTTTGTCTTCCTCTTCGTGGGCGGGACCATCCATCGCAAAGGCATAGACATTCTGCTGGATGCCTACCTCAAAGCCTTCTCCAGCCTGGATGATGTCGTGCTGGTGGTCAAGGACACCTGCGTCGATACCGCTTATCGCTATACCCATCACCGCGAGCGCTTGCTGGCGTTGGCGAACGATCCCACGCGGCCTGCCGTGGTCTACCTGGACCGAAACCTGCCCTCGCACCAGCATGCCGGGCTGTATACTGCTGCAGACTACGTGGTGCTGCCGTACCGGGGCGAGGGGTTCTGCCTGCCCGCGTTGGAAGCCATGAGTTGTGGCCGACCGGTGATGGTGACGCAGGGCGGCCCGACCGATGACTTTGTGGACGAGACGGTGGGCGAGCGACTGGAAGCGGAGCGCCGGTATCTGCCCGACAACCGGATCGGAGAGTGGGAGTGCGTGGACCGGCCCTGGATGCTGGAAGTCTCCTCGGATGTACTCGCCCACCGGATGCGGGCCGTCGTAAAGGATCGGGAGGAAGCCCGACGGCGCGGACATGCCGGCGCCGCACGCGTAAGAGCCGGATGGACCTGGAACCACGCGGCAGCGAAGGTCATCCAGCGGCTGCAGGTCCTGGCACAGGAACCTCACCACAGAGAACACAGAGGTCCACAGAGAAAAACAGAGAACGATCCACAGATTGACACAGATTACCACAGATTACAAACGAGCGAAGAGAACAAGCAAGAACCCAGGAAGACAGAAAACCAGGAAAGAAACTGGAGAGAGCGGAACCAGCCATCGCCCTTGCTCCCTTCTCCCTTAAAGGGAGAGGGGCGGGGGGGTGAGGGTAAAATCTCCCTCTGCATGATCGTCAAGGATGAGGAGCGGGTGCTGTCAGACTGCCTCAAGAGCGCGAAACCCTGGTTTGACGAAATCATCGTCGTGGATACGGGCTCGACAGATCGTACCGTCGAGATTGCCGAGGAGTGGGGAGCGCAGGTGTGCCATTTCCCCTGGTGTGATGACTTCTCGGCGGCCAGGAATGAATCGCTGAAGTACGCCACCGGAGAGTGGATCTTCTGGCTGGATGCCGACGATACGCTCCCCTGGGAGAGCGGGGAGGCGATAAGGCGGGCGGTCGAGAGTGCGCCGGAGGAGATTGTGGGGTTTGTGGTCCCGGTGCAGTTTGTCGAGAATGGCACCCCGGCGGCAGGCACGCGAGTAGATCATGTCAAACTGTTTCGGAATGTGCCGGGGTTGGCGTTCGAGGGACGCATTCATGAGCAGATCCTGCCTTCGCTTAGGAGGGGAGGCGGGCAGGTGGTTCGGCTCAACGCCGTGGTATTGCACTCCGGTTACGATACCTCACCCGAAGGGCAGGCCAGGAAGCGAGCGAGGGATGCGAAATTGCTGGCGCTGGATCTGGCGGAGCGTCCCAATCATCCGTTTGTGCGGTTCAACTTAGGGATGACCGACCACTATGGGGGCGAGCATGAGAAGGCGGTGGAGTGGCTCAGAAAGTGCCTGGCCGTCGCGGCACCCTCCGATTCGATAGTCCGCAAGGCGTATGCGTTGTTGGCGGTCTCGCAGCGGGAGTTGGGGCAGAATGAGGAGAGCCTGAAGACGCTGGAAGCGGGGCTGGGGGTGACGCCGGAAGATCCGGAGTTGCACTTCCACAAAGCGCATATGCTGAGCAACCTGGGCCGGTATGCGGAAGCGCGCACCCACTACGAGCAGGTGTTGCGGGCGGACATCGGGGATCACTTCTCCAGTGTGGACATGGGCATCCTGGGGTTCAAGACGTACCATAATCTGGGTGGGGTCTGTTTGTTGACGGGGGATTATCCGGCGGCGCGGCAGTGGTGGCTAAGGGCGGCGGAGGCTGCGCCTCAGTTTCTGCCCAGTGCTTTCGATCTGTTCAATGCAGCGCTGGAGGCGGGGGACTATCCCACAGCGGAGCAGATGCTGGAGGTAGTGCAGGGCGTGGAGGGCAACAGCGCCAATCTGGCGAAGATGCAGGCAAGGTATGCGTTAGCCCGTGGAGAGAAGGGGCAGGCGGAGGCGACGCTGCGGCGGGCGGTGGCGTTGGATGGGGAGGCATCGGCTCCTCGGTGGGCGCTGGCGCGGCATCTGCTGGAGGAGGATCGGGTGGCGGAGGCGAAGGAGCATCTGGTCTCGCTGAGTGGGGCAGGGAGTGCGGAGGCGGCGTTCTATCTGGGAGTGGCGGCGATCCGGGAGAGCGATTATGCGGAGGCGCTGCAGTGGATGGAGCGAGCGCAACAACTCAATCCTGAGCATGAGGAGACCCAGAACCAGATCGCCGGCCTGCGACGAGTTCTTGAAGATAGCGCTTCCGAGCACCCGAAGCGAGAATCAGACGACGGAAGCCCGCACAAGCCCAGGGGTAGGAAGCGCGGACTCCAATAATAGCCCACGTAGGTGGGCTTCGCAAACGTAGACCGGCACTTTAGTGCCGTGTCTCCGCCGGTGCGAAGTGGTCATAGACAAGGCGACCGATGCGGGCGATGGCCGTATTCGTCTCTGCGGGGGGCTGAACGACGGCGCGGCTGAGGACGGCGACGGCGATGGGGCGCTCCTCGATGAAGATCAGACCGGAATCGTTGGTGACCGTGCCTGGCCCCAGGGTTCCGGTCTTGTGGCAGCAGCGGACGCCCGGCGGCAGTTCGCGGGGTAGGCGGCCTCGGAGCTGTTGGCGCTCCAGCGTTTTGATAATCGCGGCGCAGGATTCGGCGGAGGCACAGGCGTTGCGGGCGATCTGGGCGTAGAGCGCCGCAAGCTGGCGCGGCGTCGCGACGTCCCGGTCTGCTGTGGCGGCGGCGATACCGGCGCGCACCGCTTCCGGGTCCTTGAAGCGGGCCTTCAGGTCGGGGGTTGATTCGAGGAGCTGCTCCATAGCATGATAGTCCACGCCCCGCGTGCGGGGATCGATGGCAGCGTTTATATCCGCCAGAAGCCCCCGAATGGTCCGGTGGAGGCGTATCTCCGTGAGGCCCAACAACTCCATGGCAGTGGTGACGGCCTGTGGGCCGCCGATCTGCCCCAGCACATAATCGGTCGCCGCGTTGTCCGAGACGACGATCATGAGGAGCAGCAGATCGCGGACGGTCGGGTTCAAGCCCTCGTCCATGAAGTTGAGCAGGCCGCTGCCCGCCGTGCGGGATTCGCGGGTGATCGGAAGGCGCATGTCGAGCGAGAGCGTCCCCGCTTCCGCTTGCCGATAGGCCGCTACCAGGATGGGCGTTTTGCAGACGCTGGCCATCGGAAAGAACGCGTCCTCGTGAACCCCCGTCTCCTCCCCGCTCTCGACATCCACCACGGCGACGCCCATGCACCCCTCTACCTCGTTGACCACCTGCTGCAGTTTGCCCTCTAAGGCCGCTAATCCCATACGTTGTCTCCTCCCTTTCGTTCTGCATTAGGATACCCCGCGAATTCCCGGTACGCTGCAGTTATCGCAGGGAGTTTAATCGTAACAGGGAGAAGAGGGAGGCGAGCGGCATGCGATTGGAGAGCGATATCGAGGCGGGACCCGTGCGGGAGGACGAACTCGACACCATGCTGGAGATCATGTGCGAGGCGTTCGAGATGCCATACGCCGCCGCGCGGACCATATTCTATGCCGACCCCTACTTCTCTCTTCCGAATAAGCGGGTGTTGCGGGTCGGCGGGCGTGTGGTCTCCTGCCTCACGCTGATAGAGGCACAATGCTGGATCGGGAAGAGCATCGTTCCGATGTTGGGCATCGCCGGGGTCGCGACCCTGAAGGTTCGGCGGGGGAGGGGGTATGCGGGCCGCCTGCTGGAGGCGACGCTGCAGGATCTGCGCCAACAGGGCTGCGCGTTCACGGCGCTGATCCCCTTCTCTTTTCGCTACTATCGCAAGTTCGGCTGGGAGTTGGCAGGGCTTGCGTACCGTGTGCGTGTGGCTCCCGTCCAATTGCGCCCCTCCGCCGAAGCGCGGCGTGTGCGTCCTGCCACAGACGCCGATGTGGAACCGCTGCGTCTGCTCTACGCCCGGCTGACCGAGCGCCGGACGTTTCACTGCCTCCGCGATGCCCCGCGCTGGCGCTACATTCTGGAGCATGTGAAGCAGAGCGTCGTGTATGAAGATAACCAGGGGCAGATTCAGGGGTATCTGCTCTCCGAACTGCTGCCGGGACGGATCGAGCAGTTGACTCCGCCGGTGACACTCACGCCGACGCTCCGCATCCTGGAACTGCGGAGCGCGACGCCCGAAGCGCAGCGTGGCCTGCTCGGCCACCTGGCGGAACAGAGACAGGCCGGCCAGATCCTCTTTACCTCCACTCTGGAAGACCTGAGCGCATGCGGGCTGTTATCCCCCGACCATGCCGTGAACGAGGGAAATACCCTCGGAACCGTCGAGATTATTCCCATTATGATGACCCGTATCGTCCGCCTGCGCCGCATGCTGGAGACCCTGCTGCCCAATTGGGCCGACATCGGAGTAGGGGAGGAGTGGGAGGTGGCGCGCCTGGAGATACGGATGTCCGATCCGCAGATCCCGTCCGGCCAGGAGCGTGTGGTGCTGGCGATCCGCCCTGAGGGGGGGATAACGCTCGCGGAGCCGCCCTCTCGCACCCGGCCGGAGGCGCCCGCCGCTTCCATCGCAGGCGATGTCAAGACCTGGTCGCAGGTGGTTGCCGGGTATCTGGGCGCGGAAGAGGCGTGCGCCCGTGGGCTCCTCTCGGCCTCCTCCGGGCAGGTGCGGACACTGGCAACGCGCCTGTTCCCGCCGCGATCTCCGTTTCTGCCGGCTCCCGACCACTTTTAAGCGTGCGAGGGGCTTGACAGCAATACTTCCGTAACGTAAAATAAGCGCGAAGCCGAACCATCGGGAAAATCGTCAATCATTTGAATACAAAACACCTGCCGAACCAACTCCCACCGCAGTGTGAAAGGAATGTTACCCATGACTCGCTCCGCCTGCCTTCGCGCCGGCTTACTGATCCCAGTCGCTCTTGTAGCCCTCGCCGGATCCGTGGCTCGCGCCCAGCAGTCGGAACCTGCCTCTCCGCCGACGCAGGCCGACCCTTCCATGAATAAGGCGCCGAACCCTCCCCAGGTCGCTGTAAATTCCAAACCGAAGAAGCCTGCAGGGAAACAGGTCAATCTTCCGACGCCGGATCAGACGCCGTCGGAGCGGCGTTATGGCCTGCCACGCAACCCGATCATCGGGTCGCCTCCGGATACCGACCTGTCCAAGCCGTTGACCCTGGATCGCGCCATCAGCATCGGCCTCGCCCTCCAGAACGCCATTGCAATCGCCCAGACGAGCGTCGATAGCGCCAGCGCCCAACTGACGGAGGCGCGTTCCAGTTTCTACCCGACCATCACGCCGAGCTACCAGTTTCAGACCACGCTGCAACCCACCAAGGTACAGGACCCTACGACGCAGCGGATCATCAACGGCTCCTTCAGCCAGGAGACGACTACCAGCGGCATCCTGGCCCGTCAGATCATCTTTGACAGCGGCAGGCGGGAGACCAGTGTGAGCCTCTCGCGTCGGAATGTCTTCGCCGCACAGTATGGCCTGGCGGATGAGCGCCAGACGGTGATCCTGACGGTCACGCAGGACTACTACAATCTCCTGAGGGATAAGGAGCTGGTGCGGGTCCAACAGGAGAGCGTGGTCCGCGCGGTGAACACACGCGACGTCATCAAGGCGCAGGCTCTGGCAGGAGCCGCCGCCAAGTCCGACGTCCTGCAGGCCGAAGCAGATCTTGCCAACGCCCGTGTGGCGCTGCTTCAGGCGCAGAACGATTATGAGATCGCCCAGACAACGCTGAAAAACGCGATGGGGATCGTCACAGCGCAACCTGTTGTGCTCCCGGACAACCAGATCCTGGTGGTGCTGCCTAAAATTCAGATCCCGGACATCGATCTTCCCGATCAGAACTTGCCGGAGAGCACCCAATTGCATATTCAGGTGCCGGTCCCGGATACCAACCCGGACCCCATCGGCCTGGAAAAGTATGTCCAGCAAGCCTACGTAAACCGCCTCGACATCAAACAACAGCAGGAGCGGGTCTATGCGCAGGGTTACCAGGTCCGTCTCGCTCAGATCAATGCCGGTGTGACAGTAGATGCCACCGTGACCGAGGGCTATGCCGTGGACCCCATCTCCGGCGAGGAGCGCACTTTCACCGTTGCCTTCTCCTATCCTCTCTTCGACGGCGGGAATACCCGCGCCGCCGTGCGCGATGCCAAGGCCGTCCTGGAACAGACGCGGCGGAGCCTGGATCTGTTGGAACAGAACGTGCGGCTGACCGTGGAGCAGTCCTATATCACGCGCGAGCAGGCCCGGCAACGTATCCTCGCAGGGCAGATCGCCACCCAGGCCGGATTGCTGGGTTACGAAGTGGCGCTGGAAAAACAGAAGAACCAGTTGGTCAATATCCCCGAAGTCATCAATGCGGAAGTGCAACTGGTCAATGCGCAGGTCGCCCTGGTGCAGGCGATCTACGACTTTTATACCGCGGACGCCAGTCTGCAGCGGGATATAGGCGTCAATGACCCGGTCTTCATTCCGAGGGTTCCGGGGGCGAAAGCGCCTGTGCCCGTGCGTCCTTAATCCCCTCCGGATGCGGGCCTGCGCCCCGGTGGTGGGGACGCAGGCGGAAGGAAGCTTTCATGTCGAATGCGATGATCGAAACGACGGATGTTCATAAGATCTACAAGATGGGAAAGATGGAGGTGCGGGCGTTGCGTGGCGTCTCGCTCACGATCGAACGGGGCGAATTCGTCGCGATCATGGGGCCTTCCGGTTCGGGGAAGTCCACGTTTATGAACCTGATCGGGTGCCTGGACAAGCCGACCCGGGGATCTTACAAGCTCGATGGCATCGAGGTCGCCAAGCTGAACGACAACCAGTTGGCGGAGATCCGCAATCGTAAGATCGGGTTTGTCTTCCAGACGTTCAATCTGCTGGCGCGCACCTCGGCCCTGCGCAATGTGGAGTTGCCGATGCTCTACAGCAACGCCAAAAACCGGATGCAGGTGGCGCAGCGGGCGCTGGAGATCGTGGGATTGGCGGATCGCATGGAT
>DATGIG010000065.1:0-13033 GCA_035295825.1 Chthonomonadaceae bacterium | reverse complement strand
GGAGGCGTCTTGGTGATAAAGGTGAACGAGCGGTCTTCGAAGATGGTGATCTCGACCGGAACGACCGTGCCGATCATCGCCGCCGTCTTCTCGTTGTAGCCCTTGATAAACTCCATCATATTGATGCCGTACGGGCCAAGCGTGGAACCGACCGGCGGCGCGGGCGTCGCCTTTCCGGCATTGATCTGCAACTTGACGACGGCCGTAATCTTCTTTGCCATGACACTCCTCTGCTAAATCACTTTTTCGACCTGCTGGAAATCCAGTTCCACAGGCGTATCGCGACCGAAGATGGAGATCAGCACCTTGAGCTTCTCCTTGTCCGCATTCACCTCTTCGATCTTACCGGTAAACTCCGTAAACGGTCCGGAAATTACGCGAATGACTTCGCCGCGCTCGAACTTGACGACCGGAACCGCTGCCTCTTTCTTTTCCGATTCGAGAATATCGCGAACCTCTTTGTCCTGCAGGGGCACCGGCTTGCTGCCCGGCGGGATAAAGCCGATCACTCCGGTGGTGGATTTCACCAGATACCAGGTGGAATCGTCGAGCACCATCTCGATCAGAACGTAGCCGGGATAGATTTTGCGCTTCACCTCGGTCTTTTTGCCGCCTCGGGTCCGCGTCTCCATCTCCGTCGGGACAAGCACCTGCCCGATCTTGCTCTGTAGGTTCATCGTCTCGGCACGTCGCAGGATGTTGGTCATCACTTTGTTTTCGTGACCGGAATAGGTATGAACCGCATACCAGTGTCGTTGCATCTTGCCTCCGCCGTCTCCCTCAAAACCGTGCCATCCGAATACGATGGCAGCGCCGGTCCGCCCATCCTTTGCGTTCCTGGGCGGCTCTCCGCCGTGCGCCATCGCCTATTTCAACAGGCTGAGACTTTCGATGATCTTGCTCAGCAGATAGTCGAGAACGCCCATATAGACGCCGAGCGCCCCAATGACCGCGATGACGACATAGGTCAGTCGCCAGGCTTCCCGTGTGGTGGGCCACTTGGTCTTGCGAAGCTCCTCGTAAGTCTCCTTTAGAAAATTGCCTGCACGCTGGACCGATTGATCCCCGCCGCCGCC
This sequence comes from Chthonomonadaceae bacterium, assembly GCA_035295825.1. Taxonomy (GTDB): domain Bacteria; phylum Armatimonadota; class Chthonomonadetes; order Chthonomonadales; family Chthonomonadaceae; genus DATGIG01. The sequence continues at coordinate 11,957 of DATGIG010000065.1, read as the reverse complement.
GCTGCTCATCTCACTTGCTTTCGCCATGATTGCACCTGATACCTTGGAGCCTCTCTAAAAGCGCATCAATGGGCGGGAGGCTCCATCCGACCCGATGCGGGCCTGGCCCTCCCGCCCGAAAAATGGGCGCACTGGAAAAATGGCAGGGGCAGAGAGACTCGAACTCCCGACCTACGCTTTTGGAGAGCGCCGCTCTACCAACTGAGCTATACCCCTACGATGGAAATGCACACTACTTGGCTTCCCGATGCAGGGTATGTCTGCGGCAGGTGGGCCGGGCGCAATATTTTTTCAATTCCAGACGGTTCTGATGCTTGATCCGGTTTTTGGAAGTGACGTAGTTGCGCGAACGGCACTCGGTACACGCCAGTGTAATGATGATACGGGTCTCTTTTTGAGCCATGGGACCAATCCATTCTCAGGGGCGACGCCCCCACTCCACGGGAAATCGAAAGGAGGCTTCCTCCTGCTCCCGTCTCCTTAATTACAGTACGCAGGTGCGGCGGCGAATGGTTCACCCCATGCGCCGCCGCAGCGATCTATTCGAAGATTTTGGTAACGACGCCTGCTCCGACGGTGCGTCCGCCTTCGCGCACCGCGAAACGCAGACCCTCCTCCATCGCGATCGGCTGGATCAACTCCCCGGTGATGCTGATGTTGTCGCCAGGCATCACCATCTCCACACCCTCCGGCAAGTTCATCTTCCCCGTCACATCCGTGGTCCGAAAGAAGAACTGAGGCGTGTAACCCGTGAAGAACGGCGTGTGACGGCCCCCCTCCTCCTTGGTCAACACATACAACTCCCCCTGGAACTTGGTGTGCGGCTTGATGCTGCCCGGCTTGGCAGCCACCTGACCCCGCTCCACATCCGTGCGGTTCACGCCCCGCAAAAGCATCCCCGCGTTGTCGCCGCCATAGATCAGGTCGCACTTCTTGTGGAACTGCTCCAGGTCCGTGGCAATCGTCTGACGCGTCGGACGCAGACCCACGATCTCCACCTGTTCGTTGATCTTCAAGGTCCCCCGCTCCACACGACCCGTCACCACCGTGCCGCGTCCGGTGATGGTGAACACATCCTCGATGCTCATCAGGAACGGCTTGTCGTTGTCGCGAACCGGCGTCGGGATCCAGGTGTCGACCGCATCCATCAACTCCCACAACGGCTTGTGCGCCGCATCCTCGCGGGTGAAGGTCTCGCTCTGCAGCGCCAGCAGCGCCGAGCCCTTGATGACGGGGCAGTCGTCGCCGGGGAACTCATACTTGCTCAAGAGCTCCCGCACTTCCAGCTCCACCAACTCCAGCAACTCCTCATCATCGACCATGTCGCACTTGTTGAGGAAGACGACGATGTAGGGCACGCCGACCTGGCGAGCCAGCAGGATGTGCTCTCTTGTCTGGGGCATGGGACCATCGGCAGCGGAGACGACGAGGATGGCTCCATCCATCTGGGCGGCTCCGGTGATCATGTTCTTGATGTAGTCGGCGTGTCCGGGGCAGTCGACGTGGGCGTAGTGTCTGGCGTCGGTCTGGTACTCGAGGTGGGCGACATTGATGGTGACGCCTCGCTCTCTCTCCTCGGGGGCGCTGTCGATCTCATCGTAGGACATGGCTTTGCTGCCGTTGTAGGCGGCGAGCATGCGGGTGATGGCGGCGGTGAGACTGGTTTTGCCGTGGTCGACATGGCCGATGGTGCCGATGTTGACATGAGGCTTCGTGCGCTCAAAACGTGCTTTTCCCATGAAAGTGGTTCCTCTCCGTTATGGTTAAGGGCAGAATAGATCGTATGAACCTGCATAGGCAGGGAGTGAAGCTATCAATGCATCTTTCCTGCAGACATAAAAATCACCACTCCGATTAGCAGGCCAATCAGTACACTGACGACTAAGTAGATCGTGACGGCCGTGCTATTGGAGGCGCCTGTCTTTCCATTATATTCATATCTGCAGGCAGGACAGCGGACATGATGAAATATTTTGGGGCCAAGTATACCACCCCACCAGGTAAATTTAACAGGAATCCCCACAGCCTGCCCACAACGCGGACAGGGTTGCGTGTTGCCAATCTGATTATTCACCCACTTGCTCCCTTCAGCGGGAAAACGACGCGTATCCTGGCGTTCTTTCTTAACAGCAAGGAACTGGCGCGTACAGGATTCCCTGTAACGCGCCATTCGCCTTTTCGTGCGCCGTTCTCCCCTGCTCTCCGCATGAAGAGCGGTTGGAGGAGGCCCAGATCAGACTAGCCATGATCATCCCGTAAGATTACGGGCTTATCTTATGGGGAGTTAGGCCCGGACGGGCTGTTTCCCCTGTACCTTGGCGACCAACTCCTCCGCGACGTTACGCGGCACTTCCTCATAGTGGGAAGGCGTCATCGTGAAGGAGGCGCGACCCTGTGTAAACCCGCGCAGGTCGCTCACGTAGCCGAACATCTCGGACAGCGGCACCTGAGCGCGCACGACCTGTTTGTTGCCCGGCTCCGAGTCGGTGCCTTCCAGGCGTCCGCGCCGGCGGTTGATATCGCCGATGACGTCGCCCAGGTTCTGCTCCGGCGTCGAGACTTCGACCGCCATGATCGGCTCTTTCAGATAGGAGCGTCCTTTGCGCAGGGCTTCCTTCGTGGTCTGGCTGGCGGCGACTTTGAACGCGATTTCCGACGAGTCCACCTGGTGGAACGAGCCGTCGATCACGGAGACACGGATGTCCACGACGGGGAAGCCTGCCACGACGCCGCTCTCCAGCGCTTCTTTGACGCCCTTTTCGATGCCGGGGATATACTCCTTCGGGATGGAGCCGCCCACGACCTTGTTGACGAACTCATAACCCTGACCGGCTTCCAACGGCTCGACTTCCAGCTCGCAGTCGCCATATTGGCCGGAGCCGCCCGTCTGGCGCTTGAACGGCACGCGGGCGATAGCCTTCTGGTGGATGGACTCGCGATAGGCGACCTGGGGGGCGCCGAAGTTGGCTTCCACGCCGTAAGTGCGCTTCAGGATGTCCACCTTGATATCCAGATGCAGTTCGCCCATCCCGCTCAGAATGGTCTGTGCGGTCTCCGGGTCCGTACTGACGCGGAACGTCGGGTCCTCGCTGGCGAGCTTCTGCAGCGCGGTCGCCAGTTTGTCCTGATCGCTCTTGGTCTTGGGCTCGATGGAGATCGAGATGACCGGCTCCGGGAACGAGATGTTCTCCAACAGGATGAGGTGCTTCTCATCGCAGAGCGTATCGCCCGTGCGGGTGTCTTTCAGCCCGACGATGGCGGCGATGTCTCCGGCATAAACGGCATCAACATCCTCGCGTGTATTGGCATGCAGCCGGACGATGCGTCCGATGCGCTCCTTCTTATCGCGGGTGGCGTTCAGCACAGTCTGTCCGGTCGCGAGCGTACCTGAGTAGACACGGAAGAAGGTGAGGACGCCATACTGATCCGTCGCGATCTTAAAGGCCAGGGCGCTAAAGGGAGCGTCATCGGCTGGCTGCCGGGTCTCCTCTTCGCCCGTATGTGGATTGGTGCCGGGAATACCGTTTACATCCACAGGCGACGGCAGGTAGTTGATGACCGCGTCGAGCAGCAACTGCACTCCCTTGTTCTTATAGGCGGAGCCGCAGAGAACGGGCATCACCTTACCGAGGATGGTGCCCTGGCGCAAGGCGGCCTGGATCTCTTCGGTAGTGATCGCTTCGCCTTCCAGGTACTTCTCCATAAGGGAGTCGTCCACATCGGCGGCGGCCTCGACCATTTTGGTGTGGTACTCGTTCGCCTTGTCCAGCAGGTCGGCGGGGATGTCCACCACTTCGAACTTCTGGCCGGAGTCGTCCAGGTAGCGAACGGCTTTCATCGCCACCAGGTCCACGACGCCGATAAAATCCGCTTCCGTGCCGATGGGGATCTGGATCGGAATGGCGTTCGCGCCCAGGCGCTCGACCATCTTCTCGACCACGCTGAAGAAGTTCGCGCCCATGCGGTCCATCTTATTGACGAACGCGATGCGCGGGACCTTGTATTTGTTGGCCTGACGCCAGACGGTTTCGGACTGCGGCTGCACACCGCCGACGGCGCAGAAGACTGCGACGACGCCATCGAGGACGCGCATGGAGCGCTCGACCTCGACGGTAAAGTCCACGTGACCGGGCGTATCGATGATGTTGATGCGGTGTGTCCGCTTACGGCTGCCGATAGGAGACGAGGGATCCACCTCCAGTCCCCAGAAACAGGTGGTCGCGGCGGAAGTGATGGTGATGCCGCGCTCCTGCTCCTGCGCCATCCAGTCCATCGTGGCCGCGCCTTCGTGCACTTCACCGATCTTGTGCGTGCGGCCCGTATAGAAGAGGATGCGTTCGGTACAGGTGGTCTTGCCCGCATCGATGTGGGCGGCAATGCCGATATTTCGTGTTTTGTCTAAAGCGTACTCTCGTGCCATGATGTTTTAATCCGTGAAATCCTTGTTGTTCTCGCCCCACAGCAGTGTGCTGGGTTCTCCTCAAAATCGCGTCGCCGGTTTCCATGGCCCATCCGTCGGGCACACCGGCTCTCTTCTACGTCCGGCATAGGCGCATCGTTGCGTCCATGTCATTTTCACTCGCGATCACCCGATTTTATAATCACCGAATTTTATTACCACCGGTAGTGGGCGAACGCCTTGTTGGCGTCGGCCATACGGTGGACATCTTCCTTCTTCTTCACCGAAGAGCCGGTATTGTTGGCGGCGTCATAGAGCTCTCCTGCAAGCTTATCGGCCATCGAGCGCCCGGCGCGTTTGCGCGAGTTCGTGACGACCCAGCGCAGGGCGAGGGCGACTTTGCGCTCCTGGCGCACTTCGACGGGCACCTGGTAGGTGGAACCGCCCACACGGCGCGGGCGCACCTCGATGACGGGCATCACATTATGGATCGCCCGCTCGAACACCTCCCGCGCCGGGGCCTTGGCGCGGTTCTCCAACTGCTCCATCGCCGCGTAGAAGATACGCTCGGCCACACTCTTCTTACCGTCTACCATCAGTCGGTTGATAAAGCGCTGCGCCAGGACACTGCTATAGATGGGGTCGGGCGTAATCGGGCGCGGGCGCAGCCCACCCATGGGCGTATTACGGGGCATAGCAGGGTCTCCTTATCTCTTCTTCGCGGCGACAGCCGCAACCTTTTTGGTGCCGTACTTCGAGCGACTGGACTTGCGGTCCTTGGTTCCGGCGGTATCCAGGGTGCCGCGAACGATATGGTAACGCACGCCGGGCAGGTCCTTGACGCGTCCGCCGCGGATCATCACGACGGAGTGCTCCTGCAGGTTGTGCCCGATGCCCGGAATGTAGGCGGTCACTTCCGTCTTGTTGGTCAGGCGCACACGAGCGATCTTGCGAAGCGCGGAGTTCGGCTTCTTGGGAGAGGTCGTTCGCACGATAAGGCAGACGCCGCGCAGTTGCGGGTTGCCTCTCAATGCGGGAGCCTTGGTCTTTTTGATCACACGTTTCCGGCCCTTGCGGACCAACTGATTGATCGTGGGCATACTTTTTGCCAGTCCCCTTTGATGGTGTCACGCCTTCGCACGCCATACAGGCGAGCGGAGGGGCGAGAAAATTTGTTTGAGAGCGCCGGGGCGTGAAAAAAGCCCCTCAAGCGCAGTGGGAGGGGCAGGGCAGGATAAGACCTGGAATTGAGTTCGGCACTGAGTGCCACACCAGAGGAAAGGTCACTGCCTTTCGGAGCCGCCTCCTTCACCGTGTCGGTCGTTTACCTGCCGCGCCAAGGTTTCCTGCGCGAACCTCGTTAGTGTACCCTTACTGAATTCATATGTCAAGGGGAAAAGCGAAGTTTTGCCTCTCAGGGCGAAGTTTCGCCTTCTCCCCCGCCTCAAAACGCGGTTTGTATGCTCCGAATGCATATTCTCTTCTCCTTTGGAGTGCTTGCACTCCGGGCAAGCGATACGGTATCTTAAATCCGGCAGTCCGCTAACTGCCGACTTGCCATTCGACCCTACCTTGTTCGTCCGTTAACGTTACCAACCAGAGAAGCCGATAGTTACTCCATGCGCCCCGATCCGGACCGGGCGTAGAAGGAGACCTGCGCACATGAGATCGCTCACCCGTCGAATCCTGCTCCTGCTTATCCTTCCTCTGCTCACAGGAAGCGCCCTCTCCGCGCCTGGGCCTGCCGACGAACCCTCCAAATCGGAAGCGCGCTTCATCCGCCAGGTGGTCGCCCTGACCAACACGGAGCGTGCCAAGCAGAAGCTGCCCCCCCTCAAGCTCGACAAAGCGCTCTGCACCGCCGCCCGCTGGTTGGCCCAGGACATGGCCGACCACGACTACTTCAGCCACACCGACCGCCAGGGGCGCAGCATCGATCCGCGTCTCCCCGATTTCGGTTATAAAGACTATGAGACCCTGGGCGAGAATATTGCGGCGGGCCATACCACACCGGAAGAGGTCTTTGCCGAGTGGATGCGCAGCCCCGATCACCGTGCCAACCTCCTGGATCCGCACCTCCGCGAGATCGGCGTCGGCTATGCGCAAAACCAGAACGCCCGCTTCAAACGCTACTGGGTGCAGGATTTCGGGGCACGCCTCGACGGCTACCCGGTGGTCATCAACGACGAATCCGGCGAGACCCACTCCCCCGACGTCAAATTGACCCTCTATGGCGATGGCTGGGCCAAAAAACTGCGCCTCAGCAACGATGGGCAGACCTGGACGGTGTGGGAACCCTTCAAACCGCAGCATGAATGGAAACTGCCGACCGATCTCGGCAAGCACACGGTCTATGTCGAACTCAACAACGGCGAGACGACGAAGCGCGCGGAAGATACCGTAGAGCTCGTCGAAGCGCCCATGCCCCCTGCACGGCATGCCAACGCCGGCCTCTGAACAATCGCCGCTCCGCGTCGTCTAATGCGTCAAAGACGGACGGAGCAGCCGGGAAAACCCCTGCGTCGCACACCGACGCTAGGAGGGAGGCGGGAGAGGATAAAAGCATGATTGGTTTCACGTGGAGAAGAGGGAGTACGCTTGGCGTCATCGGGATGGCGTTGTGCCTCGCAGGCGCTGCGGCGCACGCACAGACCAGCTACACCGCCCCGGACGCGAGTTATCGGTTCGATTATCCCCAGCGCTGGAAGGTGGCGGCGCAGGGCGAGAAGCTACAGTTAACCGCTCCGGATGGTTCGCGCTTTACCCTGCAGTTGGACCCACTTACGTCTCCGCCTCCCGCCTCCCCCGCCAATGATCCCAATTTGAAAGCGGAAGCCGCGAAACGGATCGCCTCGGTCCTGAAAGATGCCACGTTTGTGCGGGCGCAGTCTCTCTCTATGGACCATGGGCAGGGCGCCAGTTTCCGCTTCAAAGCGTCCCCATCGGGTGATGACGCCACGGCGGACGTCTGGATCGGCCTCATCGGCAAACACAGTATCTTTCTCCTGCCGGAGCGTGCAGGTCAGTCCAGTCAGACCATCGGCCTCTCGGTCATTTTCCAATCGTTCAGCTTCGCGGACGCGCTGCCGAAGCCGGCGTCGCCTCCCGCCCGGCCTAACAATGCCGCTCAGACCGGCAATATGGAGATGACGGGCACGGGCAGCGCCAACGGGGTCAGTTACACCCGACAGATCGCGCCCATCCTGGAGAGCCGCTGCCGCGCCTGCCACAATAGCAGCAGCTCCAGCGGCGGATTGGATGTCACTTCGTATGCCGCACTCCTCAAGGGCGGCGCTTCCGGCGCATGTATCCTGCCCGGCAAGCCAGGCGCAAGCCCTCTGCTCGACTACCTGACCGGAAGGCGCGACCAGATGCCGAAGGGCAGCCAGCCCCTCTCCCAGGCGCAGATCGCACAGTTCCGGCAGTGGATCGCCGGAGGCGCTCAGGACGATAGCGCTGGCGGCAGCGCGACCCGAAGTGCGGGAACGCCGAACGGGGCCAATGGTTCGGGCAGGAACGCCGGTGCGCAACCCGGCGCTCGCCCGCAACGCCCGGCGGGCGGCAACGCAGGCGGGCGCGATGCCGGACTGCTGGAGGGCTATAGCGGACATCTCGCCCAGAATGATCTCTCCTTTAGCCTGCGCCTGATGAAGGACAACACTGCGACCGCCGTATGGTCCTACTCTGCGCAATCACAAGCCCAATTTCGCGGCGCCTATACTGGTCAGGATGGAACCTACTTTGTGACGCTCAACTACATCTCAGGAACGCTACCCTTTACGGTCAAGACGCTCACCCTCAATATGCGCTCCTACGAGGATAAAGAGATTGGTCGCTATGGGCTGGATGTGACGATGCCCAACCGCCAGATCATGCTGCTGGAACTCTCCGAGCTGGGCGGCAGTATCAATCGCAATGCGGGCAATGGGAGCGCTGGCGCCCCAGGCCGCAGGCCGGGCGGGCGAAATGGGAAGTAGTGGTAACCGGCTAGAGCGGCCTGGCGTTATGCAGGATCCACTCTTCGTCGCAGGCGATGTGAGCGATATGGGTGCGACGCCAGGTATAGGCGAGTTGAAGCATTCCATCTCGGGCCTGGATCAGAGCCGGATAGGAGTACTCCCCTGCATCGATCTCAACGTCATAGCGATATGGCCAGCTTGCCCCCTCGTCTTCAGAGAGAGCCAAGGTGAGCGGCGTTCGACCCTGCCCTGTATCGTTGAAGGCCAGGGCCAATCTCCCGCTGGCGAGCCGGACCAGATCCACACGCGCGTTGGGGTTGGGCAGCACGACCCGGCTGGGGTCCGACCAGATCCTCCCGCCATCCTGAGAGAGCGATTGCCAGATCGTCCCACCCTGCGCCTCACAGGTGCGAAGGTACATGAGCAAACGGCCATCTGGCAGTGCAGCGAGCGTCGGCTGGATAACGCCGTATTCGGTCGTTATGATATTGGATTGCGTCCACTGTCGCCCGCCATCGTCACTGCGCAATACAAAGGCCCTCCCTCGCTCCTCGTAGAGCGGCAGCAGGATCGCGCCGTCCGGCTGCAAACTCGGCTTACAGCCGGTCATCCATCCCCATTCGGAACTGAGTAGGACCGTCCCCTCCCAGGTCCACCCTCCATCATGAGAGTGCGTGTATTTCACCTGGCAGGTATCCCAGCGGTCGCCGAACATGGTCACATAGAACAGCCAGAGCCTGCCATCGGGAAATAAGAAGAGGACGGGATTGCCTTCTGAGAAGCCTGGAGTATCGGCAAACACCACCCTCTCGCTCCATCCGGCTGCGTCCAGGGCCAGCACGGCGCCGTAGATCGCAACATCCTTCGCCCGCTCATACGCACCCGCATACCAGGCGCAAACAAGCGCTCCATCCGGGCGCTCAGCCAGCGTCGGGGCGTGACACTGGGGCAGCGCCGCACTCGGGGTGTGGGCGAACCGTTTTCGATACTCCACTGTAGTGATCTCCCTACTGTCGGTTTAGAAACCGATCTCATGCTTTTCTGCCTTACAGGTTGACGCCTGGTTTGCATTGCCGTTATAATACAGATGTCTCCAACGCGAATAGTACGCTGTCACACATATTTTAGCAGTTATTTTGGTGACAAAGAGAGTGCCATGTATCCAAGCAAAGTCACTTCGTCGCTCGCCAAGCTCGGTCAGGCCGCAGGCCTCGGGATGCTCCTTCTGTTCGCCGGCCTGACAGCCGATCCCGCGCCGGCTGCACCGCCTGCTCAAACGCCCTCCAACACGGTCAGCTACCACCGGCAAATCTGGCCGATCCTGCAGGCCAAGTGCCAGGCCTGCCACCAACCGGCCTCCTCCGGAGGGAAGCTGGTGGTCATCACCTATGCCGACTTTCTGAAGGGCGGGGAGCATGGCGCTCCCTTCCAAGCAGGAAAGCCCGATACCAGTATCGTGCTGGACTATCTCACCGGTAAAAAGACCCTGATGCCCAAGGGCGGCCCGCCGCTCTCCGCCTCCGAGATCGCCCTCTTCCGCCGCTGGATCGCCACAGGCGCAAAGGACGATACTCCCGCTGTCAAAGATCCCATCAGCCAGGAGCATCCCCCGGTCTACTATTCCCCCCCGGTCCTCACCGCCCTCGCCTACTCGCCCGACGGGCAGACCCTGGCCGTCTCCGGCTACCGTGAGATCCTCCTGCACCATGCCGATGGCTCCGGCCTGATCGCCCGCCTCGTCGGGCAGTCGCAGAAGATCTCGTCGCTGGTCTATACCTCCGATGGCAAGATGCTCTGCGCGGTCGGCGGTTCGCCTGCGCGGTTCGGCGAAGCGCAGTTCTGGAACACGGCGGACAACCGCCTCACGCATGCGGTTCAGATCTCCTACGATACGCTCTTCGGCGCGTCCCTCTCGCCGGACAACAAGGATCTGGCCTTCGGTGGGGCGGACAACTCCGTGCGGGTCATCACTATCCCGGACGGCCAACCCGTCATGCGCCTGGACAACCACAGCGACTGGGTCTTTGCCACCGTGTTCGGAGTGGATGAGAAGAACGCGCTGTTCGTCCTGAGCGCGGGCCGCGACCAGGCCATCAAATTGACCCTGGTCAACGGGGGCTCCTTCATCGACGACATCAACACGCACTCTACCGCCCTGCGCTGCCTCGTCCGCAACCCAAAAGCCACCCAGGTGCTCTGCGGCGGCGACGACGGCATCCCACGCCTCTATAAGATGTTCCGCACCGAAGTCCGCACCATGAACCAGGAGGACCACAACCTGCTGCGCCAATACGATAAGCAGCCCGGCGTCATCACGGCGCTGGCCTTCAGTAATGATGGCGCGATGATTGCGGTAGGCTGCGATACGGGCCTGGTGAACGTGTATACCGCTGGCGATGGCAAACCTGTCGCCGCACTGCGCGGCCTACAGGGTGCGGCCTATACCCTCACCTTCTCGCCGGATAGCAAGCGCATCGCGACCGGCGGCTTCGACGGCGCCGTACGCCTTTACGACCTGCCTGCCGGAACGTTGGCCAAAGCGTTCATTCCGGTCCCTATCACTCCGGCCAACCGCACGGCGCAGAAATAGTGTCTTGAGAAAAGATTGCAACCTTACCGAAGAGGAAGGTGTCTGACCTACTACATTCGTATACAACGCGACTCTTAACCGTTTGTGTGAGGAGATCGAACCGATGAACTTGCCTGTTCTACGCCGCTGCGCGCTGCCGTTACTCATAGGGGTGCTTGCCTGCCTATCCGGGCACTTTGCCGCCCAGGCCGACGAAGCCGCTCCAAAGAAGCCCCCCATCCCCCACATCGTATCGCTTTCGGTACAGCCTGCGGCGCTGACGCTGGACGATATCCGCGACGTCCGCACCCTGATCGTGACGGGCAAGACGGCGGCGGGCTACTCGGTGGACCTCTCTCCGGTCGCCACCTTGAAGCCTGCTTCGGCCCTGATCCGCGTGGATAGCAGCGGCTATGTGCATCCGGTCAAGGCCGGCAAGACCACGCTGCTGGTAACAGCGGCGGGACAGCGCCTCTCTATGCCGGTGACCGTGAAGAGCGTGGGCGACCCGCCCATCAGCTTTGTACGCGAGGTCATGCCGGTGCTGAGCAAGGCGGGCTGCAATGCGGGCACCTGCCATGGCTCTGCGAAGGGCAAGAACGGCTTCAAACTCTCGCTGCGCGGCTACGATCCCGAGTTCGATCACCACGCGCTGATAGACGATGTCTCCGGGCGACGCTTCAATCGCTCCGACCCCGCGCAGAGCCTGATGCTGCTCAAACCGACCGGAACCGTGCCGCACAAGGGCGGCGTGGTCTTCACCCCCGATTCCCCCTACTATGCGCTGCTAAAGCGCTGGATCAGCGAGGGCGTCAATTCGGATACCGATAAGGTGAAGCGCGTCGCCAGCCTGGAGGTTCTGCCCACCGTGCCGAACGTGACGCTGCCCGGTATGACGCAGAAGATGCTGGTGCTGGCCCACTACCCGGACGGAACCATCCGCGATGTGACCCGCGAAGCCGTCTTCACCAGCAGCCTGCCCGAGGTTGCGGTCGTCCAGGCGGACGGCGCGATTACCGCGATCCGGCGG
>DATGIG010000064.1:0-10600 GCA_035295825.1 Chthonomonadaceae bacterium | reverse complement strand
CGGGACGAATTGCTTGACGACCTGCTCAACCAGGCGTCCGGCAGCGAGGGTGAGCAGCAACCCGCCGAGGCTGCCGAGGAGCGTCAGCAGGGAGGCTTCCAGCGCCAGCAGTCCGAAAACCTGAGTGCGCGAAGCGCCGATAGCGCGCAGTACGCCCAGTTCACCCGTCCGCTCCAGGACGGAAGCCAGCATGGTGTTAAATACCGAGAGGGCGCTGATCGTTACGGCCACGATAGCGATCGCCAGCACCAGGGTCCGTACTGCCCCCACCAGGTTGAGAAACGTGCCCATCATTTCCGTCAGAGTGGCGACCTGCGCCCCCGGCGTCTGTTGCAGGCGGGGCTGCGCTTCTCGAACCAGCGCGGGATCGCGCAGACGTATGGCGACCGCAGTGAGCCTTCCGGGCTGATGGAACATCGCCTGCGCCGTTGCCAGCGGGATGAAGAACTGGCTATCGTCGCTGGTGCCGCTCCGTTCTAAAATCCCGCACACGCGAAAGCGTCGCCCGGTCTCCGGGCTGTAGAGGGTATCGCCGACCCGCCGGATCTCCGTTGCCGCCGCCTCTGCGCCTAAAATCACGGAATTCTCCCCTTCAAACCAGCGGGAGCCCTCTCGCATCTTCCACCAGGGTTTGAGGGGGCGGATCGTCTCGTCAATTCCGACCCAGAGATCCGTGCGACCTTCGGAGGGGCGAGGGAGTGTCGCCATCAAGAGGGGCGCCGCCGTGGCGACTGCCGGATCGTTTCGCGCCGACGTGAGCGCGGAATCGGGTAGAGAGACATCGAGGGCGCGGCCCTTGAGCACACGGGCTGCGGCATCAAAGGGACATCCCAACGGGACGAGCATCATCTGGATGCCCATGCCGTTGAGTTCGCGCTGCAGCCCCCGCTGATACCCCTCGCCAAATGCCATTAAGCAGGCGAGGACGCTGACGGCAATGGCGACGCCGAAGAGGGTCAGGCTACTGCGTAGCCGCCGCCGGCTCAGGTTAAGGAAGGCGAACCGGATCATTCAAGGACGTTCCTTTGGGGGCGCGATTGCCGACATCCAGCAGGATGAGCGCCGTGCGCGCCCCATCTAAAATGGCCTCAGCGGAGGGGCGCGCTGCAGCCGATACGGCAGGGAAATCCTGGCCGAGCTTCCATGCGGACGCGCTGGAGGCGCCATGGAAGGCGTTCAGCCAGGCTGGCGACTGCAGCACTTCCGCCACGGCATCCGGCTCACGCAAGCGCTGCAATTTCGCCCCAACCACTCTTCCATCGTTTCCCACCGCGACCACCAGCTCGATTACCCCGGATTCGCTGCGTATCCTGCGAGGCACGACCGCGCCGATTGGCGTCTCCCCCTGCAGTATGCGAAAGATCTTCAAGGCATTCTCTTCGCCTGTCGGCGTTCGGCCCAGGAGCTTGCCGACTTCGATCCGTTGCCGGCTCAGGATCAAGGTCTCTTCACGGTACGCAGTTGCGGTAGGAAAGAAGACTTTCGCATCCTCGCGCGGATTGCGCCAGGGGCAAAGCCCGGCCTGGGGCTCGTCGAGGTGAACGGTTGACGTGGGCGTGATGGCCTGCACGGTGAGAATATTGTCGTTATGGGTCAGACGCGGAACCAGCACCACCAAGATGCCGGTTGCAACGATAGCCGCACCGATGCCGATCAACAGAGGCGTTCGCAGCATCAGTAACGGATCCCGGTGGCAGCCACTTGCGGCTCCGTGCCTGGAACTACTTGCCCACTGACCGTCATGGTCGTGTGCAGCGGGACGTCCGAAACCACAAAGCCTGCCGCTTTTGTATCCACGCGGACCACGCCGGTCTTGTCCTTCAGCATAAACCAGCACCCCGCAACGGGGCACTTCTCGATCATCTCACCCTGGAGCGTGACTTTTTTGTCGGAAGAAGCCGAAGCCAGTTCATGGGTAGTGGCAGTGACAAGAGCAGCCGGGGCAACGCCGAGGACATGTTGCGGAGCCTGGTTGCAGCCAATGAGGGCCATCCCCAGTGCAAGCGCGGTTGTGAGTGTTTTGAAGAGGGCATTCTGAGTACGCATGAAAAATATCCTACAGATGATGAGAGCTTAATGATGAAAGCCGCCGTACGGAGTGTCGGCGGCGGATTATGAGGCAATTATAGGCGAATATACTTAAAGCGCGCTTAAACCAAAATTAAATTATATTAATCACAGGTTTTGCAGATTGGGCAATGTTGAAAGCAGGTCAAGGAACGATTGTGACTTCATAACAGTATATTATGATATTATAATCCGGTATAAGACCGCTGCTTGGAAGAGGTACGCCAGTGAATAACCTGATTTGTGATCGTGCGAGCCAGCTTTTCGCTTCTCTCTCTCATCCTACGCGTCTGAGGATCGTCGAACTGCTCTGCACTGGGGAAAGAACGGTCAATGAGATCGCTGCGGAACTGCACCTCGGTCAGTCCGGCACTTCGCAGCATCTGGCAATCCTGACGAGGGCCGGTGTCCTGATGGTGGAGCAGCGGGGCGTTTCGCGCTTCTATCGGGTGCGCGGGCCGCGGATTCAGCGAATTCTGGATTTGATCGTGGAGTTCTGTCAGACGCATGAGCTTTATGGCCTTCCTGACGATGCAGCATCTGCTGCTCCCCTTCCAGCCTCAACTCCAACGGCAGATCCGAACAAGGGACCGGAATAAGCGGACTATGGGGCCATACGCGTAGATCGAAACGGATTGCAGGGAGCGTAGATGGGACAGGCGAGCCAGGAAGAAACCGCAGCACGCGAACAGATGGATGCATCTCAGGCGCAGGTGCGTTCGGAGATACACGAGTACGTGCAGGTGCGACAGCAGCGCAAGCGCCTCTTCCCGCGCGCCGCGCTCGTGGGGCTGTTGGCAGGGATGGTCGCCGTTGCCTTTCGTGCCATCCTGGCTCTGGGCGATAACCTCCGCGATGCACTTATCGCTTGGGCGCATCACTATCCCACCATAGGCTGGATTTTTCCCGTGCTCTTTAGCGCCGCCGGAGCGGGGCTGTCTGTGCTGCTGGTACGGCGGGGCGCTCCGGAAGCGGCAGGCAGCGGCATCCCCCACCTGGAAGCCGTGCTGCACCGGTATCGCGACCTCCATTGGAAGCGTCTCCTCCCGGTCAAATTCTTCGGTGGCGCACTGGCCATCGGCGGCGGGTTGGCGTTGGGGCGGGAAGGCCCGACCGTGCAGATGGGCGGCACGGTCGGGGCAGCCGTCGCAAGTTGGCTGAAAGCGGGCACACGGGATCGCCTCACCCTCATCGCCGCCGGAGCGGGGGCGGGCCTGGCGGCGGCCTTCAATGCGCCCTTGGCCGGGCTGATCTTTGTGCTGGAGGAGGTGCAGAAAGACTTTCGGCAGGCCGTCTTCGGCGCGGCCTTGCTGGCGGCGGCCACGGCTGACATCGTCGCCCGCTTCGCCGCCGGTCAGTTGCCGGTTTTCACCATACCCAGCTATCCGGTCCCGTCGCTCTCCGCCCTTCCTGCCTTTGCCGTTCTGGGCATTGTCTGTGGCCTGCTGGGTGTGGTCTATAACCGCAGCCTCATCGGGACTCTCAGCCTCTTTGCCCGGCTCTCTCCGCGCTTCTCCCTGGCAGCGGCAGCGCTCGTTGGATCGGTCATTGGCCTGGTGGCCTGGTACTTGCCATCGGCGGTTGGCGGCGGGCACCATCTGGCGGAGACCTTTCTGGAGGGCCACGCGGTCCTGGCAGCTATTCCCCTCTGGTTTCTGCTGCGCTTTATCCTCTCGATGGCGAGTTACGGCACGGGCGCTCCGGGCGGCATATTTGCTCCTCTGCTGGTCCTGGGTGCGCTGCTGGGCCTGGGGGTCGGGGAAGTTACCCATCTCCTGTTTCCCCACCTGGTCCCCAACCCGGCGATCTTTGCTGTGGTGGGGATGGCGGCTTACTTCACGGCCATTGTGCGTGCCCCTCTGACGGGGATCATCTTGATCATCGAGATGACAGGCAACTACGCACAGATGCTACCGCTGTTGGTAGCCTGCTTTTGTGCCTACCTGCTGGCGGAGGCGCTGGGGGAACTGCCCATCTATGAGAATCTGCTGCAGCG
The DNA here is from genome assembly GCA_035295825.1 of Chthonomonadaceae bacterium. Taxonomy (GTDB): domain Bacteria; phylum Armatimonadota; class Chthonomonadetes; order Chthonomonadales; family Chthonomonadaceae; genus DATGIG01. The sequence continues at coordinate 6,537 of DATGIG010000064.1, read as the reverse complement.
CGACCTGTTGCGGGGCGGGGCGCTTCTGGACCCCAAGGAGCCAATGGTGCTGGAACTGGAAGTCGAGCCGGGATCGCCCTTTGAAGGCAAGACCGTCCGGGAGTTGGGGTTGCCGCCGGGCTGCATCCTGGTGCGTTGCCAGGACGGGGCGCACGAATGGATCCCGACGGCCAACACGCGCCTGGAAGGCCATGTGCGCCTTACAGCGATGATCTCCCCGGAGGCGAAGGGGGCGAGGGCCTTGCTGCGACATGGGTGTGAAGCGGAAGATTGATGGGCGTTTGCTCGACTTTTCGCGCATCCGTTATGACCGACTCACCCACGAACTTCCAAGTTGTTCCGGATACTAACGACTTACACGCGAGCGCGCTTGCGGGCCGAGCTGAAGCGGTCGTATAGGACGGCGAGAATAACGATCACGCCGATGATCAGTCGCTGCCAGGGCGCTTCGATATTCTTCAACGTGCAGCCGTTACGGATGGTGAACATCAGCAGCGCACCGAGGATGGTGCCGGGGATCCCGCCCTGGCCGCCGAACAGGGAGGTGCCTCCGATGACGGTCGCTGCCACGGCAAACAGCTCGTAGCTGGTCCCTGCCGAGTAGTCTGCCGTGTTGGTGCGCGAGACCTCGATCACTGAAGCCAGCCCCGCCAGAAACCCCGAGAGAGCGAATACCGAGATCGTCGCCCCTGTCAACGAGATCCCCGAGAGGCGCGCCGCCTCCCGATTGCCGCCGATAGCGTAGAGCCCACGGCCCCATCGCGTGCGGGCCAGCGTCAGGCCGACCGCAATCGCCACGACCGCCATAATCAATACGGCATAAGGGATACCGTCCGTTTTGGCGGTTCCGAAGAGCTCTCCCGTCCCGAACACCTCATAGCCGGGGGCCAGATTGCTCACATACTGAGATCCCGATAGGATCCCTCCCAGCCCGTAGGCGACGCCCATCATACCCAGGGTGACGATAAAGGAGGGGATCTTTCCGAGCGCCGTTATCAGGCCGTTTATCAGGCCAGCGGCCAGGCCGGTCAGGCAAGCCACCAGCACGCCGCCCCACACTCCATAGTGGTGCTGGGACATCATCAATGCCGATGAGACGCCTGCCAGGGCCATCACCGCACCGACGGAGAGGTCGATATTGCCGGAGATAATGACGGCAGTCTGGCCGCACGCGAGGATGGCGACGACGGCGGCCTGGATCGCGATGACTTTATAATTGTCGCGGGTGTTGAAGTTGGGAACGAGCAATGAGAGCGCGATGCAGAGCAGAATAAGGAAGGTGAGCGGGGCGAGGATACCGGAGATCGCGCTGAGAAAAGGATGGTTCGATTTTGTCTGTGGCGTAAGGTCCGCCTGGGAGTCTGCCTGCAAGAAGTTTTCTCCTATCTTCGTTCGCTGGACCCTCAAATCATAGCAGGAACAGCGCGCTTTGTCAAATCATCCTGTGTCGTATTCCGATACCACAATCCATTCGGATCTAGGTGTGTGATAGTTCACAGTCTCAGAGTGACACACGACATAGCGCCAAAGTCCAGGTTCTGGCATAATATACGTGACGATGAGCATTGAGATCAGGGCATAACCGTTTCGCCCTCCTTTTTATATCCTGCACCCGCGAAGGTGCAGGATTTTTTTTGTCGTTCGCCAGGGATAAGCGCTTGCGCTCCGTCCGGAAAGAGGGAAATGGGAGGAGGAAGGTGAAGCATACCTCCGCACATCGCAATCATGCGAAAGGAAAGGGGTGTCATGAACCTTCTCTCTCTGCTCTGCCTCGCCGCGGTATTGATGGTAGCGACGGTGATGGCAAGCGCGCAACCCTCCGTTAAGGAGACGCTTCGTCCGCCGGCCACACCGCTCATCGCGTGCGATCCCTACTTCAGCGTCTGGTCTCCCGCCGACAAATTGACGGATGCCTCCACGGTGCATTGGACCGGCACGCCGCAGCCGCTGACAAGCCTGGTACGCATCGATGGGCAGTACTACCGGCTGATGGGAGCCGAGCCGAAAGCTATCCCGGCTCTGGAGCAGACGGATCTGAAGGTTCTGCCGACCCGGACCATCTATACTTTCCGCTCTCCGGAGGTACAGATTACCCTCACCTTCCTGACTCCCGCCTTTCCCGACGATCTGGATGTGCTCTCCCGCCCGCTCACCTACCTCACGTGGGAGGTACAGGCGCGAGATCGCAGCGCGCACTCCGTCGCACTCTACTATGAGAACACGGCGCACCTGGTCGTCAACACACCCGATCAGGCCGTTACCTGGGCGCGGGAGAAGGTCGGAGATACGACGGCGCTCCGGATGGGATCGCAGGATCAACCGGTGCTGGCGAAGAAGGGGGATAACCTGCGGATCGATTGGGGCTATCTCTACGCCGTGCCACTCAGGGAGTACCGGGTGCAGGAAGCGGTCGTAGCGCAGCATGAGGCGCAGGAGGCGTTCCTCGCGGGAAAGGCGCTGCCGGCAGACGATGCACGGATGCCCCGCGCGGCCAACGATGCCACCCCGGCCATGGCGTTTGTGTTCGATCTGGGGCGGGTGGGGCAGAACCCCGTCTCGCGTACCCTGATGCTGGCTTACGATGACATCTACTCCATCGAATACTTCCGTCATAAGCTGCGCCCCTATTGGCGACGCAACGGCATGGATGCGCACGCGCTGCTTCTGCAGGCGGCGCACGATTACACCAACCTGCAGGCCAAGTCGAAGCTGTTCGATATGGAGCTGATGACCGACCTGACGCATACGGGCGGCGAGAAGTATGCCGCGCTCTGCGCGCTGGCATATCGGCAGTGCCTCGCGGCGAACAAGCTTGCGGCGGATGCAAAGGGGATGCCGTTGCTGTTTCCCAAGGAGAACTTCAGCAACGGCTGTATTGCAACCGTGGATGTGATCTATCCCATGGAGCCGTTCTTCCTGCTGCTCAATCCCGCCCTGGTGAAAGCCTCGCTGCAGCCGATCCTGGATTATGCCGCCTCCGATCACTGGACCTTCCCCTTCGCGCCGCATGACCTGGGAACGTACCCGAAGGCGAACGGACAGGTGTATGGTGGGGGCGAGACTTCGGAGCGCGACCAGATGCCGGTGGAGGAGAGCGGCAATATGCTGATCCTGCTGGCAGCGCTGGCAAAGGTGGAGGGCAACGCCAACTACGCCGCGAAGTACTGGCCGCAACTGACGCGCTGGGCGGAATACCTCAAGAGCAAGGGCTTCGACCCGGAGAACCAGCTCTGCACCGACGACTTCGCCGGACATCTGGCGCACAATACCAATCTCTCTGTCAAGGCCATCGAGGCGCTGGGCGCCTATGGGCTGCTCTGCGAGATGCGCGGGTTGCGCGGGCAGGCGAAAGCCTACCACACTCTGGCGCAGGAGCTTGCCGGGAAGTGGGAGGCGCAGGCCAATGATAGGGATCACTACCGCCTCACCTTCGACCGAACGGGAACCTGGAGCCAGAAGTACAACCTGGTCTGGGATCATATTCTGGGCCTGAACCTCTTCCCCGCCGCCCTGGCACAAAAGGAGATCGCTTTCTATAAGAAGACCCAGAACCGTTATGGGCTGCCGCTCGATAACCGCCAGACCTATACGAAACTGGACTGGACGATCTGGACCGCGACCCTGGCCGACAGCAGGCAGGATTTCGACGTGCTGGTCGCCCCGGTATATGCCTTTTTGAATGCCTCTCCCTCCCGAGTCCCCATGACCGACTGGTACCAGACGGACAGCGGCAAACAGGTCGGTTTCCAGGCGCGCTCCGTGGTGGGCGGCGTCTTTATCAAGATGCTGAGCGACCCGCAGATGTGGGGCAAGTGGGCAGGAAAACCCCAGCCTCTTGCCGGGAATTGGGCGCCCTTCCCAGCGCCCATTACGTTCATCCCTGTGGTTCCGACGGCGCAAAAGGAAGCCATCCCATGGCGCTATACCTTTGAGAAGCCTGCACACGGCTGGTTTCAGCCCGATTTCGATGCGTCCGCCTGGAAGGAGGGACCCGCCGGGTTTGGCACCCAGGGAACGCCGGGCGCGGTGGTGCGCACGGTCTGGAATACGGCGGATATCTGGATACGCCGGGAATTCCATCTGGATGCCGTGAACGCAAAGCACTGGCAACTGCTGGTCCATCATGATGAGGATGTGGAAATCTATATCAACGGGGTGCTGGCGGGCAGCGCTCCCGGCTATATCTCCGAGTATGAATTGCTCTCTCTGACGCCCGCTGGCCGCGCCGCGTTCAAACCGGGCAAGAATGTGATCGCCGTCCACTGCCACCAGACCACGGGAGGGCAGTATGTTGATGTGGGCGTCGTCGATGCGCCCGGCCTGGAGGAGTAGCGCGATCGGAGACGATCCTGAAGGTGAAGACATGAGAGCCAGAGCGGCCACAACGGAGGATGCGGTGGCAATTGCGAGGATCTATAATCAGGGCATAGAAGACCGCATCGCTACTTTCGAGACGCGACTGCGCACCACGGAGGATATTCTTACCTGGTTCGGGACGCGGTATCCAGTTGTCGTCGTCGAGGATTCGGGGACCATCATCGCCTTCGCCTCGACTTCCACCTATCGCCCCAGGGAGTGCTATGCCGGCATCGCAGAGTTCTCCGTCTATGTGGATCGCGCGCATCGGGGGAGAGGAGCAGGGCGGCTGGCAATGGAGACGCTGATTGTGGCTGCCGAGAAGGCGGGCTTCTGGAAACTGCTCTCCCGTGTTTTCGTCGCCAATGCCGCCAGTCTGGGACTACTCCGCTCTCTCGGCTTTCGTGAGGTGGGGATCTATGAGAAGCATGGGCAGCTCGACGGTGCCTGGCAAGACGTGGTGATCGTCGAGCGCCTCATACCCTCTAATTTCAGTTGAACCTCTCCTCCTCAGTTTCCTGGGGCTGTTAGTTCGCGTTGGAATGCGACAATAGAGATAGAGCATTGTTGAGTGCGGAGGAGTGGGGCTGCTTCTTCAAGGCATCCTTGACATCCTGTAATGCGCCTTTCAGATCTGCCGGTTTGGCCTGCTGCAGAGCTATTCGATATTCTGTCTCCGCCGTATTCCAATCGCCCTGTGTGGCATAGCAGAGGCCCAGGTTAAATCGCGCATAGGTGAGCGAGGGATTCATGCCGAGCGCCTGTTTCGTATTGGCAATGGCATCCGGAAGTTTCCCGTCGAGATACTGATACCAGCCAACATCGCCCCGATAGCCGGCGTTTTGAGGTTCAAGTTTTGCTGCTTTTGCGTAGTCTGCCGCTGCCTTTGCATAGTTGCCTGTGTGATCGTACGCCTCCGCTCGAAGCGCGTACGTGGGGGGATAGTTCGGATGGATCGCGATGGACCGACTGAGGTCGGAGATCGCGTGAGTGTTGTCGCCTTTGCGAACGTACACCTGGCCGCGCAGCATCAGGGTGTTACCATCATTCGGGGTATGGGAGAGTGAGACGCTGTAGTCACGGATCGCTTTATCGTTCTCGCCCTTCTCCATATAGCACCAGGCGCGCCCTTCGTAGGCATCATAATTCTCCGGCCTGTATTGGATGGAGGTGCCGAAGTCGGCGATAGCCTCGTCCCATCGGTTCATTCCTTTGTATCCCAGTCCACGGTTGTAGTAGAGATCGGCGCGTACCAGTGGTATTGTCGCTAACCCGATTGCTTTGGTATCATCGGCGACAGAGCGGTTGTAGTCGCCGAGTTTGTAGTAGGCCATACCGCGCAACAGATAACCATCATTCAGGTTGGGCTCCAGTTCGATCATATGGGTATAGTCGCTGACCGCGCGTTTGTAAGCGCCTTGCTGATAGAACTGGTTGCCGCGCAGGTTGTACTCGCGGAACGTTCGAGGTTCGCCTGAGAAGGAGTTGCCAATACGGCCCAATACGAAATGAACAAACAGGACCAGGACGATCACAACGGCGACGCCGAAGAAGAGCAAGACGCCAAGGATGTTAAGAGCCGAAGATTGAGGGCGTTGATAATACATGGTTTGTTCCTCTGGAAAGTGAGAAGACGTATCGGAAAGTAACCCCATCCGACAAGATGACAACTACTCTGCGATACGTATACGTGTTCTCCTTTCGGATATCCTCCCAGAGGCGGGGGGTGTGAACGAATTCACAGGGGATTTTCCCAAGGCTATTGCGAGAGCGGGTAGAATCGAGTTCATTCCAAAACACGAGATCCTTGTGGAGGGGTAAGACGATGCGCACAGTGGAGGAGGCGCAGGACGCAATCCTGGCGCGGGTGAAACGGTTGCCTGTGGAGCGAGTTCCGCTTTCGGAGGCACTGGGGAGGGTATTGGCTGAGGATTGCCGTGCGGATATACCCCTGCCGCCGTTTGACAATTCCGCAGTCGACGGATATGCCGTACAGGCGGCCGATACGGCGGCGGCGAACGAGGGGAGGGAAGTCCTGCTCGATACGCTGGAGGATATTCCCGCCGGGACGGTCTCCGGAGAGGTGATCCGACCGGGAACGGCAGCGCGTATTCTGACTGGAGCTCTCGTTCCGCCTGGGGCGGATGCGATTGTGATGGTGGAGGACACGCGCCCTGCCGG
>DATGIG010000063.1:0-30295 GCA_035295825.1 Chthonomonadaceae bacterium | reverse complement strand
GTGGCAGCGGAGGATCAGGCCGGTACGCTCGGTGAGGGCGTTGATATAGTCGGAGAGGCGGGTGCGGTTGGTGGTTCCCACCTCGACCAGGGTCGCCCCGCTGGCGCGGATAATATCCGGCATTCGGAACGCGCCGCCGATCTCCACCAGTTCGCCTCGGGAGATAAGGACCTCGCGACCTGTCGCCAAAGTGGTGACGGCGAGAAAGACCGCACCGGCGCAGTTGTTTACGACCGTGGCGTCCTCCGCGCCGGTCAGTTCGCAGAGCAGGCCGCGCACATGGTCGCGCCGCTCCCCCCGTTTGCCGGTCTCGCGCTCGATCTCGACCAGTGCGTGGGCCTCGGCGACGGCGAGCAGGGCGTCGCGGGCGGCATCGGCCAGGAGGGCGCGGCCCAGCCCGGTGTGCAGCACCACCCCGGTCGCGTTGATGGCTCGCTGTAGCGAGGGTACGGTGCGGCGCTGAGCCTCGGCGACGACCCGTCCGGCGAGTTCCTCTTCTGAAGGCGGAGAGGCATGCGCATCGGCCAGGAGGGAAGTCCGTACCACGTCCAGTACGGTGCGGGCGGCTTCGGTCAGCAGGGCGGCGGGAACATGGTCGGTGAGGCGAGCGACCGTCGGAGCCGCCAGCAGGCGATTTACCGAGGGCAGGCTTCTCAGGGGGTTCCCATCCGGAGCACTCTGTTTGTTCGTCTTCATGCCCCCATTATAAACGATCTCGAACAACGGCGCAACGACATCAAGCTTCCATCCTCTCGGCAGCAGGGTGTTCTGCAACGCGAAGCAGTTCTTGAGAGCCGGTTTCAGAAATCGTGTCTACGGCACGGAGCAACGTCTCCGGCGCAGAGGATTGGCTGGCCCGTAGGAGGTGCTGGGCGTTGCGCTCTTGCTGCTGTCGCACTTTCAGAGTCTGCAAAGTTTGCGCCGCTGCCTCGCCTATCGGTATGGTCGGACTGTAGTTTGCGAGGCGTTCCACTGCGGGAACCGCGCCGCCGTTCCCGATTTTGTCCAGGGCCTCCAGAACCAGCAAGACGAAACTCTCGCTTCGGTGCGTGAGCAGCCGACAGAGATTAGGAACGGTCTGGGCGCAGAGTTGCCCGTAGTGTTCGGGGGTGAGCAGCGGTAAAAGCTGTCGTAAGGCAGTCGCTGCCGCCTGACGCACGTGCTTGTCTCCGTTCTGCATGGCGGCGGTAAGCGGCGCGATGCTCTGCGGATCTTGAAGTCGCCCCAGTGTAACCGCCGCTTCCGCCCAAACCTGATTGGCGCGATGGGAATCCAGGACGATAGAGAGAGGCAGAATGACCGGTAAAAGGATGAAGGCGAGGCCAAAGTCTATCCTCAGAAACAGATCGAGGAGGGTCAGCGTGATGCAAAGCGCTGGCGGAAGCGCATCATAGCGCACAAGAGTCCCCTGACCGAGATTCATATCGGAACCAGGAAACCGGATCTTGACATACAAAAACACTATCGACATCAAACCGATACTCAACGGCGAAGCAAGCAGGGCAGCGCGACCCGGTACACGGAGGAAGCGACCCCAGGAGCGCTTGCCGCTGTCTCGTTGCTCCAACGCCTTGCCGAGGGTCTGCGCCGCCTCCTTCTTCTGTTCTGTGCTGCAATCCGCCACTCCCAACGCCCATGCGGCCACCATTTGCTCTTTCCAGCGGCTATCCGAACACTTGGTGAACGCATCGAGCAGAGGTGCAATGGTGTCCAGAGGTTGGGACTTATGCAGCAGTTCTTCCGCGATCTTACGAACAGGGGAACGGCGGCGAAGCCGCTTTATCAGGCGGAGAATGTCAGGAGGCGCTCCCGTTTCAAGTTCCGCGGGGGTGATATGGACGGGAGTTTCTTCTATGGCCTGGATAGGCAGAGGCGTCGTTTCTGTCTTCTGATCGGACAGATGAAGTTGCTGCATGGTATGCCTTCCTGGCCGGCATCGTGTGGGCGTTGCTTTCCATACGGCGGAGCAGAAGAGCACGTTTCACTCCCGTGGAAGGAAATCTCCGTACGGAGGGTTAATCTGTCGGCAACGATTTCCGTAGGGTGCAGGCCCCGTCCTGCGCCGACCAACCTTACGGAACCGAGAGGCTATCGGCAGGGGATAGAGCCCCTGCCCTACGTCCGTTGTTCGCATCCCGCAGAAACGCAGAGGGAAAATGAGACTTCCAAGATTCTCAGGACCAATCAGAAACATCACTTGCCTGACGGGCTGCTGTGTGTTGATCATTCCGTTTACAGTGGAGATGCTGGTTGGATTTGCGTCTGCCAGATACAGGGCACATGAACGGACCTGTGAAAAAAATATTCGTGCGATATCCCAGGCGCTCTTACAGTATTCCGCAGATTGGGACATGACATTTCCGCCCGCGAAACATTGGGCCGACGCTACGTCTCTGCATATCAAGCCCAGGGAGATACCCCAGGTATTTCGCTGTCCGGAGGCTCATTCTCCTTATGCATTTGTATTCAATGTGAATTTGGATCGTCTGCGCTTGGAACAATTGGTTGAGCCAAGCGTGACCCCGATGCTTTACGAAGGGGAAGTCAACGACTTCAATGCGACAGGCGATGGCATCACCATACCCATAGCAAAGAGGCACATGGATGGATCCTATTATGCCTTTGCGGACGGGCATGCGAAATATATCAGCCAGACTTTCCATCCGTCAGCATTCAAGGCACTGAATTGGCGAAACACAAGCGCCCCGGAAAACCATTCATCAAAGCCTTAACAAATAAGGAGAGCGTCCGCACATGCCTTCCGGCTTGAAGATCACCGACCTCCGCGTGGCCGTCGTCGCCCGCGCCCCCATGACCTGCCCGCTGATCCGCATCGACACCAACCAGGGAATCTATGGCCTCGGCGAAGTCCGGGATGGGGCCAGCAAGACCTACGCCCTGATGCTCAAGAGCCGCCTGCTGGGCGAAGACCCCCGCGATGTGGACCGTCTGTTCCGCAAGATCAAGCAGTTCGGTTACCACGCCCGCCAGGGCGGGGGCGTCTGCGCCGTGGAGATGGCCCTCTGGGACATCGTCGGCAAGTATTATGGCGTGCCGGTCTACCAACTGCTGGGCGGCAAGTTTCGGGATAAGATCCGTATCTATGCCGATACCGACCTCTCCGACGACCCCGCCGAGACCGGCCAGCGACTGCAGGAGCGAGTGGCGCAGGGGTTCACTTTTTTGAAGATGGACTTTATGCGTGCCAACCGGAAGCAGAATACGCTCCACTCGCCGGGGAACGCCCTGATGCTGCCGCCGGGGCTGAGCGTAGCGGACGTCCATCGCACGCAGCACATGTTTACCGGCATGGAACTCACCGAGCGGGGCATCGGCGCGATGGTCGAGTACGTCGCGGAGATCCGCCGCCTCGTCGGGGACGAGATTCCCCTGGCCACCGACCACTTCGGGCATATCGGGGTGAACTCCTGCATCCGGCTCGGCAAAGCGCTCGAACCCTACAACCTGGCCTGGCTGGAGGACCTGATCCCCTGGCAGCACACCGACCTGTGGAAGCGCATCACGGACGCCGTCCACCTACCCACCTGCACCGGAGAGGACATCTACCTCAAGGAGGGCTTTGTCGAACTCTGCCGCCACCATGCCGTAGACATTATCCATCCCGACCTGGCGACCTCCGGCGGTATCCTGGAGACCAAAAAGATCGGCGACGCCGCGCAGGAGTACGGCGTCTCGATGGCGATGCACTTTGCCGGCACGCCCGTCTCCTGCATAGCGAACGTCCACTGCGCCGCCGCTACCGAGAACTTCCTGGTGCTGGAGAACCATTCGGTAGACATTCCCTGGTGGGACGACCTGGTGGAGGGCATCGAGAAGCCCATCGTCAACCGGGGCTTTATCACCGTCCCGGATAAGCCCGGCCTGGGCATCACCCTGAACGAGGCGGCGGTTCAGGAGCACCTGGGCGAACCCGGCTTCTTTGAACCGACCCCGGAGTGGGACAACGAGCGCTCAGGGGACCGCCTCTGGAGCTGAGCGAAAGGAGTGGCGATGATGCTGAACCGGCGTGAGGATATTCTGGCGATCACCCGTCAGAACCCGTTCGACCGTTTTCCCGATGGCCGTCCGCGTGTGCCGGACGACCTGCTGCAGCGCATGAAGGAGGTCACGGTCGAGGAGGCCTGGGGCGTGATGCGCAAGCATGGCTACAACTACCAGTATGAGGGCAACTGGCTGAACGTGCATCCGGAGCGGACGCTGGTGGGCCGGGCGGTGACGGCGGCGTTCGTCCATACGCGACCCGACCTGCATGAGGTGGTCGAGGAGTGGGGGAAGGCGCAGGGCAGCGTCGGGCTGCACAACGCCTTTGTGATCGATACGCTGGTGGAGAACGATGTCCTGGTGGTGGACCTGTTCGGCAAGATCAAGGAGGGCACGTTTGCTGGAGATAACCTGGGCACTGCGATTGCCAATAAGACGAAGACCGGCATGGTGATCCATGGGGGGATACGCGATCTGTTAAGGGTGCAGGAGATCCCCGATTTCTCTGTCTTCGTGCGGGGAGTGGACGCCTCCGGGATTCGCGATGTCACTCTTTCTACCTTGAACGGCCCGATCCTGATCGGCAACGCCACGGTGTTGCCCGGCGATGTGGTGCTGGGCTCCGTCTCCGGGATCGTCTTCATTCCGCCGCACCTGGTGCAGGAGGTGGTGGAGACCTCTGAGAGGGTGCGGATGCAGGATATCTGGGGCCAGATGCGCATTCGGGAGGGGAAATACACTTCGGGGCAGGTGGATACCGCCTGGAGCGACGAGATGCGCGCCGACTTCGACGCCTGGTTCCAGGCGCGGTCAGCTTAGGGGAGGCGTGCGATGGGGCGCCTATCAGGAGAGGTTCAGGGATGACGGAGCGCGTTCGGGTGGCAGTGGTCGGTACGGGATGGTGGGCAACTGCGACTCATATTCCTGCGTTGCGCGACGATCCGGGCGTGGATCTCGTGGCGCTCTGCGATGTCAACCCGGAGCGTGCGCAGGCGGCGGCAAAGGCGTATGGTGTGGAGCGCACCTATACGGATCATCGCGCTCTGCTCGCTGCCGAGAAACCGGATGCGGTTGTGGTAGCGACCACCCATGCCACGCACTTCGACGTGGCATGGGACTGCCTGGAGGCGGGGGCGCATGTCCTGATCGAGAAGCCGATGACCCTGCTGGCTGCAGACGCCCGCGCACTGACAGAGTTGGCAGCGGAGCGGGGATGCGCCCTGATTATCGGCTACCCATGGAACTACATGGCCCACGCCCGGCAGGCGCGCGACCGGATCGCTTCCGGCGAACTCGGCCCCCTTCAGCTTGTGCAGTGTGTCTTCAACTCCTATAACACCGACCTGATCGGCGGGCGGGACCGCTCGGAGCAGCCCGGCAGCTATCCGGTCCATGGTCCGGGCGATGTCTACAGCAAGAAGGAGCACTCCGGAGGCGGGCATGGGCACCTGCAGATGACGCACGCCGCCGGGCTGCTCTTCTTTGTCTCCGGCCTGCGGATAAGCCGTGTGCAGGCGCGGATGGCGAACCACGGCCTACCGCTCGACCTGGTGGATGTCATGATAGTCGAGTTCGCAGGCGGCGCTCTGGGCACGGTCAGCGGCACCAGCAACGCCTTTCTACCCCAGAGCCGGCTTCATATCGGCTGTACCAACGGCACCGTGGAGATGGATGTGTTTGCTGGGACCACTTTCATCAAGACGGCCCATGGCGAACGGGAGGCGTTGCCGCCCGCCGAAGAACCGGATCTGCGCTTTGCGCCCGTCCGCAACCTGGTCCGGGCCGCGCGAGGGCTGGAAAGCTCGCAATCCCCGGCGGAGGTCGGCTGGCACGCGGTAGAACTCCTCGACGCCGCGTACCGTTCAGCAAGCACGGAGGGCCGCCCCGTGGCAGTCGAGGAGTTGTATTCCTGACTGATGTCAATGAGGACAATGCAATGAAAATTACGGATGTGCGCGCGGTGCGTATCCAGTTTCCCGGTAGGGGAGAGAGACCGGTAGGGCGGAGTAAATCCTGGGCGCAGGACGCCGAGGTCGCCAACCCGATGTCCCGCTATCCGGCTTACAAGCGCCATCGCAGCCTCTGGCTGCCGAAGTGGGGCGAGGTCTGGTGCCGGGTGACCCTGGAAGACGGGACCTGGGGATTGGGGCAGACCTCGCATGGGCGCGCGGTGGCCGCCGTCATTGACGACCATCTCGGCCCCCTGCTTGTCGGCGAGGACATTATGGCGGGCGAAAAGCTGGCTGACATGCTGTTTCGCCTCACCAAGCCCTACGGCTCGACCGGCCTGGCTTCGTATGCCGTCAGCGCCATTGACCTGGCGCTCTGGGATGCGCGGGGCAAACTGCTTCAGCAGCCGGTCTACGCCCTGCTGGGCGGATTGCAGAAGGAGCGGATCTTCTGCTACGCAACCGGCAATGACGTGGAATGGTACCATGAGTTGGGCTTTGATGCCTTTAAGCTGGCCTGCCCCTATGGTCCCGCCGACGGCCTGGACGGCATCAAAAAGAACGCAGAGTTTGTGGCGCAGGCGAGGGAGACTATCGGTCCGGATGCCGAACTGATGCTCGACTGCTGGATGGCCTTCGACGTCGAGTATACCGTGCGTCTCGCCGAAGCGCTCCGCCCCTATCGCCTCAAGTGGATGGAGGAGTGCCTGATCCCGGAGGACATGGACGGGCATCTTGTGCTGCGTGAGCGCCTGCCCTGGCAAACGCTGGCGACCGGAGAGCACTGGTATACCCACATTCCCTTCCAGTGGGCCGCATCGCACCATGTGGCCGACATCCTCCAGCCGGACATCAATTGGTGCGGCGGCGTGACGGCCTGCCGTAAGATCGTGGATGCTGCTGATGCCGCAGGGGTAGCGGTCATTCTCCATGCCGGAGGGAACACGGTCTTCGGCCAGCACTTCAGTTTCGCCATGCCCGGTGTGCCCTGGTGCGAGTTCTTCGTCGGTTCCGATCCCGGCGTTCCCCTGGATCACGGCTGGCGCACTCCCGGCCAATCCCTGCCGATAGAGGGTTGGCTTACCCCAAATGACGCGCCCGGCTTCGGCCTGGAAGTGGACCCCGCCTGGATCACACCCTACTGGGAATAAGCAAAGGATTGCGGGTTCATTCGCGCAGGCCGCGCTCTCGCAGGAGGGCATCGGCCCAGGCGGCATCCGACGCAGGGAGTGGCGGCACGGGGTTCCCTCGGTAATCCATCAGGCGGGAATAGCCTCCCTCGTCGTAACTCCGATCAAAGATGGCCTGGAGATCCAGAACGATCTCAGGAACGCCAGCATCCAGGGGAATAACAATACGCGGAAGGCGCTGCCTCAAAGGAACCGCCCAAACGGCATAACGCTTGCCATCCCCTCCCCGATGCAAACAGATGGTATAGTCCCAGGGATCGTCGGGAGTGGAAACCTTGCGAGGAGCAGCGACCGTATGCTGCCCTGCCCGCAGCAGGTCTATCTCGATAAGATGGGTTTCGCTTGCCAGGATTTCCCGCTGCTTTTTCAGATAGTCCTGTCGGCCTCCACTATTGGGATCTTTGTTGGTTGGGCTGAGCACCTCGATGGTCGTAACGACACGGTATCCGGTCGCGACGTGAAGAATGTCCAGATAGTGTTCTTTTGGTTCCTGCGGGCTCTCTTCGATCAGGCGCGGAAGATCGTGGGGCGGCGTCATTACGGCGTTTCCACTGGAAACCGTGACGCCGGGAGCCAACGGCCTGTCAATAAGAAATACATCCGGATACATGCTGGGTCCTATCGGAAGAATACGGCAGCGCTCTTCGGATCTGGCGATATATCCGGGAGGCAGAAGCTGATTGAGGATAGCGCGCATACCGGCAATCAGCCCTAAATGCACATCGGGCCACAGATCAGGATTTTCCAACCAGGGATCCATTCCTGGAAACGGGCCAGGCATCGGCTTTTCCCTCCTTTCCTCGTCTACTCCTACGCCGACGATAGAAGCGGAAATTTTTGCAGGCGTTCATACCCTCTATTAGTTCAGTATACCTTACGTCCGTCGAATCCTTCTGGAATGAGGAGAGTGCAGCATGGTATAATGCCTATGATGCGAGGCCGAGTACGCGTTGCCTTTATTACGTTGCGGGCGATAGCGGGCTAGGCAGAAGCAGTTGCCGCTCCATAGGGGCGTAAGAGTTATGGACGCGTAAGAGGGAGCGAGGCAATGGCTGTCGCAGTACAATCCGTGTTACCAAAACTGCTCACCTATGAGCAGTATATGGCTGAAGGAGAGATCAACCGTCGTTATGAGATTGTGGATGGAGTGCGGACCGTGACCAATCCGACAAGGCGGCATCAGGATATCGCGGGCAACCTCTACGAGCGATTTCGCCAGTATCAGCGCACCCGTAAGCACGGACGTACCTTCCAGCCCCCCTGTGATGTCTTGATAACCGAGATCCCCCTGCGTATTCGTCAGCCGGATGTGCTGTTTATGAGCCAGGAGCGTCTTGCCCAGAATCCTCCTGCCGATGATCCGGCTCCCTTAAATCCTGCACCGGAGTTGGTAGTCGAGGTTCTCTCACCCAGCGATACCGCCCAGGTTCTGACGGATAAACTCGCTGATTACTGCAAAGTAAATGTGCTGGAGTGCTGGATCGTCCGAATGAACACGCAGAGCGTCGAGGTGCTGCAGCTTACAACAGAAGGAATTCAGAGCGTGGCAATATATAACATCGACGAAATTGTTGTCTCGCTGAAATTCTCCGAATTAAGCATTCCAGTTGTCGATGTATTCGCTGACTGATCTGTCAGAACCATGTGGCAGGACAGTTTCAATGCCGCTACACAGGATGTCTGCACGCTTTACCTTGTCGTCGGACGAGAGGATACATGCGCATGACAACACGAACGTTTCCGTTTCCGCCTGATCCGGTCATAGAAGCCTACAAGAAAGATATAGACCGAACCCTCATTCGCGAAAATATGAAGCGCACGGTGGAAGAGCGTTTCGAGCGATTGATGGAATTGCAACGCTTCGCAGAAGAACTCCAACGTGCCGGACGCGAGGCACGGAAAAAGCAATGACGGACTTCCGCGCCCTGCTACAAGCACTGACCGCAGGCAAGGTCGAATACGTTATCATTGGTGGGGCTGCTGCGACCGCTCACGGAGCGAGCAGGTTGACGCTCGACCTCGATATTGTATACCGACGTACCCCTGAGAATGCAAGCCGTCTGGCTGCTGCACTTGCTCCTCATAATCCCTATCTGCGCGGAATGCCGCCAGGTTTGCCCTTTCATTTTGAGGGACAAACGATCTGGAACGGGCTGAACTTTACACTGACGACAACTTTGGGTGAAATTGATCTGTTGGGCGAGATTACAGCAGGGGGTGGGTACGAAGATCTGTTGCCTCATAGTATGATGCTGGAGGTTTTCGGCGTGCAGTGCCAGTGCCTCGGTCTGGAACGCCTGATCTTCGTCAAGCGGGCGGTTGGGCGTCCGAAAGATCTGGAAGCGCTCGCCGAATTGGAGGCTATGCTCGAAGAGCAGTCCAAACCAGATGGCTCCAACGTTTAGAGCGACCAAGGATAGTAGCAATGTCAGGCGGATCTGCAAGTCTATACGGTTTCATTTACCAACTATTTCTATCCCTCGTAGCAGCATTGGATGGTGCGATCGCTGACATCTCCGTCGAATTAAAAGTATCTCTCGATAATGGCGGCAGCCTCTCTGAGGCTCATCCTGAGTCGGCTCTAGTTGAAAGGGCAATACGTCAAGATGGGGTGGCTGTTGAAATCGTTTTGGAGGGGGAGTCAGATATTGATTTATACCATTCGAATGGGAGTGTAGAGTATGTTCAAGCCAAAGCACATCCTCAAGCCAAATCTCATTGGACAATAGCTGAACTTTTTAAGGAGGTAATTTGGAAACTTCCTATTCAACGTGGCGAAGTATCTAAAGGCTACAAATATACGCTGGTTACCGATGTCGACTTGAACGACGATTGCACTGATTTCAAGGAAGTCTGCGAATGGATGAGCCAGATTTCAAAAGAACTGCCTTCAGATGCCAATAATGCTGCCTGGAAAAGTCTGTTAGCCTCTGCTGATGATAACGGGCTGATAGTGAATTTTCCGAGATCTTTTCTATGGGACAATCAGGCGCTGAAATGTCGAGCGCGTGAATTGCCAGAAAAGCTGACTTATTTTCAATCTTTCAGGAAACGAGCGGATAGCCAAAACGAAAATGAAAAGAGTAGAGAAACTCAAGACGCTCTCTATTCTCTGGCTGATATTTGCCGTTTCTTGGCCGGTTTCTCAGTACTTACCAGTCGCTCTTTAGACCATCTTAAAGAACGAGTTTATGACCGGATTCGTGGATATGCACCAACGGAGGAAATAGACAGTCTTATCGATCAGTTAATTGCAACAGCATGGAAACTTGCTATTCAACCAGCAAAGACTAAAACGAGCGGGTACGCATTTTTGAGAGGTGTCGGAATCATGGGCAAACGATATAGTCGAGACAATATGCTCCAGGCATGCAAGGCACTTGTTCAAAATCGCTACAATTCATTTGTGACAAACGCCGACATTCCTCAACCCGCTCCAAGATATGCAGCCGATGAATCATTCGACCGGTTCCTCAAAAGTACTGCAAGCCGTATTTTCATTTTATCCGGGCCACCGCGCTATGGTAAGTCACGACAATTGGCGGAATGGGCAAGGCGGGAAGCAGAGAGTATTCCGACGTATTTTGAAACGTGTATTCTTTTCGACTGGAATAAGATTGGTGAACGAATATGTCAAGAGATGGGACATGAAGGAGTGTCTATGCTCAATACTTCGGGTCTTATTCAACGTTTATACGAGATGCCGCCGAGTAAACAAACAGTGATTCTACTATTCTTAGATGCTATAGACGAAGTAAGTGATGAAGAGAGACTCAGAGTTAAGTTACAGCCCGTTTTGGATTGTATTGGGCGAAAACCGATCAATTTAGTGATTAGTTGTAAATCCTCGGAATGGGAGCGATTCAAAGATATCTTTGAGCCATTTAGAATGTATTGCTTCCCACCTCTTGAGAGAACCAATACGGAGGATGACAATGCATTTCTGCCATCTTCTGAACTCAAACTGCTAGATAAAGATGAACTCAAAGAGGGTCTGAGACTCAATAGTCTTTCTGTTACTGTAGAACCTCATCCAGCTCCACTGTCCGTTTCTCTAGCCCATCCTTCACTCCTAAACACCTATTTCAAACTGGACGAACCCGCACGAAATAATCCTCTTCAATCAGGAGTATATGCGACTCAAATGTACGATATTTTCTGGCAAGGCAGGCTTACAAAATGGGAGCAACTGACAAAACAGCGGAAACAACTTTTGGAAGCTTCTCTCCAACAATTAGCTCGAAAGATACGTGAACAGCACGATGCTGATAATGCGATGAGTTTGGCATCTCTGATGTCAGAGACGTTCCCAATTGAAATGAAATGGGGAAGCCTCTCTTTCCAATCCCCGAGTTATGAGGCTGTTCGGCTTGGCATTATACGCGAGACAAATAGTGATAACAGCTTAGAATCGATCCGTATTAGCTTTGGCCCCGATTTACTGCTGGAGTTTATATTAAGTAAAACCTTGGAAGCAGAATTGCCTTCGGCAGATCAAGCCGCTCAATTCTCATGGGATCTATGGTTGCAGGCAATCATAGCCGAGATGTTTAATAATCGGTTTGATCCGCTCTTTTATGCGCTTGCCTTTCTCGTCCAAACCCTCTGCCTTCGTGATGACAACCGAGTAGAACCTCTTCTTCAAAGCATTATCAGCAATTTCGACTCTACAAATACAGAATTGTTCGTTTTATTTGTATCTGATCCGTCTTCTCGTATATTGGAGCGGCTTGTTGCGAAAAAAGATTCAACCATCGGACAAGTTGCGGCTAACTGCCTGGCAATAATTAATACTGCTACTATCCGGAAGGCATTTGTGGATCTGCTCAATAATCCAACCCTGCAGGTAAGAGAGTGTGTACTTGCCGCCATCAATGGGCATCCTCAAATTGCTGTCGGAGATATGAATATTGTTCGCCAGTTGATAGAGATTTCTGAAGATCCAGACAATAGATGGAGTGAGCAGATACCAAGCATCTTAGCAAAGAGTACCTATATTGGTATGGATGAGGGGCATCGGAATCTTCTGGCATTATTAGAGCAGCATACTACTGACCCACGTCCCTATGTACGTTTACGTTGCATCCATGCGATTATGGAAGTGGCTCATCAATCCTCTTTGCCTGTTTTGAGAACAACCTTAAATGAAACCGAAGATCCAGACACCCAAGTAACTCTTGCTGCTGCAATTGCGGAATATGGACATATCGAAGATGCGGATCGTCTGTCAGCAATAATCGAACGCGCCTCACCGACAACAAGTTGGGGCATCTATTTGAAAGCCTGGACGCTCGGCAAGTTGATAGATATTGATAATGATAAGTACTGGGCGCTTGCGGAAAGAGTGCTCAGGCAATCAAATGGACAATCTCCGCACATACACAAGCAAATCTTTTCTGCCATTGCTCGAACCGAAGCAACCGAAAAAGCATTGAATATACTGGATGAATCAGTGCAAAACAATGGCCCTATAAGCCGCTCGGATGCTTTGAAATACCTCGCATCGATTCATACTCCATCCAGTATGATCGCTTTGCTTCGCAGTCTGGTGAACGACTTTTCAGAATGGAAAGAAACTAAATCACAAATCTCATCCGAAGTAAACAACGCCAGTGCAGCCAATCGTCTTTACAGGATTTTCAGCTTCATCTCGGACTGGAGCACCACCAAAGTAGTAGACACCTTATTGAATTTGGGCGATTCACAGCCTCAACTCACTCAAGACCTGGAAGAGATATGTAACCATCTGCTGGTAAACGAAAAAAGTAAATTCCTTTACTGTGAAACGGCAGAACGCGAGTCACGCGAATTCAGCAACAATTTATTGATCGCTATTCAAAGCGAACTTCTCAAAACAGTCTGGCTGCAAGTTTTGCCATTGGAAGAGGATATCTTCTTTTTGGAGAAGATCATAAGAGACATTGGGGTTCTTGGCGATGAAGAGATATTGGTTTCCCTCATTGAAACTGAGATCGCTCTTCGCACGACAAATAAAGATCTTAAGAACCAGAAACACACTCTTATATCGGAGATCGCAAAAGCGATCGGTACCATTGGTGGTAGACAGGCATTTGACGCCCTGCTAAATATGTTGCGCTATTACGAACCGTTACCTCTGGATATACCTCACGCCATGCCGCTGATAAGACCGGAAGATCGTGATCCGATCGGGTTACTGGCTCTCGTGACCGATCAAGATGTATCAAGTCGAGTGCAAGCTCATGCAACCTATGCACTCAGCATCTTGGGTGCTACAGAACTTGCTCCACAGTTACTTGATATTTTCCTGAATTCGGCTAATGATGATGTTCGATATCATGCCGCGCAGGCCTTCGGGCGATGGGGGTATCAGGAGGCGATTAAACCGTTGCAAGACGTAGTTCAGGAGTCCGATGATACCCTTCGAGGAGCCTGTGAGGAAGCGCTTTGTTGCCTCGGTTGCGAACAAACGGCAAAACGCCTTCTAGGATTATCCTCTTTGCAAAGTGAAAGTGGACAAGGTGCAATCGAACACCTCACTAACTATATAGTTGATGATCTGTTGTCTCAGCAAATCGACCATTACCTGGTTGAACAGATAAACTCTGTGAATTATATCCTACGGTATAAGGCGATGCGGGCAATTCTTCAACGCCACAGTCAAGGACATTCCGTTCAAGGCGCAAGCGAGGCTTTATGCAACTTTCTCCGTAGAGAAAAACATTCTGGTTTTACGGCGAATGATGATCAGGAGGCTCCTGCTATACTTGCCATCCTATCACCTCATGAACTTTGCAAAGTCGCAAACGAGATAGAATATATCGGTTGGTCTGAGCAGAGCAGGCAATCAATGGCTGAAGCACTCGGTTTTACACGGTTATCAGAGGCAGTATCCGGTTTGCGCCGATTATTACAAGATGATAAGTATAAAGTAAGGCGTGCTGCTGCCTATGCGCTCTCTTGCTGCCCTGGACAGGCCGTTGAGACCGCTCTTAAAGAATTGCTTTCAGGAAGTGTAAGTCAAATTGTTCGAGTAGCAGAAGCACTACTTTGGTTCGACAAGCGCTGGGCTGATGATCTTCGGCATGATCTAGAAATTCACGAAGATGGACGAGTACGAAAAATGATTCGCCAAGTGAATAGTGGGCTGGAGAATAGAAAAGCTGCTCTTGAACTGGTGGGACGCCTTCGGGATCCGTCTACCAAATCAGGCAAATGGGCTTATGCCTCGGCCCTTCAAAAGATCGGAGATGAACGCACAATTCAAACTCTATACAATTTTGCTGCCGAAGCCGCACCACGGTGGGATATATCCACTTCCGTTCTAGCAAGGCAATGCGCTGAAATTGTAACCAAGGAATTGAACACGCAGTTAGACCATGCAGAATTGGTATCAGATATCTAATTAGGTAGTGCCTGTTTATCTCTGTAATATCGGATCAATACGATGATCCTTACGTAGATTTGATGGCCCGGTATTTAGAGACAGTTCGACTATATGAATGAAGAACACGTTCCCCACCTTGTTGAATGTGAGGGCTTTTAAGTCGAGGTGACCATAATCAGGAGATTGCTAAAAGCCAGTCATTAACTCACAAATTTGGAATGATGCCTGATGATTATGCAAACCAGGAAAAAGAAACGGAACGACCCTGTTCCCCCGTTGGGCAGACTGTTCGCCTTGCTGACGTTCCTGTTTATCATTGTGCTTGTAGGCGGGGATGGCAACCTGCGGGCGCAGTCGCCTGCTAGTGGGAAGGCCCATATCGTGCTGAGCACGGTGAGTGCGAACTACCGGGAAGGGTTGATGCAACTGGCTCAGGAGTATGAGCGGCTCCATCCCGGCGTCTCCGTGACAGTGCAGATCCAGCCGGTGAATGGGTATGAGACCTGGCTGCGCACCCAGATCGAGAGCAAGTCCGACGCCGCGCCCGATATCTACAACATCAACTACACCAACGGCTACTATGAGCGGGGCCTGCTGGTCAATCTGACGCCCTTCATCAGCGCGCAAAATCCCTACACCGGTAAGCCCTGGCGCGACAATCTGGACGCCCAGTTCCTGGAGAAGTACAAGTCCGGCGGCGATGTCGCCACCATCCCGCTGGACTTCATCGAGGTCGCTTTCTTCTATAATAAGGGCCTCTTCGCCCGCCTGGGCCTCCAACCGCCCCATACCTGGGAGGAGATGCTGGCGACGGCGCAGAAGGTCAAGGCGGCGGGCTACATTCCTTTTGCCGTGCCGGGCGACACCGATTCCTACTGGTCGGGCGCCGTGGGCTGGATCTTCCGCTTCTTCACCGACGCCTATATGCGCGATGCCGTGCCGCAGGTGATGGCGCGGCCCGGCGACTGGGACTACGATCCCCGCAAGAACGCAGACTTCCACCTGAATGGTAACGATCCATACAACGACGCCACGGTGGTGGTCAATCCGGAGCGCCTGCTGCTGGCCGTCCGCGACCGGCAGTTTCGCATGGATAGCCCCCGCTTCCGCGAAGCCTACCGGAAGATCGCCGAGTTCGCGCAGTACTGGCAGCCTGGATTCAACGGGACCAGCGCCAACTCCGCCTATCAGCTCTTCCTGACGCAGAAGGCCGCCATGATGATCAACACCTCGACCACCATCGCGACCCTGGCGCGAGACATGGACGACCTCTACCCGCAGGACCGCTTCGATTGGGACCTGTTTCCCATCCCGCCCATGACGCAGTCGGCCTTCCACATCCCGCCGTTCCGGGGCGTGGGCGGCGCAGGCGTGGTGTTCGGCATCGTGAAGAAGAGCGATGAGCAGACTCAACGCACTGTAGATTTTCTGATGTACCTGACCACCCCGCACGCCACACAGACCCTGGTGGCGCAGGCGGTGAGGGCGCGGCAGCCCATCAATGGCCCCATGCTCATCCCCGGCGCGCAACTGCCGGAGCAGATGGCGCGCCGCTTCTCCGCCTTCGAGCATCGCGGCTTTGAGAAGCTGAGCTTTCGCGGCCTGGCGGACGAACAGGAATCGGTCTGGAAGTGGACCGTCTGGGCGCAGCGCTACCTGGATGGCCGCATCTCCGTGGACGACTGCCTGGCGCACTACCAGCAGGTGATGGAGGAGGCCGTGCCGCGCGTCGCGCGGCAGATGAACTACGACCTGGACCCCCGAACAAAGGACCCGCCGAAACCATGATCCTCGCGGCCCTCTGGCGGCATCGTGCCTCCTACCTCTTTCTGCTGCCGACCTTCCTCTTCCTGGCGGTCTTTAACTACCTGCCCGCCCTCTCCGGCCTCTACCACGCCTTCACCGAATGGGAGACCGGCGGCACGGCGCACTGGATCGGGCTGGACAACTTCCGGCAGATGGCGGGGGATGAGTTCCTGCGCCTCAGCATCGTCAACCAGGTGATCCTCCTCATCGCCAATCTCATCAAGACCCTGGTCGTCCCGCTGATCGTCGCGGAGATGCTGTTCCATCTCCGCTCGAAGCGCCTGCAGTACGCCCTCCGCACCACGCTGCTCATCCCCATGGTCGTCCCCGGTATGGTCGGAGTGCTGCTCTGGGGCTTTATCTACGATCCGAACATCGGCCTGCTCAACAACGCCCTGACCGCGCTCGGCCTCAAGGGGCTGACCCGCGCCTGGCTGGGCGACTGGCATACTGCGCTGCCCGCCGTCATCGGGGTCGGCTTCCCCTGGATCAGCGGACTGGCGCTGCTCATCTACTTAGCCGGGCTGATCGCCATTCCCCAGGACGTCCTCGACTCCTGCGCCGTGGACGGCGCGTCCGGTTGGAAACGCATCTGGAACGTAGACCTCCCGCTCCTCCGGGGGCAGATGCGCCTTCTGGCGGCGCTCACCATCATCGGCACGCTCCAGGATTTCGGCAGCCTGCTGGTCCTGACCGGCGGCGGGCCGGGCCTGGCGACGCATGTTCCCGCCCTGCACATGTACTACGAGGCGTTCCGCTTCGGGCACTACGGCTACGCCTCCGCCATCGGCTTTGTGCTCTTTCTGACGATCCTGGCGTTCACCGTCGCCAACATGCGCTTCGCCCGCTCGGCGGTAGAACTGGGATAGCCGCAGGCGGGTGGTTCAAATGGGTGGGTTGTTGGCAGGAGGATAAGGGTGGCAGTGAGGAGAGGCGAGGGTAAAACTCAAAGATCGGTGGGGCAGACGGCACTGATCGGGGGGCTGCTGGTGCTGCTGGCGCTGGCGCTGATGCCGTTCGGCATGATGCTGGTGATGTCGCTCAAGAGCAACGCCCAGATCTTTGCGCACTTCTGGGAGTTGCCCTCGCCGCCCCGCTGGGATTTCTACGGTCAGGCCTGGAGCGCTCTGAACGGCTATATCTCCAATACGCTGCTGATTGCCTTTCTGACTGTTTTGGGAGTGCTGGTTCTCTCCTCGATGGCGGGTTATACCTTCGCCCGCCACCGCTTTCCGGGACGTGAGGCGCTCTACTATCTCATTCTCGCCCTCATGATGATCCCCGGCGTCCTGACGCTCATCCCGACGTTTGCACTGGTGAAAGCGATCGCTATTCCGGAGGTGCATATCGGCGGGATCATCTTCGGGCCGTTTGCGCTGCTCAACACACGGGGGGCATTGATCTTGCCCTATATTTCGGGCGGGCAGATATTGGGCATTCTGCTCTGCCGGGGCTTCTTTCAGGGATTGCCGGAGGAGATGTTCGAGGCCGCCCGTCTGGATGGGGCCGGGGAGTTCGACATCTACCGCCGGATCGCCCTTCCGCTCTCCAAGCCCATCCTGGCCGCCGTCGCCATCACCACGGCGCTGGGCGTCTACAACGACTATATCTGGCCCCTGGTCGCCGTCACCGACAATAGCATCCAGACCTTCACGGTCGGCGTCACCAAGTTCGCCGGAGAGTACAATCTGGACTATGGCCCGACCCTGGCCGGGTACGCGCTGGGCAGCCTGCCGCTGCTGCTGCTCTTCGCTCTGGGGATGCGCCCCTTTATTCAGGGCATCACCGCCGGCTCCATCAAAGCGTGAAGCGCACAGTAAGGCCAGACTCGAGAGGAGATCATGAGAAGCATGGATAGGAGTGAGGTTCGCGTGGTTCAGGCTGCCCTGGATCTGCCCGCCCCCAGGATCGAGGCGCTCCACAGGACGCTTACGGACGAGGAGCGGATCAAGGCAGCCCGGTTTCATCAGGCCCTGCACCGAGATCGGTATATTGCGGGACGGGGACAGTTGCGGCAACAGCTTGGCGCATATCTCGGCATACCCCCCGAAAGGGTCCGCCTGCTCACCGGGCCGCATGGCAAACCCGAACTGGCCCCGGAGTGCAATCCCGACGACCTGCGGTTCAATCTGGCCCATTCCGAGGACAGGGCGCTCTACGCCTTCGCCCGAGGCCGTCATCTGGGGGTGGATATAGAGTACATGCGCGCCAACATCGAGATCGAAACGCTGGCAGCGCACTTCTTCGCCCCGAACGAAGCCTCCACGCTGCTCGCGCTGCCTGAAGCGCAGCGCCTGACCGCCTTCTTCGCCTGCTGGACACGCAAGGAGGCTTACCTCAAGGCACGCGGCGACGGGATCCCGTTCGGGCTGGATAAGTTCGAGGTCTCCCTCACCCCGGATGCCCCCGCCGCGCTGCTGAGCACCGCCTTCGACCCCGCAGACCGCGGCCGATGGACACTCCACGCGCTCGAAGTCGGCCCTGGCTTTGCCGCGGCCATGGTTATCGAAGGCCAGGATAGCCCGGCTATCTCCCTGTCCCGCTTAGAGTAATTCTCCAGGCCGGACCGGAGAGGAGTAATTTGAATGTGACGACAGACAGGCAATATGTCCAGCGAACGTGACTATGGCGTGCGCGCCGTGCCGGGCGAAGAGGCAGGCTGCGAAGCGGTATACTTGGTGTCATACGCCCAGCCGTACTGATCCACGGTACCATGCAGCGCGGTTGGGGTAAAAGGGGAATCCATGGATGCGGTGACCCCATAACCGGTCGGGGCCACATCGGAGGATTCCATCGGCTTGTTGGGCTTCACATCCTCATGATCCACGATTTCGCCGTGCGAAAGCAGAAAAATCCGGATGGTTCCATCCCACTGGCTGAAGCTGCTGTTTTCGATGCGGAAGAACCATCGAGGCTTTTTATTGATAATCTGAATGCGTTCCGGGCGAATAGTGAGAGGCATCCTCTGCGTGGAGTTGCTCGCAAGGGTCACTTCGGTGGTATCCGACCCTGCGGCGTGGTTCGTACCACTTACGGTGAAATCTTCCACAAACTTGGGGTGATCCAGCGCAGAGATCACCGGTGGGGGCGTCTTGGGCAGTTCCGGCGTTCTGTCTTCCGGATCGTCGCATCCCGGCAGGCAAGCGGCCGCAATCAATAGAACCATGAGCGCGCCATAGCGCTTATGCGGATTCATCTTTTATCGCCTCGATGAGCTGTTTCTGATCGTGAATGCATCCGGCTTTTCCTCATAAGTTGCAAAATCAATAGGGCTATCGGCGACATAAACCCGACGGGGTATGGGGTCGCAAACAGGTCGGATGTCGAGAGCGGTCATTTCGGTTCCTCCACACTGCCGCAAGGTATCCAGGTAGGGCGTTGATATCCTTTGCAACTATTATAGCATAGCGATCATGGCAACCCTCGCACAGAATGCCCCCGCGCTCAGACAATGAGCGCGGGGGTGCTCTATCCTCTCTCCTTTTGCGTCTTTTGTGCCTTTTTGCGGCGAACCATCGCCTCGTCAGAAGGTGACCGCGCCCTCGGAGGCGGAGTGGACGGTTTTGGCGTACTTGGCGAGGACGCCGCGCTTCTCGCGGGGGGCGGGCGGCGTCCAGGCGGTGCACCGGACGGCGAGTTCGTCATCGGAGAGCGCGACGTTCAGTGCTTTCGATTCCGCGTCGATGGTGATGATATCGCCATCCTGGAGGAGGGCGATGGGGCCGCCGGTCCAGGCTTCGGGCGCGATATGGCCGACAACCAGGCCGTGGGTCGCGCCGGAGAACCGCCCGTCGGTAATCAGGCCGATGCTGTCGCCGAGACCCTGCCCCACCAGCGCGGCAGTGACGGAGAGCATCTCGCGCATCCCCGGCCCGCCGACCGGCCCCTCGCCCCGAATGACCACCACATCGCCCGGTTGGATCTCACGCCGCTCCACCGCCGCAAAGCACGCCTCTTCGCCATCGTAGACCTTTGCGGGGCCGGTGAGCTTGCGCACCTTGAGGCCCGCCGTCTTCGCCACCCCGCCCTCCGGGGCGAGATTGCCCCGGAGGATTACGATGTGCCCGGAGCCGTGCATGGGCGCGTCCAGCGGCTTCACCACCACCTGCGGTCGAGAGTAGATGCTAGGCACGCTCTCCAGGTTCTGGGCGAGCGTTCCGCCCGTCACCGTGAGGCAGTCGCCGTGCAGCATGCCGGCGTCGAGGAGCGCCCGCATCACCGCCGGGGTGCCGCCGACCTTATGCAGGTCGAACATGACGAAGCGCCCGCCGGGCTTGATATCGGCGAGGTGCGGGACCTTATCGCCGATGCGGTCGAAGTCCTCCAGCGACCACTCGACTTCGGCCTCCAGCGCAATCGCCATGAGGTGGAGGACCGCGTTGGTCGAGCCTCCGAGGGCCAATGCGACCGTGTAGGCGTTCTCCAGGGACTTGCGGGTGATGATGTCGCGGGGGCGGATATTCCGCTCGATACAGCGGACCAGCGCCTGCCCCGCCAGGAACGCCTCCCGCTCCTTGGCGGCGGAGACGCCGGGGTTGGAGGCGCTGTAGGGAAGTGACATCCCCAGGGCCTCTATCGCGGAGCTCATGGTATTGGCGGTGTACATGCCGCCGCAGGCGCCCGCGCCGGGGCACGCATTGCACTCCACGTCGTAGACCCGCTTCGCGTCCGCGATCCCCGCCTGGTACTGCCCGACGGCCTCGAAGATGGAGGCGATGTCCACCACCGCGCCGCTCGAATCGAGGCCGGGGAGAATGCTGCCGCCATAAACAAAGATGCTGGGGACATTGATGCGCGCCATCGCCATCACGCAGCCCGGCATATTCTTATCGCAGCCGCCGAAGGCGAGCAGGCCATCGTGGTTCATGCCGCTGACCACCACCTCGATGCTGTCCGCAATGACTTCGCGGCTGACCAGGCTGTAGCGCATGCCCTGATGGCCCATCATAATGCCGTCGGTAGCGGTGGGCACGCCGAACGTCTGCGGGACGCCGCCTCCAGCGCGAATGCCTTCGACCCCCTTGCGGGCCAGGCGGTCCAGGTGGGCGTTGCAGGGGGTGATGTCGCTAAAGAGGTCGGCGACGCCGATCATCGGGCGGTCGAAATCGTTGTCGTTGAAGCCGACGGCGCGCAGCATCGCGCGGTTCGGGGCGCGTTGGATGCCTTCGGTGGTGAGGCGGCTCCGGCGTATTTTATTTTCAGACATAGGGGTCTCCTTCACTATTCGTCGGAAGCGGATTAGACATCGCCCCTCCCACTTCCTGCTGCGCCGCAGGGCCATTCCGTTTTCGGCCCATTTGGATATCCTACCCGCAACTTCATTTTGAGGAGGTCGCTCCGTGTTTGGCGACAGCCGCCTACGCATTGAAATCCTTGCCAAAGTGCTCTGCTTTCCCAAATGTCGAGGAAGAGGCAGCCGAACTTAGTGCTGCGGCTGGGCGCCAAACGGCGCACCGCGAACTTGCGAATACACGGTGTCGAAGACCTGCAAAGTCTTCAAATTGGCAACGCCCATCGTCTGGATGGAATCCTCGAGATAGAGAACACGGGCATCCGTGGACGTAAACTTGGGCCAGTGCGGAAGGCCGGGATCGTTAGGATTTCCGGACCTGGCAAAATTCACCCAGTACCGCGACATGGTGTCCGCAAGTTTTCTGTCCGCCGCACTCCAGCGCCATGTCTCCTGGTCGAGATGATCGAACATATACCACAACTCGGCGTAGTGGCTTGCACCCCACCCCGCTTTGACAGATCCTTCAGGAAAGGGCGGTCGGTGCGTGAAATGGTAGTAGTAGACGCTGTTTCGGTCTTTTGTGGCTTCCAGCCGTGCCCAAGCCCAGATATCCCAACCGAAGCGAAGGTCACGCTCGAAATCCAGGCGCGCCTGGCGTGCTTCTTCGTCGGTGGCATACGGATAGGCAGCAAGGAGTTGTGGCGGGAGGGAGCCCCATGCTTTTTCGACGTCGTCCATGAATGTCGCTGCCTTTATCGTGTCCAGATTGGCAATACATGAGCGTGCCTCATCGTCATTCGATCCGATGAGGATCGGCACGTCGTTCTGCAGGCCGGCGACAAACGTGTTGTAAGGCGAGTCGGGCAGCACATAGGGCTCGAACACCGGATGCGAAACCTCGCCCGCCTTGCCCTTGAGGAGATCGCTCGCCGGCAGTGCGCGCAACGCAGCGACGGAATTCACACCCAGCGACGTGGCATAGGCTTCTCCTTCGCGCTCGGCATTCGCCAGCAAATAGTTCGGCGCTAGCTGCAACGGCTCGAACATTCCGCCACTCTGCGCGATCGCGCGTTGAAATAGTCCCCTGGCCAGGGGCGAGGCCATCAGAAGGCTGACCGACGTCGCTCCGGCGGATTGTCCGGCGATCGTGACACATCCTGGATCGCCGCCGAACGCCGTGATATTGCGCTGCACCCATTCGAGCGCAGCGATCTGGTCGAGTAATCCATAATTGCCGGAGGTGTGATGCGGCGTCTCGCGCGTGAGTTCCGGGTGCGCCAGAAAACCAAACGGCCCGACCCTATAACTCAATGTGACGACGATCACACCCTTGCGCGCCAGACGGTCCCCCCAATAGAGCGGCATCGAGGCCGAACCATTGGTGAAGCCACCGCCATAAATCCAGACCAGGACCGGAAGGCGCGCACTTGCATTCTTGGCCGGCGTCCAGAGGTTGAGATAAAGGCAGTCTTCACTGACGATCGGTGGTGTTTCGCCGGGCATAGAGACACCGATCTGCATGCACGCCGGCGCGAATCTGTCCATCACATGCACGCCACTCCAGGGCTTTACGGGTTGTGGCTCTCGCCAGCGAAACTCTTCGACGGGGGGAGCCGCAAAGGGAATGCCTTTGTAGACGGTCAATCTGTTCGCGCGGACACCCTGCACCAGGCCGGCATCCGTCCGTACCGTGGCTCCTAAAAGAGGCGGCTTTCGCCATCCGGTCCCCATGGTCCCTCCCTGGTTGCACCACAAAGCCGACGAGAATGCGTGCTTCATTGCCATGTCATAGGCTTGGTGGTCCAGATTTATATCATTCGCGATTTATATCATTCGCTATGTACCATGATAACTCCTTTGTCGATTCCATGCCAAAACCGGCAGGAGTCACGATGCGGGGGCGTGAATCTAGAGAGGTATCCCAACCAACGTAAGGAAATGAGCCAAAGTATGAGTACTCGCTATCGCTACGCCATTATCGGGACGGGGCGCCCATTGCGGTCGGAAGGCGCGACCGGGTTCGGCATGGCCCACCCCCACTATCACGGCTTTGTGGCGTCGGGAAAGACCGACCTGATCGCCATCGCCAATATTCGCGACGACAACGCCCGGCTGTTCGTCGAGAAGTACGACAGCAAAGCGACCATCTATCACGACTATCATGAGATGCTGGCGCAGGAGAAGCCGGACATCGTCAGTATCTGCACCTGGCCCCATCTGCATGCGGAGATGGCCGTCGCGGCCTGCGAAGCGGGCGTTCGGGCCGTGCACTGTGAGAAGCCCATGGCGACCACCTGGGGCGACGCCAGGCGCATGAAGGCGGCGGCAGACGCCAACGGGACGCTGCTCACTTTCAACCACCAGCGCCGCTTTCTGGAGCCCTTTCGGAAGGCAAAACAACTGCTGACCGAGGGCGTGATCGGGGAGTTGCAGCGGCTGGAGGCCGAGTGCGGCGACCTGTCGGATTGGGGCACGCACTGGCTGGACATGCTGTTCTTCTTCAACGATGAGACGCCCGCCGAATGGGTCATCGGGCAGATCGATAGCCGCGAGGAGAGACGTATCTTCGGAGCCTACACCGAGGAGCAGGGGATCTGCCATTTCAAGTGGATCAACGGCGTGCGCGGCCTGCTGATCACGGGCAACGATGCCAAAATCGGCGCGGCGATCCGCCTTGTCGGCACGGAGGGCGCTATCGAATTGACCTGGGAATCGAAGCCCCTGCGGGTGCGCGGCAAGGGGGATGCGGAGTGGCGGACGATCCCGACGGAGGAGAGCCTCCATGGCGACATAGCGATTGACCGCGCCTGCGCCGACCTGGTACGCGCCCTGGACGAACCCGGCTACAAGCCGCTGCTCTCTGTGGACAACGCGATCCACCACACCGAGGTGATCTTCGCCACCTACGAATCGAGCCGCTGGCGCGGGCGCATCGACCTGCCCCTGCAGACCGACGATTCCGCCCTGATCGCCATGGTGGAGGACGGCTCCCTCGGTCCCAACCGACTATAATAAGCTACTCCGCCTTATCGCATGGGAGGCAAGTAAGCGATTTGTGGATGTACATGGATCGCAGATGATGAACCCCTGCTTCTGTCACTGAATTGCAGTATTCAGCGAATAAAGTGGATAGGACAGAGGCCCAGAGGGACAAGAGGGTCGAACTCGTGATGGTCGGAGGTCACCACTTTCCCAGATAAAACCTGCGCCAACACAATGCAGAAACAGTCAGCAAGCGAAATGCCGCCTCTGGCTTTGAGACGCCCCACGCGGTGTGTGAAGCGCTTGTTCATATCGCGTCGCTCGATGACGCCATCCAGAGCCAGTATTTCTAACGCCAGACGAGCGGTAGGCTCATCGAACTGCCGAATAAAGTCATAGTAGACTTCCAGCAGATTAATCGTATGGGCATAACATGTGGCGGTCGGATCGGTGAGCAGAGCCGCCACATCGGTTGCGCCAGGCTCACCGCGCAGATAAGCAATCATCGCACACGCATCCAGGGCGTAGTTCATGGACGCATTCGGTCTTCCCGCGCGATTTCTATCTGCTTCTCTTGGGCAAAGGCTTCCGAGCCGCCTGGCACATGGGCGAACCGCCCCAGGCCACGAAGTTGCTTCGGCTCTTTTGTCGCCTTTATTGTGGTGGGGGTGTTCTTCTGGATGTTTTCATTATCTTCTGAGAGAAGAATCAGACGAAAGCGCCTTCCTGCAAGATCTTCTTCATGCTGCTTGATTTCTTCCCAGGTTCCTTCTAGTATAGATGGGACTGCCATTTCTTGCCTCCGGTTTTACTTACCCAGGGATGAGGTTGTTATCGTGTCTATACGATAACGCTTTCCCTCTATTATAGCACGAGATGCCTGCGACGGAAGGGCAACTTTTGTGTAACCATTGCGGAAACCCAAAACGAGGTACACTTAACAGGAGGGGCAGCCCAACTTGAATAATGTAGTATCACAACGGCAGAGAAAGTGAGAATGATTCAGTGCGGGTATTGATTACCGGCAGCGCCGGAAATATCGGGCGGGTACAGGTCCAGCGGGTACGCGCCGCAGGCCACACGATCCGCACGTTCGACAGGATGGCGGCCCGCAAGGGAGACGACTGGGAGCATCTGCCGGGCGATCTGCGCGACCTGTCCGCCGTGCGCCGGGCCGTGCAGGGTATGGACGCCGTGCTGCACCTGGGCGCGATCCCCAACGACCGCTACGGCGCGGCGGAGGACGTCCTGAACGTCAATGTGCAGGGCACCTGGAACGTGCTGTTGGCCTGCGTCGAGGCGGGTGTCGAGCGCGTGCTCTACTACTCCAGCGTCAATGCCCTCGGCAACTTTATGGGCCATCGCAAATCGGAGTATCTGCCTATTGACGACGTCTACCCCCGCCACCCCATCACACCCTATCAGCTCTCCAAGCACCTGGGCGAGGAGACCTGCCGCTCCTTTACCAACCGCCACGGTATCGTCACGGTCTGCCTCCGCCCGGTCTATGTCGCGCAGCCGGAGCAGTATATTCCCTGGCGGGAGCAGCGCGGCAAGCGGAATACAGAGTGGGGGCGTGGAGACTACTGGGCCTATGTGGATGTGCGCGATGTCTGCGAGGCGGCCATGCTGGGTCTGGCGGCCCAGAACATCACCCACGATGCCTTTCTGCTGACGGCGGATGATACCGCCATGGATGTGCCTTCGGCGGAACTGGTGGAGCGCTACTACCCGGAGACGCCTTGGAAGCAGGACCGCGCCGCCTACCTCGCCGACAACCCCTTCCGCACGCTGGTGGACTGCTCCCACGCCAAAACGGTGTTGGGCTGGCAGCCACAGCACTCCTGGCGTGAGGAACCGGACACGGAGGGTGTCCGGAAGTAATTTCCAAGGGAAACGATGATGTTAACACTACCTCAGGAAGCCGAAGTCCTTGCAAAAATGGTGGCGTGGGGAAGCGCCGAGCCGGCGATCCGCGCCATGATCCTGACCAGTTCGCTCACCAGGCCGAATGGACCGGTAGACATGCTCTCCGATTACGATCTCATCCTCGCCGTTACCGACGTGGCACGGTTCGGAGGCGAGGACACATGGCAGTACGATTATGGGCGTCCGATGGTCCGTTGGGGCGATGAGAGTACCCTGCTAGGACTGAACACCTACTTTCGGGGCGTGGTCTACGCAGACTACATAAAGATAGATTACAGTATCTGGCCTATGGAACTGCTGGATCGGATCGCTGCTGCACCGGCACTGCCGGAGGAACTGGATGTCGGTTACCGGATCCTGCTGGACAAGGATGGCCGGACGTCGGAATGGAAGCCGCCCACCTACCAGGCCCACATTCCTGCCAGGCCGACCGAGGCGGAGTATCTGGCTGTCGTCGAGGAGTGCTGGTGGACCGCCACCTATGTCGCCAAGAGCCTCTGGCGAGAGGAACCGGTCTTCACCAAGTTCTGCCTGGACTACGACATCAAGCTTGGCGTCCTGCGCCGCATGCTGGAGTGGCGTATCGAACTGGATCACAACTGGGCGGTAAAGCCGGGAGTATGGGGACGCGGTTTAAAGCAGCGGCTTCCTGCGGACACCTGGTCGGAATTGGCGAACACCTATGTGGGGCTGGAGACCGAAGCTAACTGGGACGCGCTCTTCCATACGCTGGCTCTCTTTCGCCGGGTCGCAAAGGAGGTCGGATCTGCGCTCGGTTACACGTATCCCCAGCAGGTGGACGACCAGGTGAGCGCCTACCTGCACAAGGTCCGGCAGTTGCCGAACCGCGAGCAAAAGCCCTAAGGCCCGGTGGCCTTGATCTGCTTACTCAGAATATCCTCGAACTGCTCCAGGTAGACGTTGAGTTGGTAGACATTGGTGTCGGGGCCAACAGGCGACCAGACGTCGCAGATGTAGAGCGGACGGCGACGCACCAGCGCCAGCAGCGGTTTTTTGGGGGAATCCAGAGGCTCCGCGACGGGGTCGCCTCCGGGCGCCTGCACCCAGTGCGCCAGCATGACGCTGCCGTTGCGCCCATAGACGATCTCGATGGTAAAGCTGTTGGGCTTGCCCTTCTGGCCGTAGCTCTTGCGGCCCAAATAGGGAATCCGCCCGTCCTTGTCCACGATATAGTGGATCGGATCGCGAAACGAATTGAGGTTGGCCGCCCGCGCATAGCCGACATAGATGGGGATCTGCTGCGTGCCGTACTGATATACGCAGTAGGTCGCCAGCGGAGGCGAATCCCGCTCCCTGTCTCCGAAGGGCGGTCCGGTCCGTCCGATGAGCTTCCAGGGGCCAACGGTATTCGGCGGCCTCAGCAGGGCCTGATGCCCGGTCTGGATCTTGGCCACCACCATCAGGCTCAGACTGGCTGCCATCGTCGCGATGAGCAGAAAGATTATATGGAGACCCATCTTTGGAATTTTTGACACTTGAACCCTCGCAAAATCAGGATTTGCCCCCCGATGCCCAGCGGGACCAGCAGGAAGCGCGTCAACGGCTCCAGCAGAGACATCATCTCCCGATCTATCGTACCCACCCAGCACAATAATAAGAGGCGCAAGACCGCCAGAAGCCCCATCAACACGATACACCCCACGACCGCGCCCAGCTTGGCGCGGAACGGCACGCGGATCAGCGAGAGAAACCAGGTCGTCAGCATCAGCACCAGCCACACTTCCGGCAGGCCCAGGCCCGCCTGCGTCGCGAAGAGTTCGTACCCCTGCGGAGACTTCGGATTGATCTTTAAGGGGTTGCCCTCTGCGGCTAACTCCGTCTCGATATTGGCGTTGAGCAGGACGTGCAGCACGCTGTTGAACATCAGGCCCTGGACCCGGTCGTTGATCCAGTCCAGGATCATGCCCGGCAGGGGCAGCAGAAACAGCAGAAAGCACAAGGGAAAGACCGTAACCCGAAGCATCCGGGTCCCGTGCCGATAGAGGAGGATACCGGCCACCACCACCAGAAACGCCAGGCAGGTGAGCAGCGGCTCCCGCACCCAGTAGGCGAAGGCGGTCAGCAGGCAGCCCAATAGGAGCGGCCAGAGCATGCGTTTCGCCGGCGGCGGTTGATCCTCCAGCAGCGCCTGCAGCACGGAGCCGTCCGGATCTTCCCGGTCGCCCTGCGGGCGAAACGTGGCCCGGAGGTTCTGGAGGTTGCGGGTAATCTCGTCCAGTTCGGGCACCACCAGGCGCACACGATTCAGGCGGATCCAGAGCAGGACCAGGGGCAGGACCGCTACGGTGTAGAGCTGGAACGAGCCAATCTGGGTCCAGCGCTGCCACCATCCGGGGAGGGCCGGCGCAAACAGCAGCAGCAGCAGGACCGACACGATCCCGGCTTCCAGCCGAACGGAGGGGAGCGCCCACAGCGTTTTCAGCCGGTAACGGGCGAACTGCCAGATCGAAGCGACCTGCGCTTCGGTCTCCGCCTTGTCAGGCAGGGAGGGCAGGTTCTTTGCATTGGGGACGTCCATGATTACTTTCAAGGCAAACGGCTCCTCTCTTTCGTCTGTGACGAAAAGGGAGCCGTTCGGTGCGTTTGCGGTCGGGATCAGTCCGGAAGGTCGGCGCACTCCGGCAGGTAGGTGCGCCAGACTTCGTTACGGCGTCCGACCAGGTACTTCGTCATGCTGATATACGGGACATAGCGCGGGCGGCGCGGCGGCTGAAAGAGCCGCATGCCCACCTGGTGCGCCAGCTTGTCGCCCTTCTTCATGTTGCACTTGCGGCAGCAGCAGACCAGGTTCTCCCACGTGGACTTGCCTCCGGCATGCTTGGGAATGACGTGGTCAATGGTCAGATCCTTGGCTGTCGAGCCGCAGTACTGGCAGGTATAGCCGTCTCGCGCAAAGACCGTGCGGCGCGAGAGTTTGAGCTCCGGCAGGGGGCGCTTGACATGACTGCGCAGCTTGACGACGGAGGGAGCGATAAAAGCCCCTTCCGACGTCTTCGCGAAATTCCCCTCGTCCCGATGCAGTACGTCGGCCTTGCCCAGATAGATCAGCACGATGGCCCGACGCAGATTGCAGACATTGAGTGGTTCGTAGTCACTGTTGAGGACCAGCACTTCCTGGTTCATGGTGGTCCGCATTCCCCTTTCGTTCAAATTGGCGACAAGTCCTCTTTTACAGAGGCCGATCAAACACAAAACCCGCCCTATGCGACAGCACAGAGCGGGTTACTGATACGCCACAGATGGTGGTGTACGTGTTGATGCATATGGTGTAGATGGCTGAAGCTGTCCGGCAACATCCGCAACCTCCGGCATCCGCGCAGGCAGGCCCGACGCGCAAACGCGCTGGCGCGTTGTGCGTGTAGACAGGCCGGCTCTTGCGTTGTATGTCGTTCTAAGTGCCACATGGTAGAGACAGGCTCCAGGACAAAAAAGTTACGGCAGACGCGAGGGAACTCCCTCCTACTCGGACAGACCTTACTCTTTCAGTATAACAAGAATTGCTTCGCCTGTCAAGTTAGGGTGTGTTCCCGGTCCCAGGCGCGCCCGTCGGCGACGTTGCGGTATTCCCACTGCCGGGGGCGCCTGCACCCGCCCCTGCCGTAGTAGCGGCGCCGTCAAGCGACGTGGCCGCATTCCCGCTGCCCGGCGCACCCGCGCCGGAACCCGCCGTGGCGGGCGTCGGAGCGGTTCCCGACGCGCTGGGCGAATTGGGATGGGTCGGCGCGATGGTCGTGCCGCTCCCCGGCCCCGTCAGGCTCGAAGGAAAGGCCCCATTCGCGTTGTCCGTGCCTTTTACCTGCGCCTGCGAGGGGCTGTC
>DATGIG010000062.1:0-4740 GCA_035295825.1 Chthonomonadaceae bacterium | reverse complement strand
GCCATGGCGGAGAAGTATGCCGAGGTGGACCCGCTTCAGTTTGAGAGCACGGCCATCGAGGCTCGCAGCGTCGAATACTGCTCCTATATTCTGGAGGCGGTCACGACCGGCAGGCCCTTCCGCCTGATGGGCAATGTGCGCAACGACGGCTACATCACCAACCTGCCGAGGGGCTGCTGCGTCGAGGTGCCCACCTTCGCCGACGATACCGGCCTGCACCCTACCGTCATCGGCGACCTGCCGCCCCAGTGCGCCGCGCTCTGCCAGACCAACATCAATGTGCAGTCTCTCTGCGCCGAAGCCGCCCTCAGCGGCGACCCGGAGCATTTGGTGCATGCCCTCTCGCTCGACCCGCTCACCGGGGCCGTGCTGACCCTCAAGGATATCCGGGAGATGACCGGCGAAATGTTGGAAGAGCTGCGCCCCTACCTGCCGCAGTTCGAGGGCAAAGCGCTGCGCGCGACGCCCACCATCGTCATTCCCGCCGACTGCCGGGCCGTGGACGTCCCGCTCGACCCCGCGCTCGCCATCGGGAAGCGCTTCGGCACCCTCATCGAGCAGAAAACCGACTGAACCTCCCGCCGCTCCGTTCGGCCAGAGGGCCTAAAGGGAGAGAAGCGTGGACATCACAATCCGCCCTTTGCAGGAGGAAGACATCGAGCCGATTGCTGCGGCCTTCGCGGCGATTGGCTGGAACAAGCTGGCTTCCCAATACCGCCGCTACCTGACCGAACAACAACAGAGACAGCGCTCCGTTCTTGTAGCGTTTGTGGATCATGTCTTTGCGGGCTACCTGACGGTGGTCTGGCAGCCCGACTATCCTCCCTTCCATGCGGAGAACATCCCCGAAATCCAGGACTTCAATGTGCTGCCTGTGTTCCGCCGCCGGAAAATCGGCACCCTACTTATGGACAGGGCGGAGCAGTTGGTCGCCGAACGCTCCCCCGTCGTCGGGATCGGCGTGGGCATGACGGCGGATTACGGCGCGGCACAGCGGCTCTATGTGCTGCGCGGCTATGTTCCGGATGGGCGCGGCCTCGTCTCCCAGAACCGCTGTCTTTCTTATGGCGAAGAGGTCCGCATAGATGACGACCTGGTGCTACACTTCACCAAAATTCTATCTATGCCCTGATACTGCGCGGCGAAACGTGGGAACAGAAGCGGATAAAAGCCCGTCTCACCTTACTGATGCGCAAGTAAGGCTCGATCCAATTTTCTGGAGGAAAAGAACCATGACAATCGTTCCTGTCTCCCATACGTCTGCTTCGGGCAGCCGTGTGAGGGAGTATGTGAGTATAGGCAGAGGCTGGTTTATCGTTGCGAGTATCTGCGCCCTGCTCTTCTGCGGAGCCATCGGCGCGTTCGCGGATCCGATACGGGTGATCGTGAACGGGGACCGCGTCCGCTTTGAGGATGTGGGGCCTCAGCAGATCAACGGCCGTGTGCTGGTGCCGGTTCGGGGCGTGCTGGAGAAACTGGGTGCAAACGTCTCCTGGCAGCCGGAGGATCAGCGGGTCATCGCCACGAACGGCAACACGACGATCAAGCTGCGGCTCGGGGATCGTCGGGCGGAGGTGAACGGACGCGATGTGATGCTGGACGTGCCGGCCCAGACCTATTCCGACCGGACCATGGTTCCGCTGCGCTTCCTGGGCGAGGCACTGGGGGCACAGGTGCGATGGGACGATCATGAGCGCACCGTCTATATCACAACGAACGATAGTGGGCATCATGATAATAATGACCAGCATCGTCCCGATCCGGGGCACGATAACAATCGTGGCCGCGATAACAACAATCCGAACAATCCGACACGCCACTAACAGACGGTAGTCCGAGAGGCGTCAGATTGGTCCTGCGTTCTCTGGTCATGAGGGGCATTACGTCATGAAAGCTCTCTCTTCTTGGTAGCCGAGGTGCGATCAAGAAGAGAGAGCTTTTTCTGTGTCATGGACAAAACGGCATATCATGCGCCGAAACGCGGGAACAGTTGAGGAGGCGTGCGAGTCTTATGGCGTGATAGGGAGATAGGGCTCTGCTCAAGGAGCAGGGCGATTATCAAAGGACGCGTGGTGCGTCCTTTTTATCTGGAGGGTAAGACCATGTCAATCGTTCATAACCCTCATACGGCTACTTCGGGAGTTCGAATGAGGGGTTTTTCCAACATAGGCAGAGGCTGGTTGGTGGTTGCGAGTATCTGCGTGCTGCTCTTCTGCGGGGCTGTCGGCGCATTCGCGCAACCGATACGGGTGATGGTCAATGGGGAGCGCGTCCGCTTTGAGGACGTAGGCCCTATGGAAGTTGATGGCCGTGTGCTGGTGCCCGTTCGGGGCGTTCTGGAACAACTGGGCGCCGATATATCCTGGCAGCCGGATACACAGAGGATCATCGCCAGCAATGACAACATCACGATCCGGTTACGGCTCGGTGATCGTCGCGCCGTGGTGAACGGACGCGATGTGATGCTGGACGTTCCGGCCCAGACCTATTCCGACCGGACCATGGTCCCGCTGCGTTTCCTGGGCGAGGCCCTGGGCGCGCGTGTACGCTGGGACGATCAGGAGCGCACCGTCTATATCACGACCAGTGATACTATGCAGCGTCCGTCCAATCGCCGTCCCGACCGGACCCGCGATAACAACTACGATCCCAATAATCCGGGCCGGCGCTAATCGCAGGGAGCCAGGGAAGCGCTGGACTCTCCAGCGCTTCCGGTTCGGACCACAACGATTGTTAGAGCCAGGAAAAGCTCTCCCATCCTGAGAGCCGAGGTGCAATCAGGAGAGGGGAGCTTTCTGTATCTATGTGCCGATTTTCTGATTGGGAAAGGCTTTCGCATAGATCTTCGTGAGGAGGTCTACGGCAGGGCGCGCCTCCCGACCATCCACGAGGGGCTGGCGCCCCTCGCGCACAGCGCGATAGAAGTCCTGGATCTGGGCTTCGTGCCCGCCCAGACTGATGGCCCACGGGTTGGCTCCGCCGCCAGTAAGGCCGCCCCGATCTTCGAGCGTATCCAGGAGGTCTTGGCCCTCTAAACCATAGCGAACCACGCGGGCGTCATCGAGGGCGGCGGAGCCATGCGTGCCGTAGATCTCCAGCCGGGTCGCGAGGTCGGGATGGCAGCAGGTCGTCACTTCCAGCGTGCCCCGCGCGCCGCTCTCGAAGCGCACGACCGCGATGGCGAAATCTTCGGCCTCGATCCGATGGTTCGCCGTCTCCAGGTGCGCATACTCCACCTCGGCGACCGGCCCGGCCATCCAGACCATCTGATCCAGCGAGTGGATGCCCTGGTTGGCGAGCGCGCCCCCATCCAGCGTCCAGGTCCCTCGCCATTCGTCTTTGTCGTAATAGACCTGGGAGCGCCACCACTTGACCGAGACACTGCAGGAGAGGACCCGCCCCATGCGCCCCTCGGCGATGGCGCGCTGGACGATCTGCGCACCCCGGCTCATCCTCCGCTGGAAGATGCACCCCAGGCGCACGTTATGGCGGTCGCAGGCGGCGATTAGGCGGTCCACCTTGGCGAGGTCGATATCGAGCGGCTTTTCGCAGAGTACGTGGATGCCCCGCTCCGCCGCGGCAATGCCCTGCTCCGCATGCAGTCCGGAGGGGGAGCAGATATGGACGGCCTCCGGGCGGGCTTCGTCCAGAAACGGTTCGTAGTCGAGCCAGCAGGGGACGTTGTGCTGGGCGCTCATGCGGCGGGCACGCGGCTCCCGGTAGTCGCAGACGCCGACAAGCCGGGCATGGGAGATCCCGGCGATGATCTTGAGATGCTCGTTCCCCATCCCCCCGCATCCCACCAACCCCACGCGCAGCGGCTCGTCCATCTCCCTCCTCATCTCTCCGATAGCGAAACCAATCCATGCCGTACCCCCGTTCAGGGCAGCAAGATCTTCACATGGCCGGAACCGCTTCCGACCGCGATGCGTCCGTCGCCGCATATTGCGATTGCTGTCAATTTGCCGATCTGTATATCGTAGGGTCCGTTCTCTTTCCAGGTCGTGGTATCCCAACTGCGGAGTTCATTTTCGTTATTGACGGCAAAAAGCGTCTCGCCATCGGGCGTAAACGCGAAACCTTTGAAATGCTTCTTGCTCACCTTCCATGCCGCGATCTCTCTTCGGGCGGTGACGTCCCATACGTGAAGTGTGGGGCCTGTTTCCGCCGCAAGATGCACCCCGTCGGGTGAAAAGCTCAAGGTCAGCGGATGCGCGTACTCACACTCCATCTCCAGCGTGTTGACGAGCGCGCCGGATGTTGCGTCCCAGAGATGTATTACCGAATCGAACCCCCGTTTCCCCAGGACCCCGTAGCAGGTTGCAAGGACCGCCCCATCCGGGCGGAAGGTCATCCCTCCCCACGGGAAGCGCGTACCGTTGTTCGAGTCGCGTGTCCCACCCCAGCCGCCCGCCAACGGCAACCCTGAGGGTATAGCCCAGCGCATGAGCGCCCGTTCTGCGCCAAATGCTGCAAAGACCGTGCCGCCAGGAGAGAAGCAGCACGACGACGCCCACTCCTTCGAGTCGATCAAAGGCGCCCCGGTTGTGCCCACGCGCCACACTCGGATCGCGTATCCGCCCGTTCCGATATAGAGATTATCCGGTGAAAAGGCGACCGGAGCCATGATCTGCGAGCCAGGCCACTCCTGTTCACGCGCGTAGGTATCAAGCGACCATAGAACGACCTTCTCGTCGCCTCCGGAACTCAAGAGATGCCTGCCGTCCGGCGAGAAGGCGA
>DATGIG010000061.1:0-14058 GCA_035295825.1 Chthonomonadaceae bacterium | reverse complement strand
GGGTCTCATAGAAGTCCACCACGGCAGGCGACCAGTACTGGTTCACCGGACCCGGCGCCCAGCACCAACCATCCGATTCATCCACCCAGGTTCCATAATGGGAGGGCGCCCATCCCCAGGGTTCATTGTCTACCCAGGTCCAGCCATACGGATCGACCCAGACCCAGTGGCCATGGTAGTACGGACGCCAGCCGGCCTCATGGATATGCGGAT
The DNA here is from genome assembly GCA_035295825.1 of Chthonomonadaceae bacterium. Classification (GTDB taxonomy): domain Bacteria; phylum Armatimonadota; class Chthonomonadetes; order Chthonomonadales; family Chthonomonadaceae; genus DATGIG01. Next base: position 13,845 of record DATGIG010000061.1, on the reverse strand, counting down.
GCCAGATCCGTCCATACTTGGGGTCGGTGCGCCAGTCGCCATAGTCGTCCAGGTTGTCGGAAGCGATGGCGACGTTCCGTGGCAGATCCTGATAGGTCGCGCTGTTCTGATAACGCTGATCCTGCGCGTAGTCTTGCGCGGTCCAATTATCGAAGGAATCGTGCGGCGGCAGGCTCTGAACGTTGTACGGAGCCTCATCGTTCGGCAGGTCGACGTAGTTCCCGGCAACCAGGGTCTGCTCGCCCTGCTTGTCTCGAACGGCGCACTTCCCCGCCTGATCGGCCACCTGAACGCCATGGGAAGCATCGATACGACACCGGCCCGGGCCGGTAGCATCCACCGAACCACACGGAGTATCTACCTGATAGACCGAGTGCTCATTGCGGGGCCAGATACAGATGGTGCCATCCTTCAGCGTAAGTTCGGAGTACTCGCCATCGGCATCGCTGTAGAGGGTCGTGAGTGTCACGACCGCCCCGTTGGCGATCTGGAGACGGCTGCCGTCATCGAACTGAACCTCGGCGCGACTGTTGCCGGGCGTCGAGATCTCACACCCCTGGCGTACAGGCAGGTTCGTCACTGCCTGCGACCAGGAGGCATGATCGTCGGGCCGCCAGTTCACATCGCCCTGAACGGTGACAAAGCGCACCATCCGGACCGGGCCGGAGTTGGAAGACTGTGCGTTTGCTCCCGAACCTGCCGTGCTGGAGACGGTCTGAACAGACGCGCCCCCAGGGTCAGGAGCCGGCGCCGCTCCCGCTGGCGGCATGGTTGCGGAGCCTGCATCCGTGACGGATGCAGCGCTAGTTTCCGTTGCCGCTGCGGGACTGACCGATTGCGGGGCATTCGGTTGGTTGCTATGGCAGCCATAGGCGGCGATACCCACCACCGCCGCAAGCCCGATCAGGATCGGAACGGTTGTACTATGGTTTTTACGGAGTGAATGGGGATCCGCTCCGCCAAAATGAAGTCTCATGTTTCGCACCTCTTTCGCACCTCTCAAAACGTCGCCACTACGGGGCGGAGCCGTGACAGCGGTCAGCCTACAGATACCTGGTTAACTTTTGTCTACTCTTATATCTGAATCACGGGGTGAGAGTGGGATCGTGACACGCACTCTCACACTAACCTTCAGATAAGACGGAACGGTTGGTGGGTTTGTTCCTGCAATCCAGGTTAAGGTTTCTGGTAGAGAGTGAGGTGGGGCAGCGTATAGAGCAGGTCTTCCGGCACCAGTGAACCGCCGAAACTCATGTCAAAAATCGTGGGCGGGTCGAACTCGGTGCGGCGATAATCCGCCGGAATGGCCTGTTCGAACTGCATCTCGGCAGCCTCATGCAGGCGGCGCGGATGCAGCGTCTCCAGGTTAGAGAGGACGATATAGTCCGGCAGAGGTTGAAGCGCGTGCAGCGACCACTCCGGCTCGTCGGGGGCCGGCATCTGGAGATGGAAGCGCGTTACCACGGCAGCGGCTTTGTAGCGCGCCGGCGCAGCGGGCAGACCGAAGCCGGTTGAGAGCGGCGGAGAGTAGAACCAGGGGATCTTGCCAAAAGCGATAGAAGCCCCCTGCGGCGCGTTCTGCTCCAGATAATCGGCGGCGGCGTCACGCGGATCCTTGACCGCCATCGCATGCACCAGTGTGGCCGTATAACCGCAGGTCAGCCCGAGTACCAGCGCCGCTGCCAGGCTGCGTGGGAGCTGCTTGAACCATGTCAGGCTCTCGTCCGTAAACAACCGCGCTGTGAGGAGGCAGAGGACCGGAAACAGTGGGATCATGTACCGGGCGAAGCGGACGGCGGAGAAGCCGGTCGCCAGGTAGTAGAGGAGGAAGAAGGCCAGCAGAACCCGGTCGGCGGGCGTCCGCTGCCGGAAGGCGACCCCGATGCCGACCAGCGCTGCCAGCAGGAGCGGGACGCCCAGCCCGAACCGCAGCGAGATCATCAGATGATACCACCAGCCGGGGCCGGTGTTGGTAAACAGGTCGCCATGCCCGAGCCGGGAGTGCTCGAACAGTTCGTAGCGCACGCCGGAGCCGGGATAGTTGGGGAGCCCATCCCAAAAAGCGTCCAGATTGATGATCGGACCGGGGCAGGCGATCAGGAAGGTGAGGAGCGTGATGGCGATCAGAACCACGAACTGCGCCGCGCGATGTTTGCGGCACATCCCCGGCGCAAGGTTTAGAAAGTGGGCCACCACGGGCGCGATCAGCACCAGGCCGGTATTATACTTCGTCGCGGCAGCCAACCCCACCCAGATGCCCGCCAGCGCATACTCCCGCCAGGTGGGCATAGTAAGCAAACGCGCCGCTCCCAACAACGCCAGAGTTACAAAAAACGTGGCGGGCACGTCCACCGTGAGAAAGTGCGCATGGACGACGGCCAACGGTGCAATTGCATAGAGCAGCGCCGCCAGCAGTCCCGCTTTCGTCCCGAACATCCGGTTGCCCAGCGCAAACAGCACAGCGATGGTTGCGGTCCCTAGCAGCACAGTCACCAGACGTCCGGCCAGAAAGAGGGCCGATTTCTCCCGCGCGGCCTCTTCACTGAAGAGAGATGCGTTCGCGGGACGGGTGGGAATCATGCCATAGCCGCGCCCGATGGTCTCGGCCAGGCTGACGCCATAGAAGTAGAGGGTGCCGTAGTTGTAGAACCCGATGTCGAATTTGCCGTGCGGGATGTCCACCGGTTCCGCCGCATTCAGGTTGATCCATTCGTCCGGATGATAGGTCGCCAGGGGATGCCGTGCGTCCGGCAGGCCCCAGCCGATCCCCCAGAGGCGTAATGCCAGCCCCAGGATCAGCGCCAGCGCCAGCAACCCCTTCACCCATATATCGAGAGGCTGCTTCCGCTGCGGAGCTTTGGGTTCTGCCGAATGTTCTGTCGCCGGTTCGGTCGTAACGTCGTCTGCCATTCTACCCCTATGCGAATTTGATCCCAATCATTGTACCCGGAACGGGGATGCTGTCTCTTCCGAAATTCCAGCCCCATTCGCCTCACAGCGCTCCCTTTTTGTCGGGTAGCGCGCGAACCGGGTATTTCCGGACTTCATCCAGAAAGAGAAACTTCTCCTCCGGATCGAGCCATCCGCCCTGACGTGAATCGAACCCTCGCATGCCGACCAGCATAGGAAAGTCGGCGGGAGAGACCGCCAACTTCATGAGCGGGCGTACGGGAGTGCGACTGGCGCGCTCCGCGCCTCCGGCATTCTCAAAGGTCTCGCCGGGCAGGATGTAGACCATTCCCTCCGTATAGGGGCGTTCGCGCAGGCTTTCGACGTTGATGGAGAAGTGGTAGAAAGGCCGCTCCGTTCCGGTCGCGTCAGGACCGCTGAGCGGCCCGTTGATCAGCCAGACATTGTAACGGATGCGATCCACGATGGCGAAGAACATAGGCCAGATCGGGTCGGGGGTCGCGTAGACACCGTTGATATTGCCCAGCGGATTGCCGCTTTCGGCTTCCAGCGACCGGCGGGTCGGGTTCATGACGGCGATGTCCTGCCGGTTGGAGCCGTGCAGGACGCACCCCTTCTCATGCACCATGTAGGCGAGGAATTCGTATTTCGGATAGGTGCTCCGGTAGTCCACCAGGCTGCCCTCGCCGTGCGCCAGCGTCTCCTGAAGCTGCGTTTCAAAGTCCTGGATGCGTGCGCTATCCAGCGTGATCTCCGGCGCAGGCAGGAAGAAGTCGGCATAGGAGGGCGTAAAGGGCTTCTCCCCGCTCTCCTGCTGCCAGCGCTCCAGGGTTGCGGCAGCCTCCGGAACGTCCATCTTCCCCAGTGCATAGGCGGCCATGCGGCGCACGGTGGGCGTTCCCTCCTGAAGCGTCCTCTGTAGAGCCGACAGCGCTGGTCCGCCGATCCGCGCCAGCGCCTCTGCGGCGACGCCGGCAACCTCGTCTCGCTCCAGCGCCCGGATCAAAGCAGGCGTCGCCTCCGCTGCTGCCTCCCCAATCTCCGCCAGCGCCCAGGCGGCATTTCGGCTTACATTGGGCTCCGTATCCTGGAGGGCAGCTATCAGAGCGGGTGTCGCCGTAGCGGCATCTGCGCCCAGCATCCCCAACGCCCGCGCCGCATACAGGCGCACCCACCACTCCCCATCCTGGAGCGCGTCGGTCAGCGCCGCAACATTCTGCTCCGGCTCCGGTCGTAGGGTCGCCAGCAACTGCGCCGCATCCACGCGCACACCGACCGGTGCGGCGGGATTTGCCAATAACACCCGCAGGTCCGGCACGATAGGATACGCAGCCTCCCCCAGGTCCGCGAGGACCCCGCAGAGCTGATGGCGCGCGGACCAGTTCTCGCTGCCCAGCACCTCCACCAGCGCGGGCAGAAGCTCCGAGCCCAATGCGTCCATCGCCGTCAGGGCGCGCGCCGCGCCGGCACGCCGTGCAGCCGTCTCGGTCGGGTCCTGTAACAGCGCACTCAATTCCGGCGCCGCCGACCTGGCAGGCGCTCCGATCTCTGCCAGCACATGGAGCGCATCGCTACGTACGTCCGTATCGGAAGCGCGTAGTGCCAGAGCCAGCGCCGTCACAATGGCCTCTTCTTCCGTCGGGGCCAGCCGATAAAGCGTGTGGGCCGCGCAGGCGCGTTCTCGGCCATCTGTCTCCAGTGCCGCACGCAGAGCCGTGACTGCCGTCATTCCTAACGCCTGGAGCGCTCGGTGCGCATGATAGTGCCGGATCACCCAACTCTCATGTCCCAGAGAGCGGATCAATTCCGGCAGTGCCGCCTCGTGCTGCCGAAGCGCCAACTCGACTGCAGCGTTAAATCGGACCGCCTCCTCCCCATGCTCCAACGCCACAATGAGTTCGGCAAGCTCCTGCGTCTCGTCCACTTCCCCTCCCTGTCTCCCCATGGTGCATCAATATCTATCAGGATCGGCGCATCAAAATGCCACCCAGGGTCATTCAGTTTTCGGAATGCCCAAAAGTGCCAAGGCTTCTTCGGGTTTTGCAGCGTGACGCCGTAACGTCGCGGCAATCTGGTGCTTTCCATTCAAACGCAGCAAACCGATTACCGTGTTGCGCAGAGCCGCCATCACCTGAGGAATATTGCCGCAACGCACCTGGGAGCGGTCTTCCTCGAAAACGACGTCGCGTACCCAGTGGCTCTTGTTCTCAATATGCCAGTGGTTTCGGAGCAGAGACATCAACTGCTTGGGACCAGCCTGGGCGCAAGTCAGGCTCGTCAGACCATAAACCGTCTCTTCACGCATCTCGCCGGTGCGTTTCTTAACGACACGACGCTCAATACGAAACACCTGCTGCACGTCTGTAAAGCCGGTATAGCCTGCCGGGAGGTCGCCACTGCAAGCGAGTTGACGGGTTTCCAAGCGACTATGTCCGCTCTCACAGGTCTCAGAGGAGGCCAATTCGGCATCAAAAAGGCACGCTCCGTTAAAGAAGACCTTCAATTTGCGGTGCAGCGTCTTGTGGTTGTCCTTGACAACCATCACATAGTGCCCCCTTTTGAGCGGATCTCTTCGGCGATACTTTTCTGGGGGAGCAAGGCATCTACGGTGATGACACGTCCTTCTAAAATCAAATGAGACAACACCTCTTCCATCGCTCCAATCTCATTGGTTTTGTCATCGACGCCATGTTGATAGAGCGTGAGCCCTAAACCGTGGCTGACTGCCGAAAGCAGATGGGTGTCACAGGCTCCCTGTTTATGGCTGCCGCGTAAGCTCTTGGCGTCCATAGCGATGCCACGCAAAGCCGTTTTGGAGGGAGTGTGCTGCAAAGCGCATTCTGCCCATTTTCCCAGGCACCCTTCGAAGGCATTCTTGTCGAGATGGCGAAAGACGGTGTGCAGGGTCCCAACGGAAGGGGTTTTGCCCTCTTTGAAGCCGAGTTTACGGGCAAGAATGCCTCCATAGAGGTGTCCCCACTCGGCGATGGCGCCATAACTTTTGTAGCCACAGAGCATGGCAGCGCAGGACAGGGCCAGGATCGCTGCCAGCGGATGGCGTTTGCCACGGCTTTTTCGGAAGTCAGGGACTTCGGCGAGTACTTCGATGAGAGGACGACAGACAGGGTCATCCACGAAAGGATCTCCTTGCTTGGAAAGTTCCTTTAGTATAATTCATGTCCGCCGAAAACTGAATGACCCTGAATGCCACCCGCTCGTGAATGATATTCGCGAGGGAATAGCGAATTTAATTCACGGCCTGGGAAAAGACGGAGACGCCGGCTCTGCCACTTGCAAGGTACATCCTTGACAGAACAAGTAGCAAATGCTATGCTGTGTACAAGCAGGTCCATTGCTCCGTAACAACGTAGCAGAGGGAGATTCACCTTGGCCGTTATGTCTTCCCAAAAGCAAGTGAAAATACGCCTCGATTCCGCACTCTATCGCGCCTTGGAAACGCTCGCCCGTCAAAAACGGCTCTCCATTCCTCGGGCGGCGCGGTTATTGGTTGAAGAGGGTTTGCAATATCGTTTCGGTGGACAATTACTGAACGATGACACACCGGGTTCTGAAATCGCCAAAATGGCATTGACCGGAGGCGCTTTCGACTGGCTAGCTGACGAGCCTGATCTATATGACGACACTTGTGGAGAGCCACTTTAACGTAGGGACCAACACTTATGACAGCACGCTACGATGGTGTTTCACTTACATCAGGCGACGCCATAGCCAGTGTAGGGTCGAACATCCTCCGGATGGAAGGCAGGCACAATATCCGACTTCGGAATGCCCGCCGCTTCCAACTCGTATCCGATGCCGTCTTCCGTGCCATCACGCTGGATCCATACTTTGTCATTGATGATGTCCAGATGAACGAGACAGTGATGTATACGTCGAACGTTGCCTTCCCAGCCCACCGACATAATGAGGTAGCGGCGGTTCGCTTCATCGAATACCGCTTCGTTGGTAACATTCATTCCAGAGTATCGCCGCTCGGTAAGCGGCATAAGAATTTCCCGTATGATCTCCTGATAATGCGCTACTTTATCCATCGTAGTATCTCCTCAGGGTCCACATCGAACACAATCAACAGAGAATCACTCTGGTCGTCTATTCAAGCTCATCGTCATCACGAGGTCGGTCGAAAATGGGAGGTTCCAACCATTGTTTGATGTCATTGAGATGTTGCTCTATCAGAGAGCGTTGTCTGACAGACAAGGATTTGGCGTCCAGACGACCTTCCAGAAGACGGGCTTCTTCTTGAAGTCGGAAGATCTTCGCACGGTGATGCTGCAGAAAGGGACGCCAAAGTTTTAATTTCCGGATCGTGTACCTACCTGTTGGTGTTAGCGGTTCTAATACACCGCTGGGAAGAACACGCCAGTGTAGATTGTGATCGTCCTGCGGTTGGCATGGATCAAGGAAGCGTAATCCCGCCTTATAATCCTCGGGTGAAGGCCAGGCATCGCCTTTATTCTCGTTGCACTCTCGGCAGCACCAATAGAGATTGTTGTAATCGGCAAACAGATCAAGACGAGCATATTGACCATGCATCGGACGATGATGATCTATGCAGCATCCCGCTTCGCCACCCAGGAAATACTCATGAAGAAGGCAGTAGGCACAACGATATTGGAAGTCCTGGCGTAGGAGCGGGCGATAGCCGGTATAGTCGCGGTAGAGGCGTTCAGGAACACTGCGTTGGAAGATCATTGTGAGAGGTATCAGGCGTCAGGCAGGGCGTCAATCTCTGTGCGAATTTGATCCAATTCGGTCTCAAGTTGCTGTAAGCGCTCCGTTCGAGGATCGCTCGACAGGGTCAGACGATCAATCTCAGCGATTACCTGGCAAATAGCTTCTAAGCGGAGAGCTTCTGTTTCCGTCAACGTACCATGCAACTCTTTGTCAATCAGCGTATCGTATTCCGCTTCCAAGACAGAGGGATAACGGCGCAAAGGCTCGACAGCAGGATCCGTGACAATCAGTTCGACACACGCCCCCTCGGGAAGTTCCGGCGCAGTGACTTCAATCCGATGTCCTGGCAGGACAGTTGTATTGAGCCTTAAAGTAGTTGACATGATTCTCTACCTCTATGATCTGAATCCTATCGGCATTATACCATTCAAAATGGCGTATATTGCGAACAACAATCCGCAATTTCTATGATCTGATGGGGCCGTTGTCCCGTAGCCCCACAAACCGTTCTTTGCGAAATGAGATACAGAATGCTCGAATGACAGATTTTCCTCGGGCGTCTGGAGGGGGCGCGTCAACAGACCTAATGGACCGGTGTCCAGAAGAATGACACGGACCATGGATAGACCGGTGGCCTTCCCTCTGCAATGCGATGTGCATTCATATTTGCCTTGAATTCGGCTAGTTCGCGTTCGGCTGCCGCGATCTTTTCCGGGTCTTCGGTGGCATCTTCAACAGCCCACTGTGCGAACAGCGCCCGCGTTGCCTCATATTCGGTCGGCTGCTGCTCTGCAACCAGGCCGGCGATCAAACTCCGAACGACCTCTACGGTATCTACGCCTTGCTCCTGCGCTCGCGCCTTCAAGCAGGCAGCCTCTTCCTCGTTCAACTCGATTGTAAGTTCCATCAGAAGCCTCTTTCTCGAATGGTGAAGTGTTACAGTGTACAATGGGCCGCGTAGCCTGTCAAGCGAAAAGAGTCGAGGTATGGAAACTACCTTCCTCCGTTTGGACAGCCTATCTGTATTCGAGGTAGCAGTGTACATGGGGGCTCAACGGGAAACGGGTTGAGAGAGAAATGAACAACCGGTGAGGCAAGATTTCTGGCCCCAAAGCGGCGATTTTGGGGTATACTATTCAGGTTGACGGCGGAAACGCGCCGTCTCTTTTGTTGTCTGGGACGTTGACAAGAGAATAAGGCGTCTGTTACAATAGCCCAACTTTTTTCCCACGCGCCGCGCCCTTGTGCAGGAGGCCCGATGCCCATCGGCCAGAAAGAACCAGGTCACGCTTCTTCCGATGCTTCCGGCCTCCAAGGGCCGGACGGCTTCCGCCTCGATGACCCGCTGCAGTTCTTCAAGGGGGTCGGACCGCAGGGAGCCGCCGCACTGGAGAAGCTGGAACTGCGAACGGTCGGCGACCTGCTGCGCCATGTCCCCCGCCGCTGGGAGGACCGCAGCAACTTCCGCCGCGTCCGCGAGGTGCAGAGCGGAGAGTTCGCCACGCTGCGCGGCGTGGTCATCGCGACCACGACCAAGTACCCGAAACCCAAGCTCACCATCACCGAGGTCCTGCTCGATGACAACGGCAGCGCCCTGAAGCTCCTCTGGTTCAACCAGCCGTATCTGGAGAAGACCTTCAAAGGGCTGGCCGCCGCCCGCAAGCCCATCGTGGTCTATGGGCAGGCGCGCCGCTCCGGCTGGACCATCGAGATCCAGAACCCCGAGTGGGAGGAGCTGGGCGAGGACGGGGATACGCTCTCGACCAATCGTATCGTCCCGGTCTATCCGGCCACGGAGGGCGTGCGCCAGATCCGCTTGCGGCGGATGGTGGACTACGCGCTGACCCACTACCTGCCCTGTGTGGAGGAGACGCTGCCGCCGGACGTGCTGCTGCGCCACCGGCTGGTGAGCGCGCCGACCGCCGTGCGGAATATCCACTTCCCGGACAGTATGCCGGACCTGGAAGCGGCCCGTCGCCGCCTGGTTTTCGAGGAGTTCTTCCTGCTGCAGACGCTGCTGGCCCTGCGCCGCCGCGCCAACAGCCACGAGACGCGGGGCATCCCCTTTCAAGTGGATCTGGACCGCCTGCGCGCCGACCTGGGGCAGATCGTGCCGTTTCAGCTTACGGGAGCGCAGCAGCGGGCCATCGGGGAGATCGCCGAAGATCTCCGCAGCGGGCGCGCCATGAACCGCCTGCTGCAGGGCGATGTGGGCAGCGGCAAGACCATGGTCGCCCTCGCCTCCATGCTGATGGCCGTCGAGAACGGCTACCAGGCCGCACTGATGGCTCCGACCGAGATCCTGGCCCAGCAGCATGCCATCGTGCTGCGCCGCCTGCTGGAGCCGCTCGGCATGGCCGTCGAGCTCTCGCTGGGCAGCCAGACCGAGAAAGAGAAGCGGGGGGTCCGGGAGCGGCTGGAGGGCGGGCAGTCCCGCCTCGCCGTCGGGACCCACGCGCTGATCCAGGAGGGAATCGAGTTTGCCAAACTCGGCCTGGTCATCATCGATGAGCAGCACCGCTTCGGGGTCCTGCAGCGCCAGGCCCTCGCGAAAAAAGGCAAGCGCCCCCATGTGCTGGTGATGACCGCGACGCCCATCCCGCGCACCCTGACCTTAACGCTCTACGGCGACCTGGATGTCTCCCTGCTCGACGAACTGCCGCCCGGACGCAAGCCCATCGTCACCCACTGGAAGACCCAGGACAAGCGCTCTCAGGTCTACGCCGCGATCCAGCGCCTGCTCATCGAGGGCCGCCAGGTGTATGTCGTCTGCCCGCTGGTCGAAGACAGCGAGAAACTGCAGGCCAAGAGCGCGACGCAGTTGTCGGAGCATATCGCCGGCAACGTCTTTCCGCAGTATCGCGTTGGGCTGCTGCATGGGCAGATGAAGCCGGACGACAAAGATGCGGCGATGGCCCGCTTCAAGGCGCATGAGCTGGATATTCTGGTCTCCACGACCGTCATCGAGGTCGGGATCGATGTCCCCAATGCCAGCGTCATCCTCATCGAGGATGCCGACCGCTTCGGACTGGCGCAGTTGCACCAGTTGCGCGGGCGCGTGGGACGCGGCGAGCACGCCTCGTTCTGCATCCTGATGGCGGAGCCGAAGACCGAAGAGGGCCGCGCACGCATGGACGTGATGACCCAGACCCGCGACGGCTTCAAGATCGCCGAGGAGGACCTGCGGCTGCGGGGGCCGGGCGAGTTCTACGGCACACGCCAGAGCGGGATGCCCGAACTCTATATCGCCGACATCGTGCGCGACATGGACATTTTGACGGAGACCCGCGAGACCGCCTTCCATCTGGTCGAGGCTGATCCAACGCTCTCCCGGCCCGAAAACGGCGCGCTGCGCCGCGCCCTGGAGCGCACCAGGCTGGGCTTTGAACTGATTAGCGTAAGTTAATGAGACAGGATGAACAGGATTTCGCAGGATGGGACAGGATGAAGCTTGATGAGCTGTTAGCGTTGTGCCGAAGAGATGGGATTTAGAAATCCTGTTCATCCTGAAACATCCTGTTCATCCTGTCTAAAGAGGATTTTATGGCGACGGCGATTGTGCCGGGCAGTTTCGACCCGGTGACCAACGGACACGTGGATATTATCCAGCGGGCGGCGGTGATCTTCGAGCGCGTGATCGTGGTTGTGGCGCGGAATGCCTCCAAAACGCCGCTGTTCACGCTGGATGAGCGCCTGGAGATGCTGCAGGCCGTCTGCGCGCCCTATCCGAACGTAGAGGTGGACACCTTTGAGGGCCTGCTGGTCGCCTATGCTGTGGAGCGGGGCGCGACGGTGATCGTCAAGGGGCTGCGCGCTGTCTCCGACTTTGAATACGAACTCCAGATGGCGTCCATGAACCGACGCCTCGCCAATGGAGTGGAAACGATGTTCCTGATGACTGGGGCAGAGTACTCCTACCTCAGTTCCAATATCGTCAAAGAGATCGCCCGCCTTGGCGGCGCGGTGGAAGGGCTGGTACCGCACGATGTTGAAAAACGCCTCCGACAAAAATACGCAAGTCAACCCAAACCTTAACGGCGCTCCCGCCGATACCTATAATAACCCATCGAACGATCCCAACGCCGAGCAGATGCGCTTTGTGGCGCCTACGCACGGCGGCGTGGATATACTCAAACTCCTCACCGAACTCGAAGATATTGTGGAGAATTCGCCGAAGCGACTGGGCCTGATGTTCGGCTTCGACGAAGACAAGTTCCACATGACCATCATGAAGATCCGGGCCAATCTGCCCGAAGAGATGAAGCGCGCCTCGAAACTGGCGCGCGAGACCGAGCGTATCGTAGAAGAGTCACAACAGAATGTCGAACGCCTGGTGAACGACGCCCGCCAGGCAGCGCGCGCGGAGATCGAGCGCGGCAAGACCGAGGCGCAACGGCTACGCGAGGAGGCGCAGGCGGAGGCAGCCAACCTGCTGCAGAATGTGCAGACGCAGTCCAGCCAGGCTCAACAACAGGTGCAGGAGGCCCAGCAACAGGCGCTCGCCGATGCCCAATCCCAGGTCGAACAGATCGCCTCCGACAGTGAGATCGTCCGTCTCGCCGAGGCGAAGGCTGAGGATATTCTTGCCCGCGCCGCAGAGGCCGCTTACGCCACCCAGCAGGGTGCGGATGACTATGCACGCGATGTTCTGGCCCATCTCGAACAGGTGCTGGGCGGCACGATATCGCAAATACAGCGGGGTCGTGCGATGTTGGAAGGCAGATAGCAGGCAGTAGGCAGTAGGTAGTAGGAACAAACTGAATAATGTTGTTTTCTACTGCCTACTGCCTACTACCTACTGCCTAAACAGGGGGTTGCCATGAGGCTGGATATTTCGGAAGTACTGCGGGAGGTGGGCAAGCTCCTCCCCTACGACATCCATGAGCCGCCCCTGGTGGATGAAGATGTCGAATGCACGGAACCCATTCAGGGAAGGATCACCTTCAACAATACGGGTGGGACGCTGCTCATACGAGGGAAAGCGCGGACGCAGGTCGCACTGCCCTGCAGTCGCTGCACACGCTATTTTGAACAGCCCGTCGCCTTTCAAGTCGAAGAGCAGTTCGAATTGCGCCATAACGCTGCCGGACCGCGCACGCTTCAGACCGTCGCGGTCGTGGAAGAGGACGATAGTCCGATCGCCGGCAGGCTCTTTGACGACCAGGTCTTCGACCTGACGGAGATGCTTCGCCAGTATATCTTACTGGATGAACCGACCCAACCGCTGCCGCCGACCCTTGCGGATGGCCGCTGCGCCCATTGTCACCTGCGCCCTGAAGAGGTCCTGCAGGAGATCCAGACCGAAGAGGACAACGCGGAGACGCCGATCCATCCGGCCCTCGCCAAGCTCGGTCAATTACTGGAAAACGAGGGGGACTAAGAGACGCACTCTGTCCCGACTCCCTGAACATAAGAAAGGTTGTTTGAAATGCCGCTTCCAAAACGTCGTCACTCCAATCAGCGCACGCGCAAGCGCCGCACGCACTATAAACTGACCCACCATCCGGCCATGATCCCCAGTTTTGAGAAGCCCGGCGAATTCGCCCTGCTGCACCATGTGGATCAGAGCACAGGTCGCTATAAAGGCCGCCAGGTGTTCGAGATCGAGGATGAAACCCCGCAGGACAACGGTTGAGCCTGCCGGCGCGAAAGGAGACGCAGCCCCCGATGCGGATCGCCGTCGACGCGATGGGGGGAGACAAGGGCCCGCAGGAGGTGGCGCGTGGCGTCATCGCGGCGGCACGCCTCTCCCCGGCGCACTTCCTTCTGGTGGGCGATCCCAGGGCGCTGGAACCGGAGCTGGCGCGGGCGCGCCCACGCCCCGCCAATCTGGAGATTGTGCCGGCCTCCGAAGTGATCGAGATGACCGAGCAGCCTGCCGTCGCCTTTAAAAAGAAGCCGGACGCTTCCGTGGTGGTCGGAGCCAGGCTGGTTAAGGACAAACGGGCGGACGCCCTTGTCACTATCGCCAACACGGGCGCGGCGATGGCGGTCTCCCTGCTCACCTGGGGCCGCATCAAGGGCGTAGACCGCCCGGCGATTGCCGTGCCGCTCCCCTCGCTGACGGGCACGGTGGTCCTGCTCGATGCCGGTGCGACAGTGGACTGCGATCCGAACAACCTCTATGAGTTCGCGATCATGGGCAGCGCTTACGCCGAGAACGTGGTCGGCGTCAAGAAGCCACGCCTCGGTCTCGTCTCCATCGGAGAGGAGGAGGCCAAGGGCAACTCCCTGGTCAAG
>DATGIG010000060.1:0-3577 GCA_035295825.1 Chthonomonadaceae bacterium | reverse complement strand
CGTCCCTATCTGTAAGAAGGAAGTGCGGCTATAGCTGTCGAATAGGGCGACAGAAGCGGAAGGGCAAGGAGAGGGCGATATGGAAGAGCGCGGTAAGTTCGAGAGCAACGAGCCGAAATTGGAGAGGTTTCGGGAAGCGGTTCGCAAGCAGTTCGGTCGCCATCTGGAGAAGGCCACGCCTGCGAACGTGCGCGAGTTCATGGACCACTACCAGGAGGAGGTCTTTCCGGGGCCGATCCGGGGGCGTTTTGAACTGAATGAGACCAAAACGACCTACGAAGAGATCCTGAAGGACTTTTTCGCCAATGTGCTGGAGCGGCCCACCGACGAGGCACTGATCATGCTGTGGACGCTGGCCTTCGATCTCTCCTTCTTCAACATCGAGCAGCACGCCGCCGTCCGGCTTCAGACCCTCTTCGGCGACGGCAACGAGTAGCGCTCTCCGGAGGGAGGCGGCGACTGCTTAATGGGTTACTTCTACCTGGACTTCCTGCACCAGTTTAGCCCAGGGGGCGAACCAGGCGGAGTAGGTCAATCCGCCGATCAGGAGCAATAGCAGCAGGACGCGCAGCACATACCAGCGTGTGGCGCGGAGGCGGCGTTCACGCAGAGGCGTCAATCCGGCTGTGCTTTGTGGGTCTGAAGGTTCGATGGGATCTCCTCGTTAGGGTTGGTTGGTGCCTTCGCGTCCGTAGAGGTCGGTCAGGCGCACCACGTCGTCCAGGTGCGGGGTCGAGACTTCCAGCACATCGGCGGCTTCGATCCCCTCGATGGTATGGATCTCACCGGGGCGATTGCGCCAGGCATAGCCCTCCCCAATCTCGGTGACCGTCAGGGCGTCCGGGTTGGCTCCCTTGGTAAGCCGCAGGCGGCCTTTCAGCAGATAGCTGGTCTCATCCTTGTTGTTATGATACTGCAGCGACAGCTTGCCGCCGGGGTTCACATGAATGATCTTGCCCACGTACTGTTCTGTCCAGGCATACCATATTTCGTAGCCCCAGGGCTTTTCGACCCGTAGCGGCAAATCTTCCGGCTTAATGTCCACGTAGTTTCTCCCTCCCCGTCATTTTACCCCACCGCTCCGCTTGACGCAATCCTGGAGGGACCGGGGGGTGAAAATCCCCGGTCAAAATGCGGTATGACGCCTGCTTCCTAGAGGTTCAATCCAGGTGGAAGACCTCTTCCAGTTGGAGGAGCGCTTCATCGGGGCGTCGGCCCTCCAGTTGTTCGAAGTAGGGCTTCATGGAAGCCTGCCAGCGGGTGTTGACGTCCAACCCGTCCATGGCAGCCAGGGACTTCTCGAAGTCTTCGGTCTCCAGATAGCCGAAGAGTGTGCCGTCTTCGCGGGCAAAGAGGGAGTAGTTCGTCCACCCGGCGTCGCGTAGCGCCTGCTGCATCTCGGGCCACACGTTTTTATGCGTCCCTTTGTACTCCTCCAGCATCTCCTGCTTGACCTTCAGCACAAATCCGACTCGTTTCATCTCATCTCCTTTTGATAGCGCCGCCTTCAGCGCAAGGTAGTGTTCTCACTCTTTTGTGCCCGCTTCCAACACCACAACCCAATCATGGCCGTGCGGCGGGGCGTTCACAACAATGTCTCCCTGGGCATCGGTTCGGTGCTCCGACAGGGATTCTTGCGTTCCGGCAACCGGATCGAAGAGCAGCGTCCGGTAGGCTGCATTCGGCTGAAGCTGCCGCACCTGGATCGGGCGCGCAGCCGGAACATAGACCATGCGCACTCCGGGTCCCAGGTCCGCCGCATAGGGTACGAAGCGGGCCGGGTCTCCCTCGGTGCTTTCCCACGTTGCGCCTTCCGGGCAGGGCGTGAGGGCCACCCAATCGTATGTCTCCAGCAGCCGCTTCGCCGCCCCTAATTGGCCCGAACCGGGCAGGTGCATGGCCTCGTCCCAGGGAATGCGCCCGTAGTTGCCGCCGTGGGGAGAAGCGCCATGGGCCTCGTCGCGGCGGTTGCACTGCCAGATCCCATTTGCGCCGTAGGTGTGGCCCGCCGCACCGGAGAGGACGCTGGGCCAGAACGTCAGGCGCACGACCTCCGCCGGAAAGAGGTCCAGCAGCGCCTCGTAGTTGACCTCGCTGTTAAAGACGGGCATGCGGGGTTCGGTATCGTAAGATAGCCGCAGCGTATCCACGGTGGGCGCGAGTGCGTCCCGCTGCCCATGGCCTGTCTGGAGCATGTCGAAATCCAGCAGCGTCTCGTCGTCCGTCGCGCCCCGCGCCGTCATGCGGCCCAGACCGGTCGGATGGATGCTGAGCGGACGCCGCCAGGGATCGGTCGCGCGCACATAGCGCATCACCTCTGTCCAGCCATGGACCTGCTCGCGGTCGTCGAACGGAAAGCCTTCGGTCAGGTAGTAGGGCAGGTTCGCCTCGCCCGCCACACACCACACCACCGGCCACGCGCCATAACGGGCGATCAGGTAGCGCCAGTGCTGTTTGGCTCGCTCCACACCCATCCAGGGCAGGAAGTAGCCCCACATTCCCACAATGCAGGGCGTAATCCCTGCCTGGACGAGATACATCAGCCGGCGATCCGCCAGATCGAAGTACTCCGGACGGATGCGCGCATACTCTTGCTCCCAGGGAAACCCGGCTTCGTTCGCCCCGCGCGGGTCGAAGGCGGGCATATCGGGGTAGAGGCCCGCTACGATCTGAATGACATTGAACCCCTTGGCGAGGCGATCTGCAGTAAGCTGCTCGAACTCCTCCGGCCAGTGGAGGCGATGGCACAGCCCCATCCACCAGGTGTCGCCCAGCCAGAAGAGGGGCGTACCGTCCGTGTATGCGAAGTGACGCCGGTCGTCCGCGATGCGGATCGGCCCATGCCGGAACAGAGGGTTCTCGCCCTCATAGGGGGTCACCTCGATATGCCCCTCGACCCCATGCAGGCCGCGATCCGTGGTTACGCTGCATTCGCTATGGTAAGTATGCGTGCCCGGCAGCGGGGAGGCGTACCGCGCCTTCCAGATGCTGCCTCCGGCCCAGAAGGCGGGAACGCGCCGGACAACGCCCGCCGGATCGGTGAACAGCACATCGAGCGTGACCTCCTGAACGGGATCTCGATAGGATGTCTCCGCCGTCAGAGCGATCTCGATGGGAACATGGGATTGTGTTTGCATGCCTAACCTCTTGGCCTTTCTTCCGTTGCGAGGGAGCGGAAGAAGTCACGGAATAGAATGGTCTCGGAGAGATTGTCGCATTCGTTGCAGTGCTCCCAGTCTATCCACACATATTCGATGCCCACCCAGCCGCTGTATCCCGACGCTTGCATCAGCGAAGCGACGCGGGCGTAGTCGATGGCGTTCTGCGCAAAGGAGGTCTGAAGCCGGCCTTCGCGCGCGCCGCGTACATGGAAATGCCCGGCGTAGCGCATCAGAGGCTCGACTGCCGCATCGGGCCGGCCGGCGCGGGTAAAGTGGGTATAGTCCAGGGTGAGCGTCAGGCCGGGCACGCTCTGCACCAGCCTTTCGGCCTGTTCCGGCGTGGGAACAAGGGAGCCGACATGCGCCTCCACGCCGAAGAGCAGATCCCGGTTGCGGGCTTGCTCGACCCGCCAGTG
>DATGIG010000059.1:0-2308 GCA_035295825.1 Chthonomonadaceae bacterium | reverse complement strand
TGCGGAGGGACGCCGATGGAACGAAGCCCTCTTGACGGCTGCGGCGGACGGGCCGGCAAGGATCCGGGTAGAGGCTCTTCTGGGGTGCGGCAGGTTCGCAATCCGCCGCAATGACTTTGGGACGGCGTGGGATTACGTGGAGCAGGCACTCGCGCTCTGCCGCGACGAGGGCGATGTCTACGGGGTGCTGCGATGCACAATGGCGCTGGGCGATATCAGCCGGCTAAACAGCCAGCTCGAGACAGCCGTCGAGCACTACCACACATGCCTTCAGCTCTGTCTTACCTGCGGCTCTGACGACGACCTGGCGAAGTGCCACCATGGCCTCGGAGTCACGCGCTTTTACCAGGGCGACTACGGGACGGCGCGCGAGCACCTGGGGGTCGCCCTGCGCATCCGGGAGCGGCTGAGTTACCCGCTGGAGGTAGCTCGTACCCAGAACCTGCTTGCGTTCGCCCTGCGGGAAGAAGGCGATTCATCAGCGGCGGAACGGCTGTTTCGGGCCGCCCTGCAGGTCTTCTCCGATCACGGCGACCGCTGGTATCGGGCCAGCACCCAGGGTGGACTTGGGACCATCGCCTTCGAACGCGGGGACCTGGAGGCAGCACGGCATTACTGGGAAGACGCGCTTGCGACGATGCGCGACATCGGCGCCCAGGACAACATCGCCGACCTGCTGGTACTGCTCTCCTACCTGCGGCTGCGCACCGGGGATCTGTCGCGGGCGCGGGATACGCTTCGTGAGTCCCTGGAACTGGCCAACCGCGTACGGAATAGACAGAGTATCGCATCGGTACTCCTCGCGACGGCGTGTTTGCTCCATGCCGAGCGTCAACCGGCGCCTGCCGCCCGGCTTCTTGCCGCGGCATCCGATCTCTTCGAGCAGATTTCGGTACGGCTCATCCATTTGGTGCATGCAAGAGTAGAAGTCGTCCGGGAGGATCTTCGTGAGATCTTGGGAGAGGCTGAGTTCGAGGCAGCGGCGGAGGCGGGGAAGGCGCTCACACCCGACGAGGCCATCGTATTGGCTCAGTCCCACCTCGCCAACTGAAGGGTTCACCGGCGACGGATTGTCTCCCCGCATACGCACCTCGTCTTTGTTGGGGAGCGGGCTAATGGGTCCGATAGTCTCGGAAGTACTTTACATGGCTGTCCAACAGCAGGCGGTTGCGGCCCCCGAAATGGACCCCGTGTCCCTTTAAGCTAGGCGGTACCGTCGGGATGGCGCCGGGGAAATAGGGATCTACCACCATCTCCACGTCCGCAGGGCCATCCGGAGTGCCGGCCTGCGGATTCTTCGCCTGATCCAGGTCGGCCACGCACTGAAGCTCGAATTTGCCCCAGAAATCATCCAGAGGAGTGGGGATGTCCGGCCTATCGAAGCGCCAAGCCCAGTAGTTGGTTGAAGGCGCGTTAGCTTCCGAAGAGATCGCCTGAACGACCTGGACCGCACGACCCAAGGTGGCGTTCTTGATGCTGGGGCAGGTCCAGATATCGTAGTTATGGGTGTAGGGTTCCAAGACAATCGCGGCCCATCCGGTGCGCGGGTCTGATGTAGGCCAACTGCTCCAGGGCTTGTAGCCGCCCGGAAGCGAGATTTTGAGATCGCGCCGATCCGGCAGCAGTTCATCATAGTCCTGAACATACATCGCGAAAGCCAGTCCGATCTGCTTCAGATTGCTCACACAGACCGTCTGCCTGGTCTTCTCCCGAGCCTGGGCAAAGACCGGGAAGAGGATGGCTGCCAGAACCGCGATAACGGCGATCACCACGAGCAACTCGATCAGGGTGAACCCACAACGACTGCGGCGTAGCAACCTGTGGGCCTGCGGATCGCACCAACTGACGACTGAAGGTCTACTTTTTCGCTCTGGGTTGTTTGTCATCCTCGTCCTCCTCGATGGTCCGGTAGGCGATCTGCCATCCCTTGTCTGTCTTCTTCCAGGTGTCATGGTAGGTCTGCTTCACCCTGGAGCGGCGTGGGTGGTCTTCCTGGGATCGGAATGTCGGAATGTAGTCGGAATGCGCGGTCCATGTAGCGTTCACTTCAAACCCGCTTCTCGTCGCTATGATCGCGTTGATATGCGTCTTCGCATGGGAGATCGTCAAGCTGGTAGAGAGTGCCTCCATCCCTTTGATGACACGTGGGGCGCTCATGGTCCTCCCCTCGCTTTGCAGTTTCAAGACGCAATCCGATGTGAAAACTTCTGCGACGCTTTTGAAATCCTTGTTCATATAGGCCCGATCGAACTGGTCGTATCGGGATTGAATGGCCCGCTGGGCGTCCTGCACGGCATCGGCTCCTACC
>DATGIG010000058.1:0-2637 GCA_035295825.1 Chthonomonadaceae bacterium | reverse complement strand
GCCGGACCAGCGCGAGGACCCACTCCTCCCGGTCCAGCGGAAGCTCCGGCGAAAGGACCCGAAACTCCTTGCTTCCGGGGCGGTGGCGCATGAGTATGTTGGTCTCCTGCTCCGTATGCAACTGCATAGGCGTCCTGCCATGCCATTCGTCCCGGACCGGACGGTGCAGGATGGCAAACAGGAAGTCGTCCTGGACGAAGGCGTGCCGGACGTCGGTATAGAAGGCCGCCGCCACAAAGGTGGGCGCGGAGATCAGGAATGCGCCCAACGCCGCGTCAATCTGCAGGTGGCTCTTGACCTTCTCCGCGAAATCGGGATCGGCGAGCCGCACCACCGTGCGCACTTTCGGGTTGATCTGTTTCGTCTCCAGGGCGATCCCCAGGTTCACCGCGTCGTTGCTGGTGACGGCCAGGACCGCCCGCGCATTCGCCGCACCCACCTTCTCCAGGGTCGTCCGCAGCCGCGCGTCGCCCACCACGACCGGCGCCATCCCACGCACGCTCTCCGCAAACTCGCAGGCCGGATCGTTATCCACAGCCACTACATGCGCTCCCACCCGATAGAGTTTGTCCACCAGCCGGTATCCCACCGTTCCCAGCCCCACGACGATGTAGTGCCCCGCCTGCGGCGTGTTCTGCCGCCCCAGGATCTGCTGGAAACGCGAAGTCACAATATAGTCCGTAATGATGGAGAAGAGCGTGGCCATGGTCGCCGACCCGATCAGCATCAGCAGGCAGCAGTAGAGTTTCAGGGCGGGCGGGGCATTCGCCACGGTGATGTCACCGTAGCCGACCGTCGTCACCGTCGAGATAACGAAGTAGAGCGCATCGAGGAAAGTCAAGTGCATCGCTAAGTGAAAGATCCCCACGCTGAGCAGGATCAGCAGGTTCAATATCAGGAAGATGGTCTTCAAAGGCCGCGACGTGCCGCGCCACAACTCCCGCATAAAGTCGCGCCAGAACGCGGGGTGGAAGCCACGGAGCAGCAGATCCAGTGCACGCCGCCACCCGGGAAGCTGCTCCGACCGATTCTGCGGCACTTCTACATAGCGCTCCCAGTCGATCAGCTTGCTCAGGACGGTGACATGGTCTCCCGGACAGACCTGCGTCTCCGGCTGCGGCACATCCTGGCTCGTACCCTCCTGCCGGGTATGCTCCAGCACGGCGAGGTGCAGATGCGCTCCGAGATCCTGCATAGTCCGGTTTGCCAACGGAGAATCCGACGTCAATGTCAGCGATTGGATGACATAGAGCTGCTCCTCCATGCGGAACGCGCAGACGGCGTTCTCCCCCATGGCGGCGGCGGCGAACATCGGAGCGGCAATGGCGGACATCGAGAGGGCGCTCCGAACGTCGAACGCCTTCTCCAACTGCTGCGCCAGGGTCTGGTCGAAGATGCGGAGTACGACCGGCAGCTCCGGGCGGTGCTTCTTGGTGTCGAGCGCGATCTCCAGGTTCACCAGATCGTTGTCGGTAGTAGCGATCAGGCATGTTGCCTGATCCACGCCCGCCTGAACAAGCAGGGTCACATCGCGCGCATCTCCCTCGATCACCTCCACGCCCCGCGCGACGGTCGCCTTGCGCCACTCCTCGCGCGTCTCGCGCGCCACAACGGTGACGCGCTCTCCCAGCCGCAGCAGCAGGCTGACGATCCGGTAGCCGCTCTGGCCCATTCCACAGACGATGATGTGTCCTGCCATTTTGTCCCCTTGTTCCGGTTCCTGCGCCTGACTTCGCTTCCGGCTCTGTCCGAATGCGATACACGCCTCTGCCGGCAGTCCCAACTTCAGGATGCCCGAAGGATAGAACGCCGGGCAGTTCTGTAGTTATACTATACCGCGCCGCGCCCTTGTCAGCGCAGCGGTCACAAGGAGAACTCATGGGAGAAGGTACTCTGATTCCTGGTTTCTTCCTGACCTCACTCTTCTTTAATGGAGCGCTACTGCCATCGAGGCGGTCCTACTTCACAAGCACGCTCGCTGTGAACACCTGCTTGACGCCGGTTCGGTTGTCGATCCAGAGGGGATGAAACGCTCCTGCGCTGTCGGCCGCGAGCCCCGCCGTGTCGCCCAGCCAGCCCAACCGGCTCCCTCGGCTCCCTATGGCATATGTGCTGGAAACGTCCGTCACGGCTACGCTCGGAAGCCAGGTTGCGCCGCCATCTACCGAGGCCCGGATGCGCAGGTCGCAGCGGAACTCCTCCCGGCTGGACAGAGACGCATCGTACCAGCAGACGGCCACGGTCCCCGGCCGGTTCACCGCGACCGTGGGCAACAAGGCGTAGCGGCGACCGCTCCCGGCATCCTGCTTGGGTTCGGGGAGGTCGCTGACGACCACAGGCGGCGACCAGGTCACTCCCGCATCCTTCGAGATACTCGCCATGATGCTGGTACTCGCGCCGCTCACCTCTGCCCAGACCAGGTACAGGCGATCTTTGAAGGCCGCGCTTCCCGGATCCACCGCCATCATGGGAAACCCCCAACTGCTTTCGAACACCTTCTGCTCTACCCGGTAATCGTGCAAGATCTGTTCTTCCTGAAACGACTCTCCGCCCGTTGTTGACCGCCGCACACGCAGCGACAACTGCCCGGTGCTGGCCCGTGTCAACACACAGTAAGGGAGCACCAGGGCGCCATCG
>DATGIG010000057.1:0-9884 GCA_035295825.1 Chthonomonadaceae bacterium | reverse complement strand
CAGCAGGAGATCGCTGCCGCGCTCGCCGATACGCTGGCCGCGCTCTACGCCTTTGACAGCGTTGCGCTCCGCATCGGGCAGATGCCAGAGATCACTCCCACACTTCGCGCCCTCGCCACGGTGATGATCTATCAAAACGGGCGGCTTATGCAGGAACTCGCCTCGACGGACATACCGCCTCAAAGATCCGAAGACGATTCCATAGGCAACCTTCTCCCTGTAGACACGGTCCAAAACCGGCGGAATGTGGCGACGGCGGTGCTGGAGCGCGGGGGGTATCCCTGGTAAACCTGCGCCTTTTGGAGTGAAGACATGTTTATAAGTCGGCAACGGGTCTATTGGGACAATCTGGACCTGCTCGGGGTGTTGCACAACGCGCACTATATCCTGCTCTTCGAGCGCGCCCGCTTCGATTTCTGGAGACACAACGGCGTCGGGCCGAATGCGCCCGGGTTCGACTGGCCCTATGTCGTCGCTAAAAATGAGGTGAACTACCGCCAGGCCATCACCTCGGAGCAGGACGTGGCGGTGATGGTCGCGGTGCAGCGGATGGGCGCTTCCAGCGTGACGTTTGCGCACGCAGTGTATATGGAAGATGGGACGCTATCGGCGGACGGCTATACGGTGCTGGTGCGCCTGGATGCGGAGACCAATCGCCCCATTCCCTGGTCGAAGGCATTCCGCGAGATGGTAAAGCCCTATCTGCTTCCCGGCGCCTGACCGGATCCTACCACCGGTAAGCGGATGCATATGTATTCTGGCCGGCAGAAGTCACGAAGCTTCTGACGGCCAATTTGCTGTAGCGTAAAAATGGAGCTGCGCTACTCAGATTCAATGTCCACGCCGTGTTGTCGGGCGGCGCGGCGGATACGCCCCTTGATGGTTTCGACCTCATCCGGGTCATACTTCGCGGCATTGTCCATGTGATTGATGTAGCTCCAGGCGGCGCGGATATGCTCCGGTGTGTCAATCGGATACTTTTTGTTGGTTGGGTCGGCAAACTTCACGTCCCCGTACTTGTGCTCTCCCTCTTCGGGTCGGACATCCGTCCGTCGGTCAATCTTTGAACTCATGGGTCTCTCCTTCCTTTCGTAAGGCAGCAATGATCGTGTACAGATCGTTCTGAAACTTCCTTAACATTCTCACCAGCATCAGACGATATAGGCATCAGACAGCCTTGTGGGGAACGAATGTTCCTGCATATCGGCCTGAATGGATCGGAAACACGCGATTTTTCCGCAAAGGATGGCCGGAGACAGAAGGGTGAGGACTATGGTGGCGCACGACCTACATCCGCCGGGGCGATGGCCGAAACGGGTCCTGGCGGTACGGATGCTGACCGCAAAACTGGACTGGCTTGAGGGCGCTCTCCATTGGCAAAACGGGCAGATCGTCTGGAAAACCGCAACGGCATGCGTTGCTCCGGATGCCGCCACGTTGTCCCATGCGCAGCGCTGCCTGAACACCATCGCCCGCTATCCCATCTCGGCGGAGTTGGCATTGCATGGCAAGGACGCCTGGATCGCCGACCGCCAGGCCCGTATCGAATTCGCCAAGCGATTGCGAGAGATCTCCGCGCCCGACCTGCCTGGATTGGCGCAAAAAGCCGTGGCACATGACACGGATGCGGTTCAAAAGCTGACCCGACTGTTGACCGCGGAGGCGCTCTGCCGGAACTCCCTGCCTCTCTCGCCCTGTCGTCTGCTGTTCCTCTGCGGAGAGCGCGCGGTATTGCCGCTGCAAAACCTGATCCGGGAGGATTTGCCTTCTGCTGTCGGCACACTGGCGGCTCTGACCCTGGGCGTCATCGCAGCGAAACACCATCTCAAAGCGCTGAATTTCAAAGGCTGGTCCGAAATGTTGCGGCGGGCGTACCAGCACGGTTTCCACCATGGCCTACCTGAAACACCCGCCTGGATCGCCGCCCTCCTGGCCGAACCGGAAGGTGAGGCGCTGACACAACGCTACCTACAGGCCGACTCCCGGCTGCGCCATTTTGCGCTGTCTGCCGAAAGATTTCAGGAGCGCATGGCGCAGGGAGTGTCCGCCGCACGTCTTGTCGCCCTCGTCGAAGTGGTGGCGGAAGCGGAACTGCTGGCGCGCCACCTCCTCACCGTGCGCTTGCCAGAGAACGATATTCGGGCCAAAGTGCGGCAGGAGGCAACGCAACCGCGCCTGGAGCTGCGTCGTGCGGTATTGGAAGCTTTTCGAGAGAGCCTGTTCGCATATGTCCATAACGGCGTCGAACCGGATGCGATCCGCTCTCTCCTCGACCTGGCTCGCCAACTCTGCGACCTGATCGGCCCGGAAGCCCTGATGGACGCGCTGCGTCTGCCTCTGGAGGCCGGGCTGACCCTATCCATCACACTGCAATCCGAGTGGCTGCACGTCCTCCAGGAGCATCGGGGAGAGATCTGGAAGCGGGAAGAGTTGCCATCCGCACGCCAGGTGCGCTTCAACGATAAGAGACTGTTTCACTGGCTGGAATCGCGCTGGTGGGGTCCGGGGCGAACGCTCTTCTTTCTGCTCCACCATAGTTCGCACGCAGAGGTTGTAAGAGAGGCGGTGAAACGCAAACTTTACGATACGATCCTTGCGTACCGATGGCGCGATCCGGAGTTATATCGGTGGCTTTTCACACTGGTGGACTTTGCGGAGGACGCATTTTCCCGGCATGGGCGTCTCCACGCATTGTGTGATCGGCTGAACGTGCTAGGAAGCGCGTCTGCCGCACGCGCGACCCTCCAACCCCTGCTGAACGCGTTTCGGTGCGTCCCTCCGGGCGAGATCCGCAATAGCCTCCTGTGCTGGCTCCTGTGTGATGTCCCCTGCGACCGCTCCACGCAGAGCGTCACCCTGCTCCAATTGGCGCAATATGTGCCCTTCCTGGCGAATTTCGCATCCCAAACGAAGCAACCGGAGCGCCTGCCCTCGGTCCTGAGCGCCGCGCTTGAGCTTTACCAGGCCATTCCCAACCAGGCGAAGGCCTGGTTCCCCGGTCTGCTCACCTGCCTGTTGGACCTGGAAAAGGAGGGCGAGAATCTGATAGAGGAGGCGATGCTTTCCCTGGCGACCCAACTGGCGGCAACACTGGCGCAGGGTAACGAAGCGCGCTTTCGTTCGCTCTTCCGGGTGTTTGTGCGCCGCTCCGTCTCTGTGTACTCATGGCATATCGAACCGGGGTTCGACCTCCTCCGCCGTTTTCCCGCGCTGTTCCCCTCGATGAGCCGGATCTTCCCACAACAGATGGACCGTTGTATGACCCTTCTCAAACACCTCGGGATGGCGACCCGGCTGGGCGCGGAGGCGCTCGCTCCTCTGGAAGCTCTGGTAACCGGGCCGACGCCGGAGGATTTTGCGCCGGAGTGGATCGCGCTGCTCGAATGCGCCCCGGAGTGCGCGCGGCTCGTCGCGCGCTATCACCACGCGCAACGCCTGCTGCGTACCCCAACGACGCTGCCATCGGGTGTGCTGCGGACGCTGGAGACCCCACATCGCCGACAACAGGAGTGCGCCTATCTGGAGCGCGTTCTGGAGACGCAGCCAGAGCGCACGGACCTTGGGGCACGGGCAGCCAAGCTGCGGGATCTTCTGACCGACCCCAATGAGGAGTATCAACTACGGCAGAGTGTGCATGAGAAGCTGGCCCAGGCCGTCGCCGAGGCAGAGCTTGCCGCCCTGGAACATCAGACCCAGGCCTGTTACCTCCTGCGGCTGACGCGCCTGACCGGCACGCTCCCCGATGGCATGCCCTTCAACGCCGACCTGATGAACGCCACTCTGATGACGTGCAGCATCACCCGGAACCGTCGGCTCCTGATCAGGCTGCTGCGTGCCTATCTCGCCGGAGATAGCGATTGGCGACTACGGCATCCGGCCAATGGGACGTTTCTGCGCAACCTGGAGGCCAGGGGAGTGGACACCGCTGCCTGGCTGGAGGCTGCACCGCACACCTTCCGCTTTCCGCACGCGGCAGGAGGGCGCGTGCGCCTCACACTGGAGAACGATCCTCTGGCTATCCTGCAAATGGGCAACTACTTCCATACCTGCCTCAGTTTTGGCGACTACAATGCCTTCTCCACCGTCGCCAATGCCTGCGAACTCAACAAGCGCGTTGTCTATGCGACGGACGGAGCCGGGCGCGTAGTTGGACGGAAACTGATCGGCATCAATGCGGAAGGGGCGCTCATCGGGTTCTATACCTACACGTCCCTAACGGACGATGCCGGAAACCAGGCGCTGCGTGCGCTCTTCCGGCGTTATCTGGCGGATTTCGCGGCCCGCTGCCGACTGCTCCTCGGTAACGAGGGAACGGTTCCGACGCTCTTCGCGGCGGCCTGGTACGATGATGGCGTCGTCGCCTGGAGTAACGAGGATGCCCCTCCGGCCAAACGATTAGCCGGATCGTGAACGAACCGACCACACAGGCTAACCGAGGCTCTTCTGCGCAATCGCCCGCGCCTTCTCCAGCGCGGTTTTCGCCACCGTCAGGGCGTCGTGCTGCCAGTACTCCTTGTTGAACAGTTCGATGGAGAGCGAACCCTCATGGCCCATATCATGCAGCAGGTGGAACAGTTCCGTCAGGTGGCCGACGCCATCGCCCGGATAGACCCGGTCCGCATCCGTGATGGTCGCCTGGGGCAGCGCGGGATAGTCATTGAGATGGAAGTGGTTGATCGCCGTGCGCGTCAGCAACTTCAATCCGGTGAGCGGCGACCCGCCCTTATAGAGATGATAGACGTCCGCCAGCACGCACGCCTTCGGATGCCCGCTCTCGATGGCCACCAGCGCGGCCTCGCCCAGGCGGGTCAGCGCCTTCGAGAAGCCCCAGACCTCGACCATCGGCACGACGCCCAGCGAATCGCCCAGTTCGCAGAGCGCATGATACCGCTCCGCCGCCGCCGCGAGGTTGAGATCGGCCTGCTCCGTGGCTCCGGCAGGAGGAGCAGCCAGGCGCTTCCCGCCGATCTGCGCCAGCAGGTCCATATCCCGCTTTGCGACCTCCAGGCCCTTCTTGCGCCGCTCCGGGTCGTCCACGATCCACTCCGCGAACCCGATGCCGCTCGCCACCTCCAGGCCATGGTCCGCGATCCGCTTGTGCAGGTCCTTCAGCGAACCGCCGCCCTCCACGTACTTCTCGATCTCATTGATCCAGGGCTCGATCGCGACATACCCGGCCTTCGCCGCGATCTCCACCTCCTCCACCAGCCCGAGCTTCTGCCCCATGATGGTGCTGGTGTTCAGGCAGAACCGAAAACCGCCCGCTTTCGGGCGTCCCTCCGCATGCGTCATCGCGCCTACCTCCATCGCCGCTCCCAGCGCGGCGACGCCTATCCCCAGCATCTCGCGCCGGGTCCACGGCCTCTGCATTCTGCTTGCTCCTTGAAAAACGGATAGGATGGACAGGATTTTGCAGGATTTACAGGACACTTTTTCGCACGCCGCGTGTCCTATCGAACAAATAAGCAGGGAAGATCCCAGGGTATGCCTGCAAATTCCTGTCTCATCGAAACCGCCACGAGTTTCGGCAATAGCGAATCGAATTCCTCCGCCTATTTGCCGAAACCACGCAAACCGCGTCACGTCAGGCGTCGGTCCCAACCTATATTTCCCACAAATGGTAATTCTACCGGGTGGGTCCTCGGCATCCTGGGGTAGATTCAAGAAAGTCCGGCGTGAAGGAGGAGAGAGGCGCGAAGAGAGCGAATAGATCCTCCAGGAAACGCGCCCCATTTTTAGGAGAAAAGGGAGAAAGGCCTTGTCACTCGAACCGAAGCCCCCGACAGACTGCGGAGGCAGTATCTGTCCTGAAGAGTTAACTTCTTTCCAGAAGGCGTTCGCGGCGGAGCCGCGCAACCGCTTCGCCCTCAATGCCGTCACCAAGAACCCGGTAAAAAGCGTCGCGATGAACCGGCAGGCGGTCGTCCGCTCCAACCACACCTACTCGCACTCCGTCAAAGCCGGGGCTTCCACCAGCCAGAACAGCAGCGGACGCTGCTGGATGTTCGCCGGGCTGAACCTGTTCCGCATGCAGGCGGCGAAAGAGATGAACATGGAGGACTTCGAGCTCTCCCAGAACTACCTGATGTTCTGGGACAAGCTGGAGAAGTCCAACTACTTCCTCGAAAGCATCCTCCAGACGCTGGATACCCCCTCCGACAGCCGCCTCATCTGCTGGCTGATGGCCACTCCCATCCAGGACGGCGGGCAGTGGGATATGTTCGTCAACCTGGTCAAGAAGTATGGGGTCGTGCCGAAAGAGGTGATGCCGGAGACCGAGAGCAGCAGCGCCACCGGGCAGATGAACGACCGGGTGACCTGGAAGCTGCGCGAGTACGCCTGCCGTCTGCGCAAAGCCCACCGAGAGGGCGTCGGCATCGAGGCCCTGCGAACGCAGAAGGACGAGATGCTGCATGAGGTCTATCGGATGCTCGCCATCCACCTGGGCGAGCCGCCCAGCGAATTCCTCTGGCAGTGGCGGGATAAGGACAAGGAGTTCCACCGGGACGGCGTCCTGACGCCCCACCACTTCATGGAGACCCGGGTCAAGCCCGATCTGGACGCGCTGATCTGCCTGATCCACTGCCCGCAGCATGGCAAGTCCTACAACACGCACTATACCATCGAGTATCTGGGCAACGTCGTCGGCGGACAGATCGTCAGCTACCTGAACGTGGAGTTGAGCGTCTTCAAGCAGGCCACCATAGACATGATTAAGGATGGCAAACCGGTCTGGTTCGGCTGCGATGTGGGCAAGACCTTCGACCGGGACCTGGGCGTCATGGACACCGAGCTTTTCGACTATCATGGCGTTTATGGCGTGGAGTTCGGGATGGACAAGGCCGAGCGCCTGGACTACGGCCAGAGCCTGATGACCCACGCGATGGTGATCACCGGCGTGGACCTGGATGAAGACGGCCATCCGCGCAAGTGGCGCGTGGAGAACAGTTGGGGCGATAAGGGCGGCGACAAGGGCTTTATGATCATGACCGACGCCTGGTTCGATCAGTATATGTATGAGGTGGCCGTGGATCGCCGCTATGTGCCCGCCGACATCCTCAAGCTGATCGACGTCCCGCCCACGGTCCTGCCTCCCTGGGACCCGATGGGTTCGCTGGCGGCATCGGAGTAGATTTCGCTATACGCCGGGAGTTCGGTATGAAATACCTGCTTCGAGATCGGGAGCCGCGCCTGGTCGCGGCATGGCAGAAGGCATTTCAGGACGTTCCGGAGGTCGAAGCCAGTTGCGGCGATATCTTCGACCTGGAAGCGGTCGCTATCGTCAGTCCCGCCAACAGCTTCGGCTTCATGGACGGCGGGATTGACCTGGCCTATAGCCTGCGGTTCGGCTGGGATCTGCAGAAGCGCTTGCAGGCGCTGTTGCGGAAGGAGTACGACGGGGAGTTGCTGGTGGGCCAGGCGGTCCTGTTGGAAACCCGTGATAAGGCCATTCCCTACCTCATCAGCGCCCCGACCATGCGCGTCCCCATGAGCGTAGACGGGACGGTGAACGCCTATCTCGCCTTTCGCGCCGTCCTGCGCCTGGTGAACGCGTACAACGTGGAACATCCCGATGCGATCCCCACGGTGCTCTGCCCTGGCCTGGGAACGGCGACCGGTCTGCTACCGTTCGACCTCTGCGCCAAGCAGATGCGGACCGCCTGGCAGAATGTACAGCGCCCGCCTGCCGCGCCTGTCGGCGTCAACGATATTCTGCTGGATCACTACGCCATGCTGCACCGGGCAAGCAAGCCTTGATTTGTACGGAGTTTCATGTCCATGAACGCTTCCATGGAGAACGTCACGCCTGACACTCTGCCTTTGATCGCCCATGCGCGCGCCACCGACGGCCCCGCCTGGACGCCGCCCTTCCGCAATATCGGCCAGATCCTTGCCGCACGCGTCGCTGCCGACCCGGATAAGATCGCCCTCACTTTCTATGGCGAGAGCGGGCGTGAGGTCCAGCTCACCAACGCGGAACTCGACCGGCGCGCCATCGCAGTCGCCCAGCAGTTGCGCCATACGCTTAACCTCCAGGCAGGCGACCGCATCGCCACCCTCCTGATGAACGACTGGCGCACGGTGCTCCTCTACTGCGGGGCCTGGATGGCCGGGGTCACGGTCGTACCGCTCAACATCGGGGAGGACGACGAGCGCCTGGCCTATATCCTGGAGAATTCGGAAGCCAGAGCCGTCTTTACGTTCGGCGAGCAGGCCGAACGCCTGGCGCAGCTTCAGGCAGGACGCCCTGAACTCGCCAACATCGTCACGCTCTCTGAGCTTGCGGAGGCTCCCGACCCGAACGGCGAGCTCCCCGACGTACCTACCGAGACCGAGGCCCTGATCGTCTACACCTCCGGCACGACGGGAGCGCCGAAGGGCGTGGTCCTGGACCAGAGCAACCTGATCGCCGACGCCCAGAGCATCGCGGAGTGGCACCGCTTCGGGCCGGATGACCGCGCCATGTGCGTCCTGCCCATCCATCATGTGAACGGGACGGTCGTCACCATCGTCACGCCGCTCTTCTCCGGGGGAAGCTTGGTGCTGAACCGCCGCTTCCACGCCATGACCTTCTGGCAGACCCTGGCCGCCGAAGGCTGCACCTGGGTCAGCGTCGTGCCGACCGTGCTGGCCTTTCTAAATGAGCGCAAAATCGACCTGGCGCAGTATGATCTTTCTCGCTTCCGCCACATCATCTGCGGGGCCGGGCCGCTCACCACCGAGCTTGCCCATCGCTTCCATGAGACCTATGGGGTCCGGGTGGTACATGGCTACGGCCTCTCCGAAACCACCTGTTACTCCTGCTTCCTCCCCATCGACCTCGACCCCGACGCCTACAAACACTGGATGTTCGACTGCGGCTTCCCCTCCATCGGCTGTCCGATCCCGGCCAACGCGATGGCGATCCACGACGAACAGGGCAACGCCCTTCCGCCCGACGCCCGAGGCGAGATCGTCATTCGGGGCTACAATGTGATGCGCTACTACTTCAAGCGCCCCGACGCCAACCGCGACACCTTTGCCCACGGCTGGTTCCGCTCTGGTGACGAGGGGTTCTATCGCCAGGGCGAGGACGGCCTCGACTACTACTTTATCACCGGACGCCTCAAGGAGCTGATCATACGCGGCGGCATCAACTACTCGCCCTTCGATATAGATGAGGTCCTCAACGCCATTCCGGGCATCAAGGCGGCCATGGCGGTCGGCTTCGAAAACAACTTCTACGGCGAGGAGATCGGGGCGTATGTGCAACTGGAGGAGGGCGCAACGCTCACCGCCGACATCATTATCCGCGCCTGCCGTGAGAAACTGCCCTACTCCAAGACCCCCAAGGTGGTTCTGTTCGGTACCGAGTTTCCGGTCACCTCCACGGGGAAATACCAGCGCAACAAGCTCAAACCTCGTTTTGCCGAGTGGAAAGACCACCAGTTCCGCGAAGAGAAGAAGTAGCCTATGTCTCTCACCGACAACTTCGATAGCGAGTATGAGCGCGCTTTTGAACTTCTGCAGCAGGGCGCATTCGAGGAGGCGGAGCCTATCCTAATCGCCGCCCTCGAGCAGGTCCGCGCAGCCACCGGCCCGCTATCGGAGGAGGTGGGGTGGGCAGCGCAGAATCTGGCGAAGCTGTACGAGGCGAAGGGCGATAAGGCGCGCGCCATCGCCTGCTGGGAGCGGGTGATCGCCGTCATCGAGGCGCATGTCGGCCCCGACCACATCAGTATTGGGGAGCGGCTGGAGATCCTCGGGATGCTGGCGCTCGACCTGGAGCGCTGGCGAGACGCCGAGCGCGCCCTCCGCCGCGCCCTCGCGCTCTTTACTTCTGAGTATGGCCCGGACGATCATCGCACCGTGGGCCTCGGCTTCAACCTGGGCAACGCCCTCTT
>DATGIG010000056.1:0-3086 GCA_035295825.1 Chthonomonadaceae bacterium | reverse complement strand
ATCGAAGCGGAGAAGGCGCGCGTTTCTGCCCAGGCTGCCGCCATCCTCAAGCAGTTGGACGGCGACCGGGACCGCCTCCTGCATCTGTATGAGGCCGAACTGTCCGCCTTCGTCTCTACCAAGATCGCCGCCAACGGTGGCCGGCGCAGAAGCATCCACTTCCTGCAAGGCTCCTGCGGCTTCCGTCGTGTGCCGGCCCATGTCAGCGTCAAAGACACGAGCGTCGCCCTGCTCCATGCGAAGGAGGCCGGCCTGCTGGAGGCTGTCAAGACAGTTGAGAAGCTGGACGCCGACGCCTACCGTGTGCTCGCCGAAGCCAGGCAGAGCGCCGCGGGAACCCTCCTGCCGGGTTGTGAACTGGTGCCGGAGATGGACCGCTTCTCGATCAAGTTCCCCAACGGCAACGAGGAAGCAGAGGAGTAAGCATCCCGCAGGGACCACATAGCAGGCGACGACGAAGGGACTGCATAGCGGTTATGCAGTCCCTTCTTTTTGCTCATCCGACCTTGCACATAGGCCCACCGTTGGGCTATAATAGAGGAGGAGGTAGACAGATGAGCCAGATGAACAATCCCGACCCGGACGCCCGCAAGGAAGCCGCCCGGTTGCTGGGCAGCATCAAAAGCGAGAAGAAAGCCGAGGCTGCCCGCAGGAATGGCGCCCTCTCCAATGGCCGGCGTCCGCTCAAACCCTTGTCGGAGGTTCGCTGCACCTGCGGGGCTGGCGACTCGTTGGAACATAAGGGAACCTGCCCCCGCTACAAGCGCATCTTCTACCGGCGACAGAAAGGATTGCCGCTCACATGAACGTCCCCCAGGAAGAACTCGACCGGTGGGCACAGACAGCCGAGAACCTGAGCGGCGCCGCTATGGGCATCGTCTACGCGCTGCAGGCTGAGAACGTGACGCCACAGAGACTACACGCCGCCCTCTCGGAAGCCTGGCGCCTTCAGGGGCAGGCCAACCGACTCCGAAAGCATCTGATGCAAGCGGGCGCTGCCGATCCCTCGCCTTATGCCGATCTGAACCGGGAGCGCGCCCTGGCGGTGCCGCTGGCGTCTCTTTCCTCGCCGGCCAATAGGCGACTGGCGGAGCTGCTGCGGGAAGCGGCAACGGTGGCTGCCCAGGTCGAAGACGAGCGGGGCATCAAGGGAGACGACCGGGTTCTCTCAGACACACTGGATATATACGCCACGGCCACAGAGCAGGAGTGTTATGGGCCGGCTGGGCTGGCAGATGGAAAGTAGTGGAGGGTGGCGTCTCCTCATAGCGCAGAACAGAACCAGATGGTTAGGAGCAGAATGGTGTATAATAGCAGATTACAACAGGCTACATGCCGGAAACGTTCGCTCGACTGACGTCGTGAGTGAGGAGATGTATGTCCACTCAAGAGTCAACTCTTCCAGCGCCTGCTCCGCCGCCGGCTCCAACAGAACCCGACCTGCGGGCGCTTTATCCGGGGCGTGATGAATGGCTGTATGATGTCGAGGACAACACCGTATGGCGTCCGGTAAGCAGGGATCTTGGTGGAGGTCACCGACCAACACTGAGATGTAAGGCAGACAGCTGCGACTTCGATGCCTGCGTAAAGCAACCGGAGGGAAACTCCGAGGCTCTGCGCGACAAAATCGCCGCTGATCTAGGGATCATCTTAGAGCTACCGGTTGCGCCTTGCCTCTTGCGCCGTGACGCGGGCGGTGGGGTCGGGATGGTGGCGAAGATAATCGGCGATCTTGCGCTCGACCTGAATAAATACCAGGCGCGCATGCAAACGGCGTATCCGGGAATTGACTGCCGGGGGCGAATATCTGCCTTGTATCCTGACGAGTTGTTCGCGTTTGACGTCTGGATATGGAATATAGATCGTCATAACGGCAACGTCGTTCATACAGGATTCTACGAAAGAGCCGATATGCTGTACGGCATAGATCATGGGCACAGCTTCGGCTGCGACGGCGGTGCAACATCCCAATGGGCGAACACAGTCCCAACGATAGGAGACGTCCAGTTCCCTAATCTTTTGACACGGCACTTTGATAGGGATCGTCTTATTAGATGTGCCAAAGATATAGAAGGGTTAGATCCTAAAATCGTGGAATACATAGCTGTGCGGGCAGCCGCTGTGTTCGGCACAGATCGAGAAGAACAGACTGCACGGGTAATTGCCGGAGCACTGACAGCGCGGCAAGGACTTATAGTGCAATGGGCGGAGGCGAAACAGTGACTACAGAGCTGCAGTACATCTTTGCGATCCTGGGCTATCGGGATCGGCGATGCAAGAACAGGGATCTCGTTCCCTTCGGCGTTTTGATCGAAACCCAGGAATTCATCCTAGGGCTTAAGATCAAAGATGTTGCCGGGCACATGGGATTGCCGGAAGCGGCCAAGATTGCCGTCGATGGCTCCTTTGCGCCAATCTTCAACGACATTACTCGTGCTGACCAGGAGGGAAACTTCATCAACATCGGCACGTCCCTATCTGAAATCCTGAGCGCCATTGATCCTGTACAGGTCGTGTCGTATGAGGAGGTTACAATCAATGGACTAGGATTTTCGCTTAAGGTGGCTGCCTGCATTGAAGACCTGAAGAGAGAGTTCATGGAGGCTGTGCATGATGTGTCTACTCCGATAGAGGAGTTTCTCGGCCCTGAAGCTCTCTATGAAGCTGAAGCTCTCTATAGCGGAAGAGATGGGGAAGTTCGGCATGCCGATGACTACCGGGAATTGATTGGCTCGGCTTAACTGATGTCGCGGCCTGCGTCATCAGGACGTTAGACACACAAGGAGGGGAGCAAATACTTGCTCCCCTCCTTGCATTACGGCTTTTTGCCATTGAGTAGGGCTATGCGGCTATTCTAGCAGCTTAACTTCCACGCCACCCGGTCCGCCAAATGTAGGCGAAGACACAAATACGAGCAGGTCCGCGTACCCGGTCGGTTGGAGCTTGTCAAATTCGGATTGGGGGACCTTGAGATACTGCCAGGGTGTGCCGGTGAGAAGGGTAGCGTTCTCGCACCAGATGCCGGCGGCGCGGTCTTTATGGGCTACGTCCAGATCCTCGCGGCCTTTTGTCTCGATCAGCCCGTA
>DATGIG010000055.1:0-39905 GCA_035295825.1 Chthonomonadaceae bacterium | reverse complement strand
GCTTTATGCCCGAGGCGCTGTCGGTCCATCCGGAGCCCTACAAACACCACTGGACCCCCACCGCGAAGTATGAGGAGATCTATACCGGCTGGGCGTACCCGCCGAAGGACTATGCAAAGTGGGCGGCACTGGTCTATCAGTGGGCACGCCACTGCGTCGCGCGGTATGGACGCAAGGAGGTGCTGACGTGGTACTGGGAGGTCTGGAACGAGGCGAATATCGGCTACTGGCGCGGCACGCCGGAGGAGTTTCGCAAGCTGCACGATTACGCGGTGGACGCGGTCCGTCGCGCCCTGCCGAAGGCGCGGGTGGGCGGGGCGGACACGGCGGGCAACGGCGGGAAGTTCACCAACGACTTTCTGGAGCACTGCCTGCGCGGGACCAACCACGCCACGGGCCGGGTAGGCACGCCACTGGACTTCATCTCCTTCCATGCCAAGGGCGCACCGACGTTTGTCGCGGGAGCGGACGGCAGCGCCGGCCATGTGCGCATGGGGATCGCCAACCAGCTACGGACCATCGACGCGGGGTTTGCACAGGTCGCCGCCTTTCCGGAACTCAAGCGCCTGCCCATCGTGATTGGGGAATCGGACCCGGATGGCTGCGCGGCCTGCCAGGGGCCGCAACTGGGCTACCGCAACGGGACTATGTACTCCTCGTATACCGCCGCCGCCTTCGCCCGCAAATACCTGCTGGCGGATCGGCACGGCGTCCACCTGGAGGGCGCGCTCACCTGGGCGTTCGAGTTCGAGAACCAGCCCCTGTTTGCAGGCTTCCGGGTGTTAGCATCCGGCGGCCTCGATCTGCCCGTTCTGAACGTGTTTCGGATGCTGAGCAAGATGGGGAGCGGTAAGCGCGTTGCTGCCGTCAGCTCCGGGGAGACGCCGCTGGATGCCATTCTGAAAGACGGCGTGCGGGGTAGCACACCGGACGTGGGCGCACTGGCTGCGCTCGACAAAGAGAGGCTCAGCCTGCTGGTCTGGCACTACCACGACGACGACCTGCCCGGCCCCGGCGCCCAGATCGAGGTCACCTTACAGGGCCTGCCGCCCTCACTCGCCCGCAAGGGCGAAGCGCGCCTGGCCCATTGGCGGATAGACGCGCAACACAGCAACGCCTTTACGGCATGGCAGCGGATGGGATCTCCCGCGTCGCCGACGCCGGAGCAGTACCAACAATTGGAGCAGGCCGGACAGTTGGCCCTCCTGCACGATGCGCCGACAACCGCCCCGCTCGCGGAGGGGAAGGCGACGCTGCGCTTCACGCTGCCCCGGCAGGGCGTCTCCCTGCTGGCGCTAAGCGCCTAATCCTCCTCCTCCGACTGCTTCGCGTGACAATCCGGACATATACCGTGCGTAGAGGAGACCGAAAACTGTTGGCTGAAGTATGTCTCGACCGGCACCCACTCCCCATTGCTTTCGAGACGCCGACACCAGGCGCAGATACGCAAAAATCCTTCCAGGTAGCGTACCCGCTCTTGCAGCTTGTCTATCAAACGTTTCGTCAGTAAGAGGGTTGGTATCGCGACCAGCACAATCAATACGGTTTCCAGGGCGGCCTCATGCCAGTTGCCCCGGTATTCCGGGTAAAAGAGAGTTTGGAACCCGGTTAACTCATTGACCCATGAGAGGACGATGATGGCTAAAAAGCCGATTCCTTCGATCCATAACGCCCTGGTTTCGGTGTTCTTCATATTTCCCTCACTGTTGTAGGTCAATTGGATGTCGGGGCAGTTTCTCGAACGCATCAGGGCCAAGCCTGTCGAATTTCTCGTGTGTGCCACGCCTTATTATGGCAGAACGCATGGACAATTGTCCTGAACGGGTCGGAGCCGACGCTTCCAGGGTTGGAACTATTCCTGAAGCTGCGTCGTTTGGCAGAAGGTCGGACAGGAGCAGGGATCGCAAAATGCTCTTGACGAAATGCTGGGATCATAAGTATACTCGGTGAGGTGTATTCAGGAGGATACCACGCATGGCTGAGCAAACGATGCAGTCCATCGCCTTCCCAACGCTCGATGCGGCCCAGATCGCGGAGATCAGTCGCTGTGCTACCGTATCGCCCCGGCTATATCGGGATGGGGAGGCGCTCTTCACCGTCGGCGACCGCGACTTCGCCTTCTTTATTGTCAAGTCGGGCACAATCCGGATCATAGACTCCTCGGGCGATGCGCCCAGGGAGATCACAGTCCATCGCGAAGGGGGCTTCTCGGGGGACATCACCCATCTGACCGGCAACCCCTCCGTGGTCAGCGGCATCGCCATGGGGGACACGGAAGTCTATGAGATCTCACGCCACGCGTTGCAGCGCGTCCTCAATCAGTGTCCGGGCCTCAGCGACATCATCCTTCAGGCCTTTATCGCCCGGCGACAACTCCTGCGATCCTCTCCCGACTTCACCGGATTGCGGGTGATCGGGTCCCTCTACTCTCCCGATACGACACGCATCCGCGACTTCCTTGCCAAGAACCGGGTGCTCTTCACCTGGGTGGATGTGGAGACGGACCCCCAGGTGGATCAACTGCTCAAGCAGTTCGGAGTGACCGAGGCCGACATGCCGGTTGTCTCCTGCGGGCGGAGGGTCCTCCGCCGCAACCCCTCGAACCTCGAACTCGCCGACGCCATCGGCATTCATAGGCCGGTAGAGAAGGCGCTCTACGATCTGGTGGTCGTGGGGGCAGGCCCTGCGGGACTGGCTGCCGCCGTCTATGGGGCCTCCGAGGGGCTGAGGACCGTGATGATCGAGCGCACTGCGCCGGGAGGGCAGGCAGGCAGCAGCATGCGGATCGAGAACTATCTGGGCTTTCCCACCGGCCTCACCGGCAGCGAACTGGCCGACCGCGCCATCCTGCAGGCCAACAAGTTCGGTGCGGGCCTATCCGTCCCCACCTCCGTGAACCGCTTGACCTTCGAGGAGACCTATCCCACGGTGATCCTGGACGATGGGGAGACCGTCCTCACGAAGTGCCTGCTCATTGCCACCGGCGCCGACTACCGCCGACTGGGCGTGGAGGGGTGCGAGAAGTACGAGGGGCGGGGCGTCTACTATGTCGCGACCCCCAATGAGGTGCAGCAGTGCCGGGGCGCGGATGTGCTGGTGGTGGGCGGCGGTAATTCCGCCGGCCAGGCCGCCGTCTACCTCTCCCAGCACGCACGCCGGGTGCTGCTGGTGATCCGTGGGGACGACCTGTATGCCAGCATGTCCAGCTATCTGGTCCGGCGCATCGAGCAGATACCTAACGTCGAACTGCTCTGCAGCACCACGATCCAGCGGATGGCGGGCAACGGCCATCTCGACTCGGTCGAGATTAGGAGTAGCAGGACCGGAGAGGAGCGGAGGGTGCAGACCCCGGCCGTGTTCAGCTTTATCGGGGCGCTGCCCCGCACGGATTGGCTGCCCCCGCAGATCGAACGGGATAACAAGGGGTTTGTCCGCACCGGGCCGGATCTGGCGCAGTCTCCCCACTGGCCCCTCCGACGGCAGCCGTTCCTGTTGGAGACCAGCAAGCCCGGCGTGTTCGCCGCCGGGGATGTCCGGTCCAGTTCGGTCAAGCGGATCGCCTCGGCCGTGGGGGAGGGTTCGATGGCAGTCCAATTTGTACACGAGTATCTCAAAGAGCTTTAGCGCGCATAACAAAGGCTTTGAAACGCCAATGAGAACCGAGGTATTTCCGTCCGCAGGACGGTTAGCCGAAGGCTCTTTAGACGAATAATGGTCGCACCTTCGGTGCAGTCCAAATTCGCTTGTTACGCGAATTTCGTTCACGGCCCGGCTTAGACGCGGAGCGTCACCGAAAGGGGAAACTAGAGCATGGAATGTCGGCATCAGGACCAGATACAGGAGGTAACTCCGAGCGCGAAGGGGTGCGAAGACTGCCTCAAAATAGGCGGGCAGTGGGTCCACTTACGTATCTGCCTCACCTGTGGGCACGTCGGTTGTTGTGATTCGTCTCCCAACCGGCATGCGACCCACCACTTTCATCAGACACAGCACCCCATCGTCCAGTCCTTCGAGCCGGGCGAGGATTGGCGCTGGTGCTATATCGATCAGATCTACCTGGACGAGTGACGCTGCGGGCCAACGCCCCGTAAAAGAGAGACCATGCAAACCAGGCGTATTACGCTGCTTCTCAGCCTTGTCCTGTTCTGCTGGGTTTCCCACGTGGAGGCCCGGCAGACCCCTCCGCCTCCCCCGCTCGGCGCCAGGGAGGTCACCATCGCGTACACTCCGGTCGGTTTTGTGCGCAGCATCGCCCTCGCGGGCGAGTTCAACCACTGGAGCACGACAGCCAACCTGCTCTCCCGCCCCACGCGCGGAGCCGCCTGGAGCACCACCCTCACCCTCGAACCGGGCGTCTACCCGTTCAAGTATTTCGTAGACGGACAGCGATGGGTGAACGATCAGAGCCGGCCCAGCCAGCGGGATGACAGCGGCAATGTCAACTCGCTGCTGATTGTTGCCCCTATAGGCTATGAGGAGCCGTGCAAGGTCGGCGATGGGCGCATCACGGAGACGGCGGTGCGCCACCTGCCGAACGCGCGCTATGTGGTGCGCCTCGACACAACCCACCTGCAACTCACCCTGCGCACCCGTAAGGGCGATGTGGAGCGCTGTTGGGTGTTCACTCAGGAGCAGGAGACGGGGAATACCATGCGGCTGATGCCCGAGAACGCCATGGCGCGCGACCACTCCGACCTCCTCTTCGACTACTGGCATGGTACGCTGCCCGTGCCGAAGAGCGGTCCGCTCCACTACGAGTTTCTGCTTGAGGACGGCAAGACCGCGCAGGTATGGGATGCCCACCAGCACCTGCACGCCACCTATGCGGCGGACGAGTGGTTTACGGTGAAGCCGTCGGATTATCCGCCGTTCGAGATCCCCATCTGGGCCAGGGACGCCGTGTTCTACCAGATCTTCCCCGACCGCTTTGCGGATGGCGACCCGGCGAACAACGGCTCCGACACGATCCCCTGGGGCGGCCCGGCCAGCTCCTCGAAGTACATGGGCGGCGACCTGGCGGGCATCCTGCAGCATACCGACTACCTCCGTGATCTGGGCATCAATGCGCTCTATCTCAATCCCATCTTCACGGCGCGCAGCAGCCACGGCTACGACACCACCGACTACCACGAGATCGATCCCCACTTCGGCACGGCTCAGACCCTGCAGGATCTGACCGCAAAGGCCCATTCGCTGGGCTGGCACGTCCTGCTCGATGGGGTGTTCAACCACACCGGCGTGGACTTCGTCGGCTTCCGCAGCCTGCTGACGGAGGGCGAAAAGTCGCCCTATCGCCAGTGGTACTATGTGCGCGCCTTCCCGGTCCAGGTGCGGGACGGGCAGAAGAACTATGTGGGCTGGTACGGATCGCCCTGGATGCCGAAGCTCAATGTCGACAACCCCGACACCCGCGCCTACCTGCTGGATGTGGGGACGCGCTGGATCCGGGACGCACACGTGGATGGCTGGCGGCTGGACGCGGCGGATGAGGTGGACCATAGCTTCTGGAAGGCGTTCCGCACCGCGGTGCGGAAGGCAGCCCCGAACGCCTACCTGGTGGGGGAGATCTGGAACGACGCGACGGCCTGGCTGCAGGGCGATGAGTTCGATTCGGCGATGAACTATCGCTGGCGAAGCGCTGCGCTGGACTTCTTCGCGCTCGACAGAGCCACCCCCACACAATTCGACGCGCGGCTGGCCCGGATCCGCGAGGAGACACATCCCGCCGCCGATGCCGTGATGTTCAATATGCTGGACAGCCACGATACCGAGCGCCTCCGCACGACCTGCAAGGGCGACTGGCTGCGGGAGCGGCAGGCGATCCTGTTTCAAATGACCTACCCCGGCGTGCCCTGCATCTACTATGGCGACGAGATCGGCCTGGAGGGCGGGCGCGACCCCGACAACCGCCGCGCCTTCGACTGGAACGCGGCGCATTGGGACCAGCCCACGTTCGCCTTCTACAAGCGTCTGCTCCAACTGCGCCGCGCCCATCTCCTCCTGCGGCGCGGCGACTACAAGCCCCTCATGGCGGACGATGCCGCCGGCCTGTTCGCCTACACGCGCAAGCTGGGCAAAGCGCACCTCCTCGTCGCCTTCAACCGCAGCGACCAGCCCCGGACGCTGACATTCACCCCGACGCAAATCCCATCCACCTTCACCGAATGGCTGGCCGCAGGCGCAAAAGTCGTGCGACAGGGCACGAAAGTACAATTGGCCCTGCCGGCGCGCGGCATCGCGCTTCTGGGGGCGGAAAAAGAGTAAACGCCCTGTCGCCGGAAGAGGTTCGGGGCGCGAAAAAAGGCCCGGCGAGAAAGTTGCCGGGCCAATGAAAGGTGAGACAGAACAGAATGCAAATCAAACACCAACGGAATTGTGCCCCACCTACAAAGGTTTGTCGCCTCTTATTTTTACCGGTTCTGTACGGTCGTTACGGAACTGGTCTTTCTAATAGCCAGTAGAGATCCTGTTTTTTCCCCTCCCCCTCCTCCCTGCCCCATCAAACCCGCATTTGTGCCATTCACACCGTTCGCTTTCGCGCGGAAAGACGAACACGAGCGGTGGCACATAGCCGAACCACGCTCTCCATAAATAACGGCAGGATGTCCGGAAAGCGGCCTCGTGCATGGCACGACCAGACGTGGCCGCTTTCCGCTACGTCACACGGAGGGAACCCATGAGTTTCAGTTTCAATACCAATCTCGATGCGCTCAACGCGCTCGTTAACCTTCAAAACGTCTCCAACTCCATCAGCACCTCGGTGCAGCGGCTCAGCTCGGGATTGCGGATCAACACCCCTGCGGACGATCCGTCCGGCTTCGTCATCTCCAATGCATTGCAGGCGCAGGTGGACGGTATCAACCAGGCCCTCACCAATACGCAGAGCGCCTCGAACCTGGTGAAGACTGCAGACGGCGGCCTGTCGGCAGTCAATAACCTGCTGGAGAATATTCGGGCGAATGTGCTGGATGCCGCCAACAACGTCTCTCTCAACCCCAGCGCGGCTCAGGCAGACCAGACCGCCATCCAATCCGCACTGCAGGCCATCAATAACATCGCCAGCAGCACCCAGTTCGGCAGCAAAACGCTGCTGGACGGCTCGGCGGGCGTTGCTGCGTCCGTTACCAATTCCACCCTTGTCGGAGGGATCAATCTCAATGGGGCGTTCGGAGGCGGCTCGGTCCAGGCCGGCAACGTGACCATCACGGTAAACAACGCGGCGACACGCGCGGTCGTGCAGGGCGGAGCGCTCGCCACCTATGCCAGCGTCAATGCCAGCATCTCCACCGTCAATGGCGGCACTACCGGCACGGGAGGAACCGTCGTCATCAACGGACAGTCCGTCACCGTCGGCGGGTCGGACACGGTGCAGACGCTCATCAATAAGATCAACAACCTGTCGGCTTCCACCGGCGTTAGCGCCAACTTCACCTTTGCCAATGCCTCGGGTTCGATCACGCTGACCCAGACTACCTACGGCGCCAACTACAAAATCTCGGAAACGGAATCCTCGGCCCTCCTGGCGGGCACGTCCGGCACCAGCGTCGTGGGCGCCAATGCTACCGTCACCGTGCTGGCCTCCTCACTCATTGGCGGCAGCGTCAGCACCGCGACCGTCACCTTCGTCGGCGGGCGCTCCGGTTCAGATAGCGGGCTGCGCGTCTCCGATACGAACGGCAACTCTATCCTGCTCACCGAAGCGGGCAACGGCACCACCACCGCGCAAACGGTAGGCCAGACGAGTTCCGCTCCCCTCCAATTCCAGATCGGGGCGAACGTGGGCCAGACGGCGAACCTGACGCTCAACAGTATCGCGACCAATAACCTGGGAACGACCTCTGTCGCCGGGCAGACCCTGGCCACGATCGATGTGACGACGTCAACGGGCGCGAACAACGCCCTCTCTATCGTCAATGAGGCGCTCAATTCCGTCACCCAATATCGGGCGAACCTGGGAAGTTTCCAGAACAATGTCCTGCAATCTGCGAACAACTACCTGACGACCGCCGCACAGAACCTGACCGCATCCATCTCCGGCATCCGGGACGTGAATGTGGCACAGGAGGTCCTGAACCTGACCAACAACCAGTTGATCCAGCAGGCGGGTATCTCGGCCCTCTATACGGCCAAGTCGGAGCCTGACGCTCTGCTCAAACTCCTACAGTAGCGGTTTCCCCAAAAAATCACCCCGCTCCGAACTCGGAGCGGGGTGATTTTTTACTTCCCGTGGCACTTCTTGTACTTCTGGCCGCTGCCGCACCAGCAGGGATCGTTGCGGCCCCCCTTCCAGTCCGGCGGCGCGCCATTCCGGCTGCGCGCGCCAGCCTCGACCGCTTCGTCCATATTCGTCGTGACGTTGCGCGGCGTCTCGATGTCCTGCATCCGGGAGTACTTCGGCAGGGATTCCGGCAGCGGGATCGCAGGCGCCACCAGCGGGGCCGGCGGGGGCGGCGGCACGATCTGCAGCCGCATCACATTCCGCACGATGTCGTCCTGAATGGCCTGCTGCATCCGCTCGAACTCGTCGAATGCCTCCTTCTGGTAGACCAGCAGCGGGTCTTTCTGCTCATAGCCGCGCAGATGGATGCCTTCGCGCAGGAAGTCCATGTTCGCCAGATGCTCCATCCACTTGGAGTTGACGGCGCGGAGGGCCATCCAGCGCTCCAATTCGCGCATGGTTCCCGGCCCCTGGATCGCGTCGAACTCCTTCTCCTTCGACTCATAGACATTGAGGACATGGTTGGTTAAGAACTCTGTCATTTGAGCCCGGCTCTTGCCGTTCAGATCCTCCTGAGTAACGACGGGATAGAGCAGGAAGTAGTCGTTCAGTTCATTATAGTACTCCTCGATCCTCCAGTCGCTCTGCGGGGCGTTGTCCGGGCAGTAGACTATCGCCGCCGCCTCGATGTTCTCACGGATATAGTACTGGATGGTCTGCTTGAGGTCCACGCCCTCCAGGATGCGGCGGCGCTCCTTATAGATCAGTTCGCGCTGCCGGTTCATCACGTCGTCGTAGTTCAGGACGTGCTTGCGGGACTCGAAGTAGTGCTCCTCGACTTTGCGCTGCGCCCGCTGGATCATCGGGGAGAGGATCGGGCTGTCCATGCCCAGATGCTCCTCCCAGGTCCTGAGCAGCGGATGGCTGGCCCGGTCTCCGAAGAGCCGCCAGAGTTCGTCTTCCAGCGAGACGAAGAAGCGAGATTCGCCGGGATCGCCCTGGCGTCCGGAGCGTCCCCGCAACTGGTGGTCGATGCGCCGGCTCTCATGGCGCTCGGTGCCCAGAATGAACAGTCCGCCCAGCCTGCGCACCTCATCCGCCGCTTTTTTATGCTCCTCGTCGGTCAGCGCCCCGGTCGTGAC
The DNA here is from genome assembly GCA_035295825.1 of Chthonomonadaceae bacterium. Taxonomy (GTDB): domain Bacteria; phylum Armatimonadota; class Chthonomonadetes; order Chthonomonadales; family Chthonomonadaceae; genus DATGIG01. The sequence goes on along the minus strand of DATGIG010000055.1, from coordinate 30,545 downwards.
GGCATCCAGGACCTTGGGCTTGCCGTACCGCATATAGCTCTGCTCCTCTTCCGGTACGTCGTGCTCTCCCGGCTCGGCCTCCGCCTGGTCCACCATGGCCTCTGCGGCCTTGAGCGACTTGAGGCTGCCATCCACCGGCGGCAGCTCCTGATTGATGTGCTTGCCGCCCAGCAGGATGTCGACGCCGCGCCCCGCCATGTTCGTGGCGATGGTGACCGCGCCCTTGCGCCCCGCCTCCGCGATGATGATGGCCTCTTTCTCGTGGAACTTGGCGTTCAGGATGCGGTGTTCGATACCGTATGTCAGGGCCTCTTCCAGCCGCTCCAGGCCATCATCCTTGATCTCGAAGATCTCCGCAACCTTGTTCATGTTGTCCGGAGTGAGCGGATCGGGATCGATGCTCAGCTCCTTCAGCAGAGGGCGCAATCGACCCAGCGTCAGGGCCGGGCGGGCCTGACGGTTGCCGTTCGCGTCCACCAGCATGTGCGCCTCCATGCGTTCATTGAGCAGATTGGTGTATTCAGCGCGCTTCGGCGCGGCCAGCGCCTTGCTGTTCTCGACCTTGTTGCGGGCGATCTCGATCAGGCAGAGCGTTTTGAGCATGTCCGACCCGGCGCGCCGGCTGACCCGCTCGCTCATCTCGATGGAGCGCGTTCCCACCAGGACCGGCTGCTGCTTGCAGTAGATCCGGAGGATCTCCGCCGCAATCCAGCGCATCTTCGGCTCTTCAGTCTTGAAGATGAGGTCGGGATTGTCTTTACGGATGACGGGTTTGTTGGTGGGAACCTGCACGACATCGAGCGCATAGATCTTGCGGAACTCATCCTCTTCGGTCTTGGCGGTTCCGGTCATGCCCGCCAGCTTGGAGTAGAGGCGGAAGTAGTTCTGGAACGTGATGGTGGCGAGGGTCTGGCTCTCGTTCTTGACCTCCACGTGCTCCTTGGCCTCGATGGCCTGGTGCAGCCCATCGGAGTAGCGCCGTCCGAACATCAGACGGCCCGTGTTCTCATCGACGATGATGATCTCCGGCCCCTCGTCGTCGTTCGGATCGACGTCCTTGACGACGTAGTCGATGTCCTTACGGAAGACGCCGTGCGCTTTCATCGCCGACTGGAGGTAGTGCATCACATCCTGATTTTCGGAGAGGTTCGAGATGCCCAGATCCTTCTCAACGAAAGTAACGCCCGCGTCGGTGATGGTAGCGGTCTTGGCCTTCTCGTCCACCACATAGTGGATATTGGGCTTGTGCTTATCGGCGTCGGGGTTGTCCTTGTCCTTCTTGGGATCGTCTATGCCCTTGTTCATCTTGGCGACCACGCGAGCGATGATGGCGTAGTTGTCGGTGGACTGTTCGACCATACCGGAGATGATGAGCGGGGTACGGGCCTCGTCAACCAGGATGGAGTCCACTTCGTCCACGATGGCGAAGTGGAGTTCGCGCTGCGTGAGGTCGTCTTTGTTGAAGGCCATGTTGTCGCGCAGGTAGTCGAAGCCGTACTCGTTGTTGGTGCCGTAGGTAATGTCGCAGGCGTAGGCCTCCTGCCGGGAGACCCGGCGGGCATAGGCGAAGCGCTCATCTTTATCCGTGTATTCCGGATCGTAGAGATAGGAGCCGCCCTCGTCGCCGGTTTCGGGCGACTGGCCCTGGATGATGCCGACGCTCATGCCGAGCAGGTGGTAGATGGGGCCGTTCCAGACGGCATCGCGCTTGGAGAGGTAGTCGTTGGCCGTAACCAGGTGGGCCCCCTTCCCCAATAAGGCATTGAGAAAGAGCGGGCAGGTCGCCACGAGGGTCTTCCCCTCCCCTGTGCGCATTTCGGAGATGCGTCCGTCGTGCAGCACCATACCGCCGATCATCTGCACGTCGTAGTGGCGCATTTTGAGGGTGCGCTTCGAGGCCTCCCGAACGAGCGCGAACGCCTCCGGCAGCGCCTCGTCCAGGATGGGATCGTAGATCTTGCGATCCTCCTCGCGCCTCTTCTGGTCGGTTAAAGTGTCCCAGGCGACGGTGGAAGCCTCACGCTTCTGCTTATACTCCGCCTGGACCCGGTCACGGAGTTTGTTCGCCTCCTCTTTCAACTGCTCATCACTCAGCTTCTCATACTTGGGTTCCAGAGCGTTGATTTTCGTGACCACGGTCTGATATTTCGCAATGTCACGGGCGTTGCTATCGAAAAATCGGCTTAAAAAATTGGGCATGGCGGCCATGGTGTCGGTTTTCCTCGAATAAGTGCGTCGTGAATCGTTCGTCGGGATAGTATACCCCTCCTCCCTTACGTTTTTCACCCAACGGATGGTTTCAGCAACGCTACCGGAAATCGAATCCGGAACCGAGGGATCGGCTTCAGAATTGTTCAACCACAATCCGCCGTTTCGCGGATGTCCTCCCGGCCCTCTTGCCTCTATAATTCTAGGCATACATGCAAGGGAGGGTAAGGCGTGGAGCGGGACGAGAAAGGAGAGGGGCAGCCCCGCCAGGGAAGGATCCTGGCGGTGTATGGCAGCATTGTGGACATCGCGTTTGAAACCAACCTGCCGCCCGTATATACGCTACTCAGGGCAGGCAAAGAGGGGAAGATCGTGATCGAAGTCCTGGCCCATCTCGGCCCGCACCATGTCCGAGGCATCGCGCTCACCTCCACGCAGGGGCTTGCCCGTGGCGATGCCGCCGAGGATACCGCCGGGCCGCTCAAAGCGCCGGTAGGCCACAGCATTCTCTCCCGGATGTTCAATGTCTTCGGACAGACGATAGACCGGAAGGAAGCCGTCACAGGCGTCGAATGGCGTCCGATCCATCGCAAGCCACCGCCGTTATCCCGGCAATCCACTACGCAGGAGGTATTCGAGACGGGCATCAAGGTGATCGATGTGCTGGCCCCGCTGGAGCGCGGGGGAAAAGCCGGGCTGTTCGGCGGGGCCGGCGTGGGCAAGACGGTCCTGCTCACCGAGATGATCCACAACATGGTGGGGCATCACTCCGGAGTGAGCATCTTCTGCGGCATCGGGGAGCGCAGCCGCGAGGGCGAGGAGCTCTACCGGGATATGCAGGCGGCCAATGTGCTGCAGAACATGGTCATGGTCTTCGGACAGATGAATGAGCCGCCTGGCTGCCGCTTCGAGGTGGGCCATGCGGCGCTCACCATGGCCGAGTATTTTCGCGACGACGAGCGACGGGATGTGCTGCTGCTGATAGACAATATCTTCCGCTTTATCCAGGCCGGCTCCGAAGTCTCGGGGCTGATGGGACAGATGCCCTCCCGATTGGGCTACCAGCCGACGATGGGCACGGAGTTGTCGGAACTGGAGGAGCGCATTACCACGACGGACGCTGGGGCGATCACCTCCATCCAGGCGGTCTATGTCCCGGCGGACGATTTCACCGATCCGGCGGCAGTCCACACGTTCGCGCACCTTTCGGCCTCCATCATCCTCTCGCGCAAGAAGGCGAGCGAGGGGCTGTTCCCTTCGATCGATCCCCTCCAGTCCGGCTCCAAGATGTCCACGCCAGGCGTGGTCGGAGAGAAGCACTACCGCATCGCGCAGGAGATACGCCGGACGCTGGCCCAGTACGAGGAGCTGAAAGATCTGATCGCCATGCTCGGCCTGGAGCAGTTGTCGCGTGAGGACCGGGACGTGGTGGATCGGGCGCGGAAGCTGGAGCGGTTCCTGACGCAGCCCTTCTACTCCACCGAGATGTTTACCGGCATGCCGGGCAAAACGGTCCCGCTGGCGGCAGCGCTGGAGGGCTGCGACCGGATCTTACGGGACGAATTTCGAGACTATCCGGAGAGCGCGCTCTATATGATCGGCTCCATCGAGGAGGTCGGGGCGCAGCCGGGCAGCCTGCAAGCCGGGCAGAGGCGCGAGCCCGCGCCGGAAGCGCCGAAGCGCGAGGGAGTTCAGGCAGATGCGGCTTAAAGTCCTGCTTCCGTTCCGGGTCTTTGCGGAGAGGGAGGGGGTCACCCGGATCGTCGCGGAGACCCCCACCGGCTCTTTCGGGCTGCTGCCGCACCGCCTGGACGGCGTGGCCCCGTTGACGCCCGGCATCCTCACCTATGAGACGCCGGAGGAGGGCGAAGTCTATATCGCGGTCGATGAGGGCATCCTGGTCAAGGCCGGTGCGGAGGTCCTGGTCTCCGTGCGGAACGCCATCGGCGGCGCGGAGTTGGGCCGCCTGCAGCAGACCGTGGAGCGGGAGTTTCTGAACCGGGATGAACGGGAGCAGAACGCCCGCTATGTGCTGGCGAGGCTGGAGAGCGATCTGACCCGACGACTGGTGGAGTTTACGCGGCATGGCTGAAGACCCACAAAAGCCCCTACTACCCGGAGGCGAATTTAGCCTCCATATTGGCCGCAAAGAGCGGCGCAAGCTCCGCGCACAGCGAGACCGGAACCGGGATCTCTGGAGCGGCTTGCGCCTGGTGGGACTCGTCGGCTGGACGGTAGTACTCTCCTGCCTGCTGGGCACGGCGCTCGGAATCTGGATCGATAAGCGCTTTCCAGGCTCCTACTCCTGGACGCTCATGCTGATGCTCCTGGGTATCTTGCTCGGCTGCTACAGCGCCTGGTACTGGGTAGCTCGAGAGAGCCAGGCCGCCGACCCTGGCTTGGAAGACACGGATACGGAGGACAAAGAGAATGACGGAGACGCTTAGATTAACCCTCTCCTTCCTGATCGGGGCCGCAGCCGGCGCTTTCTTTTTTGGCGGCCTGTGGTGGACGATCCGGAAAGGGATCACGGCGGGACAGCCGGGCCTGCTCTTCCTGGGCAGCTTTCTGGCACGCACCGCCGTCGTGGCTGTCGTACTCGCGCTCTGGTCGCGGGGCCAGGCGGCGCCGCTCGCCCTGGCGCTGCTCGGGTTCATCGCGGTCAAGGTTCCCCTGATGCTCCTTCTGAAGACGGCCCCGGCAGTACGCCTCCAGACGCAAAGGGAGCGATAGGGAACGGCAATGCACATCAGTCCCGACAGCATCGTCTACTGGCACTCCGGGTTCTGGAACTTGAACTCCACCATCGTCACCACGTGGGGATTGATGCTCTTCATGACCCTGGGCTCCTGGCTGGTCACCCGCCGGCTCGCGACAGGCGTGAAGATACCGCGCTGGCAGAACCTGCTGGAGATCCTGGTCGGCGGGATGCGGCAGCAGTTGCGCGAGACGGGCCTGAACCAACCGGAGAAGTACCTACCCTTTATCGGCACGCTCTTTCTCTTTATCGCGATCTCCAACCTCTGCAGCATCCTGTCCCTCTACGAGCCGCCGACCGGCTCTCTCTCGACGACGGCAGGACTGGCCATCGCCGTCTTTCTCGCCGTGCCGCTCTACGGCATCGCCGAGCAGGGCATCGGGGGGTACTTCGGAAGGTATCTCAAACCGACGCCCCTGATGCTGCCGTTCAATATCATCGGCGACTTCTCCCGCACGCTGGCCCTGGCGGTCCGGCTCTTCGGCAACATCATGAGCGGCAGCATGATCGTCGGCATCCTGCTTACTATCACCCCGCTCTTCTTCCCGATCCTCATGCTCGCGCTCGGGCTGTTGACCGGAATGGTCCAGGCTTACATCTTCGCCGTGCTCGCCACGGTCTATATCGCAGCGGCCACGCACGGCGAGGCCGATTAGCAAACGTTTTTTGAGGAGAAATCTGTGGACAACACCAGCATCATCGCCGTCGCCTCTATCGTCACGGCGGGAATTACGATGGGCATCGGCTCCATCGGGCCGGCACTCGGCGAGGGCAAAGCCATTGCCGAGGCGCTGCGCTCCATCGCGGAGCAGCCGGATGCGGGCAGCACCATCACGCGCACGCTCTTTGTCGGGTTGGCAATGATCGAATCGGTCGCGATCTACTGCTTTGTCATCTCTGTCATTCTGATCTTCGCCAACCCGTTCTGGAACCATGTCATCGGGAAATAGGGAGACAGCCCCATGCTGATCAACGGGTTTACCGTCTGCGCCCAGATCATCAACTTTCTGATCCTGGTCTGGTTGTTGAAGCGCTTTCTCTACAAGCCGATCCTGGCCGCCATGGATGCCAGGGAGAAGCAGGTCGAGGGCAATATTCAGGAGGCGCAGCAGAAGAAGATCGAGGCGGAGCAGGAGGGCGCGCACTTCCGGGAACAGCTTGAGGATTTCGAGCGCCGGAAGGCCGACAACCTCAAACAGGCCGAAGCGGAGGCCAATGGCTATCGCCGGGAGCGGCTGGAGGAGGCGCGCACGGAAGTCGAAGCGCAGCGTATCCGCTGGCAGGAGGCGCTGCGGCAGGAGCAGCAGGAGCGCGACCGAGGTCTCGCGCGCCGGGTGCAGGGCGAGGTGTTCGCCATTGCCCGCCACGTCTTGCAGGGCTTTGCCGGGCAGACGTTGGAGGAGCGCATGGCGGAGCTCTGGCAGGAGCGTCTGCGGGCGCTGGACCCGGAGGAGAAGCGGCTGTTAGCCGCCTCGCTGCAGGGGGCGCAACACCCGATACGCCTCCGGAGCGCCTTCGAGCTGCCGCCGCCGGCCCGCGAGAGGCTGACGCAGGCCATACAGCGGGAGTTGGGAACGCAGGTTGCAGTGGCGTTCGAGACCGCCCCCGACCTGATCGGAGGCATCGAGTTGTGTACGGAGGAGCGGAAGCTCACCTGGACCATCGCCGCCTCGCTCGCCGACCTCGAAAAGAGCGCGGCGGAGCTGTTGGAAAAGGAGGGCAATGTTTCGGATAATGTTTCGGAGAAGGAGGGCAGCGCCGGTGAAGACAGAGCAGAGCTATCTCTCGCCCCTGTTGGACCGCACGTTTGAGACGCTGGCCCGTGCGCGGGAGCAGTTCTCCCCGCGGTTAAGCGCTTCGGAGATAGGCACGGTCAGGACCCTCTCCACCGGCATTGCCAGGGTATCGGGGCTGCCCGGTGCGGAGTTCGGCGAACTGATCCGCCTGGAGGAGGGTTCGCTCGGCATCGTCTTTCAGCTCGACCCAGAGGGCGTGGGCCTGATCCTGCTGGGCGACAGCGAAGATTTGAAGGCCGGGATCTCTGCGGAGCGCACGGGGCGCGTGATGGATATGCCTGTCGGCGAGGGGCTGCTGGGCCGGGTGCTAGACCCTACCGCCCGCCCGCTCGATGACAAAGGGCGCCTGGGCGCCACGCAACGGATGCCCATTGAGTGCGACGCCCCCCAGATCATGGACCGCGCGCCGGTGAATGTGCCCCTGCAGACCGGCATCAAGGTGATCGATGCGCTGATTCCCATCGGGCGGGGGCAGCGCGAACTGATCTTGGGAGATCGCCAGACGGGCAAGACGGCCATCGCCGTGGACACGATCATCGCTCAGAAGGGCCAGGGCGTCGTGTGCGTCTATTGCGCCGTCGGGCAGCGGGGCGCGTCGGTCGCCAGGGTCATCGCCGACCTCCGGGCCGCCGGGGCCATGGAGTATACGACGGTCGTGGCGGCGGAGGGCAACGACGCGCCCGGCCTGCGCTATATCGCGCCGTTTGCCGCAACGACTATTGCGGAGTACTTTATGCGACAGGGGCGCAATGTCCTGATCGTCTATGACGATCTGACGAACCACGCGCGCGCCTATCGCGAACTGTCGCTGCTGTTGCGGCGGCCTCCGGGCCGCGAAGCCTTTCCCGGCGATGTCTTCTATCTCCACTCCCGGCTCCTGGAGCGCGCGACCCACCTGCGTGAGGAGCTGGGCGGCGGATCGTTGACGGCCCTGCCGATCATCGAGACGGAAGCGCAGGATATGTCGGCCTATATCCCGACCAACCTGATCTCGATCACGGACGGCCAGATCTACCTCTCCCCCACCCTGTTTCAGAAGGGCATTCTGCCCGCCGTAGATGTGGGGCTGTCGGTCTCGCGCGTGGGCGGCAAGGCGCAGTTGGCGGCCTATCGGGGCGTCGCGGGGGCGCTGAAACTGGCCTACTCCCAGTTCGAGGAGTTGGAGGCGTTCGCCCGGTTCGGAACGCGCCTGGATGAGCATACCCGCCGAACCATCGCGCATGGCGAGCGTATCCGCTGCTGGCTGAAGCAGCATCAACTCGACCTGATGCCGGTGGCCGAACAGATCGCCGTGCTGCTGGCGCTCACTGCCGGGAAGTTCGACGCCATTCCGATAGAGCGGATGCCGGAAGCCGAGAGCGCCGTCCGGGGCGCCGCCTCCGGAATGCCCTCCGAGTTGCACACCCGTCTCCTGGCGGGAGAGACGCTGACGCAGGCGGATCAGGACGCGATCCTGGCGCAGGCGGACGCTGCCCTGACCACCCTCGAAGCGAGGCCGGAATGACGCAGACGACGGACAAGTTGCGCCGGAAAATCCGCAGCGCCGCTGAGATCAAATCGGTGGTGCGGACCATGAAGAACTGGGCTGCGGTCAATATCCGGCCCTATGAGCAGGCGGTGCAGTCCTTAACCGACTACTACCGGACGGTCGAACTGGGGCTGATCGCCTGCCTGCGGCAGTTCGGCCCGGAACTGCTGGACCACCGTAAAAGATATATCTCCCGGCCCGTGGGCGTGGTGGTCTTCGGCTCGGATCAGGGCATGGTCGGGCAGTTCAACGAACAATTGGCGGACTTCGTGCTGGAGGAGTTGAAGGCCGAAACGGAGGAGATCCGGGTCTGGCCCGTCGGCGAGCGGGTATGCTCCCACTGGATGGGTTCCCGATTGCAGTTGGAGCCGGCGCAGCGCGTCCCGGATTCCGTGCTCAACATCGCTCCGCTCATCGGCCAGGTGCTGTTTGCCATCGAGCAGCAGCGGGCGAAGGGGAACTTAGGGCAGGTATTTCTCTTTCATAATCGCCCCCTACCCGGATCGGGGTATCTGCCCGTGCGGCAGTGCCTCCTGCCCTTCGATCAGGTGTGGGCGCAGGATCTCCGGTCCAAAACCTGGCCGACAGCCGTCTTGCCCCAGGTACGGGAGCCTGCGGAGGCGACCTTCGCCGCCCTGGTCCGAGAGTACCTGTTCATCTCCCTCTTTCGGGCCTGCGCCGAGTCGTTGGCGAGCGAAAACGCCTGCCGTCTGGCGGCCATGCAGGGCGCGGAGGACAATATCAAGAAGCTTCAAACGCAGTTACAGGCGGACTTCAACCAGACCCGCCAGAATGGGATTGACGAGGAGCTCTTCGACGTCATCGCAGGCGTCGAAGCCGTGAACCAAACCGCCTGACGCGTCTGTGTCGCGGTCTCTCGCATCAGAGCGATCTGCTCCGCCTCTGTGCGTTCTCACGATATAGCGAGGCGATCTGATCCAATAGTCAGGAGAACATGAAGGCGATCACCAGACCAACCAGCAGGACTATCGAACGGTTCTGCATGGTACAAACCTCTCTTATAGAACGACACCTCAATCCAGCCAGGTCTCCATGCGCTCGAGCCAATCTCGAAAATGCGGACACTCATTACGGATTGCATCAAGACCGATCTCAAGGACGGCCAGCGTCCCCATCAACGGCTTTTCGTAGCCTGGCACCAAGGTTTCGATTCGCTTCGATGGGGCGGTCATAGGCGAATCATTGATTTCCTCTGGCGTTGCAAACTGGTTGCGCACTGCCTGAAAATGAGGAACCAAATCCTGGTGTCCAATTCCTTTCGCGAAAAGCGAACAGTCACTGAAGAGTAGTCCTTCGAACTCATGCATCATCACATACGGGAGGAAGCGCCTGGGGTCGAAACTGTCTCCTATTGTGGACTCTATGTCCGCTAGCAGGGCACTCTCAACCGTACTGGCTTTTTGTTGGAATGGAAGACTAGCTGCAGCTTTGCGACCTGGCCAAGCCTTCTCACCTGTCTGCGGGAGGGCGTAAAAGTCTACCATCATGGTCGCCAAACACTTCTGGTCTTCTATAAGGTGTCTGATTATGTCATCACGTGTGGAAGTCCATCCGCGAATGCCCCCACGACGGTAGCGTTGCCGTGCGTTTCCCAATAAGCGAGCACTAATGTCAGTATAGCCATAACCATAGAGATGCGGCGCTAAGATCTCGTTGACAAAAGTCTCCTCCGTCTCGCCTTCGACATGAATAAGAAGTCTGGTCATGCAGTCATTCTCCTCTGGGACGCCCACCAAATTCATTCTTCTCCCAGAGTTGTCCGAGACTGTAGTCTTTCAGCCAACCTTCCAGTTTCTCAGGCTCTAGCCGTGTGAATTGGGTTGCGCTATCCACACGGTCGGCGACCAGTACATCTTCAGGCTTAAAGTGGTCCAACAAGAGTGGAGACTGGGTAGATAGGATGACCTGAGTATTTACCGATGCCCGTCGCACCATGGATGCAAGTATAGAAATGGCGTAGGGATGCAAACCGAGTTCCGGTTCGTCCACAAGGATGACGGAGGGACGGTAGGTGTCTGGCTGTAGGAAGAGCGTGGCTAGCCCAATGAAGCGTAGAGTGCCATCGGAGAGCGAGGACGCATCGAAATAGGCGTCGGAACCCTTGTGTCGCCATTCTAAACGTATTTTTTCTGTGTTGAGTTTCAGCGGTTCCAACAGGAAATCATCGAAGAATGGGGCGACCCGTTGAACGGCGCGCCGAATCAAACTGTAGGATGCTTCGTGCCTTTCACGTAGGTAGTAGAGGAAGGCTGCGAGATTGGAACCATCGGGCCGCAGGTAGCGATTGTCATTCACGTCAACTGTCTTTTTCATTGGCGAACTCGAACTGGTATCGTGGAAATGGTAAAGCCGCCAGCGAGCGAGGTGACTACGAACATATGACGTAATCCCTGAAGAGTTGGAAGCGCTGATCCCAGCCTCTTTGCCCTTCCGAGAAATCGCCTGCCCATATGGTGCATTTGGATAATGACCCTTATCCCAAAAATAGACCCATTCGCTAATAGGCACAAGTTCGTCAGCCTCAGTCGGCGCAAGATCAATTTCGTATTGGTTCACTCCCTCTTGAAATGAGATATGGAGGTGTAGAATCTCTGTCACCTTTGAGCCGAAATAGAGAACCTTCTCGGCTCCGCCAGCTCTGGCGATATAATCTTCTAGGCGTCCCTCCCAAATCGCATTCAGGAAAGCAAACACACCTATGAAATTCGACTTTCCAGAGCCGTTTGGGCCGACGATCACGTTGATCGCCCCGAGAGGCAGAGCCTCTATAGAAGCGATGCTCTTGAAACCTCTGACTGTAATAGTGTCGAGTTCAGCCATAGGGTTTTCCTCCGGCGACGGCTTTGAAGCTCGCTACGGTCAGGATCATATCTTCCCCTGCGGATGTCCGTACAACGCTCTGCAGCCGTAGGGCCGAATACCCTCCGCGATGCTCATCCGTCTACCACTTCTATGTGAACAAGTATACACCATAACCAGATACAAGTCAAAGAGGAAACAGGAGAAAGAGAGACATCATGTGCGGGCTCTAACACAAAGATGACAATTGCCGCTGCAACACGTAGAAGCAAGCCGGACTGCAATCCGATCTTTTTGTTGCCACATGGGGTATCCAGGTTATGGCTGTAAGCAACGTATGATGGAGGCGACGATTGGCTCTAACTCGTCCGTCGTCACGCTGCCGAGTTACTCATGGAAGTGTTGCAGAACCACCGTCCGGATCTGGAGAGCATCAGCAGACTCCTTTGCCAGACCGTTCGCTATACTCGCAGAACGGTTCACCATCCAGCGTACTGAAGGCCGTCAATTCCCGATCTTGGACCGGGCGGGATAAGTCGGCCTCGTAGAGAGGAGCGGCCTGTTCCACAGCCTTCCGCAAATACCGTGCCTGCTCCTCTTTTGGCAGACGCAACAGTTCCCGAGCCGTTAGCGGTTGCCCTGTCCACTCCGCCAACAATCCCTGCAACGCGCCGACGTCATCAGTCCCTTTCGCTTGGGCCAGACTATGCAATTTCGCTGCTTCTTCCGGCGTTAGTTCGATGGTCAGTGTCATGCTCGCCCCCTCTTTTGTTACCTACCATCAGAAGGATAGATCGTTTCATGGTGTCTTCACACGCCGACGCTTCCACGAATTCCACAACAGGAATCCAGTTTGGAGTACAATGTATCCGATTGCTAGAAGAGCCGTAGGATCCCTGGACCAAGTGTAGTAAACTGTGGCCCCTGTGAGAAGGAAGAGGAAGAATCCTACTCCTATCGTAAATGTCTTCTGTTTTTCCATTGCGTTTCCCCTTCTCTCAGAATCCCGTTTTGTCCCTACATGCCATTTTTATGGTCGAATAATCGTATGCGGATTACCTCGGTACGCGTTCACGGTCTCCTTTGATGGCAGTTCCAGGAACAAGAATAGAATCTGCCGGAGTGGTTCCCATAACCTGTATGGCAATAGGCTTCTCACATCCAGATGTGACGCCTACACGTTCGGCTTCTTGGTGTATCTGCTCATCGCTCAGCCGTTTGACATAGGTGTTTTTCTGACTTCCATCTTTCATGGGCAGCGAAATAACATCAAGCAGCACTATCGTCCCTTTTGTCAACCGGCCCCAGATGGTCGTGAACCGACCATACCAGACGGTAACTGCCCCCTCGATTTCAAAGACAAACCCTTCGTCCTCCATCGTGAACCATCCTATTGTTTCTCGCTAAATCTGAACTACGCGGGAAGACCCATCCGCGCACTCTCCTATTCGGACGCACGATATGCACACTGTGAAAAGAGAAGTGGAAGTCCGCATGTGGATGTTGCATCTGATCAAACGCCTCTCGCGTCTGTGTCGCCGTCTCTCGCATCACGGTAATCTGCTTGAGCTGTTGGGCGCTCACAAGTGAATGCGCGATAATCAAATCTCGGGTCTTCTTATGCTCTCGTAAGTCCAGATGCACCAGCAGGCAGGAGAACAGGAAGGCGATCAGCAGGCCGGCCAGCAGGAGTATCGAACGGTTTTTCATGTTATCCTTCTCGCATTCTTATAGCCCATGTCCGCAGTTCGGGTCGGATGTTAGGATGTCGGCTGAGGAAGTCGTTAATGATCGTGGTTGTCTCAGCGTAATATGGGGACCAATTGAGCAACCCAAGCAATGCGCTCTCCTGGCAGGGCTCGGAGTCGATTTCAAGACAGCGCGAAATGACGTCCAGAATCTTCCGATCCAACGCTGCTCCGTCAGGGTGTTCCGGAGCATGATGTACCATGCCATGTAGAGGGAGTATCTCCCACCACATATAGCACACCCCATTGAGGGGACTTGCCCCCGGCTCGTCCAGGTGCGACAGGTGTGGCGTACAACGCTTTGCAAAGCAATTTTCAAAAAGAGTACCCATCGCCTCGATGCAGCGTAGGCGATCCGGTAGCGGAACTCTGGTCTCCTTTAACTCCTGCATGTACTCGGATCCACCGACCAGGAAGTCCAGGCCCTGAGCAACCTGTACCTCTGAGAACGGTTTGAGGACCGTATCACACTCCGCAAACGTGCGTGTGAGGCAGGCAACGATATCTGCTGAAGGGCATTCCCACCAATCCGAATCCTCGGGGAAACTCCCTCTCTCGATAGCGATTGGCTGGTCGAAAAAACGAGCGATCCATTGGTCAAAATTTAACTCGGGCATCGGGTTCGATCTCACTCCCTCAGCCCCGCCGGGCCGTACAATCCGAACTCAGCATCGGCGGAATATTCCTCCAGCGTCTCTAAAACTTGCTTCGGTTTCGACGCCAGAAGTCCCCTTCTGCTTTTAGCTCCTCGGTAGCAGTATCCATTTCCTGGAGAATCAAGTCTTTGTCACGCATCGCTTTGAGGCGTTTCGTTAAGGCACGATCTTGGTAAGCGCGATACCAGGAATAGCCGCAGATCATCAAAACGATAAGAGCGATCCAAGCGAAGATTTCCATTTGTTTCCTCCAATAACCCTAAGTGCGGAGACACAGGGGCGTTCCGTCAGCGAGGAGAACCAGGCCAGCGCAGGCGGATGGCCGCGCTGTAATCTATCAGCACGCCCGTGTCGAGCGGGAGCATCAGGATGCCCGTTCCCGACGCTGCGCCTGCTCTCGCAGGGTTCGCGCATGGGCCTGGCTGTCGGTGATGTCAGGGCGCGACCCGATCACCCCGGCCCGCTCCAACTCAGCCAGGATTTCCTGCCCGACGGTCGGAGTCTCTGTCTCAGGCATCTGCGCGATGGCGCGTCTGAGGAGTGCGTCCACGCCCACCCCACGCCGTCTGGCCTCTTCTACACGCCGGGCTTCCTCTGGCGTCAGTTCGATGGTCAATGTCATGATTTGCCTCTTAACGCGTATTCTCCACCATATGGGGGACGTCAGTGTCGCGCGGCATTCAACTATGCTCATCTGTCTACTAATGCTATGCGAACAAGTATACACCATAACCAGATACAAGTCAAAGAGAAAACGGGGTGGGACAGAGAGGCGTCAGGGCTGACCCCCATCCGTGTGGTATGCTTATGGTATCAAGAGCAGGAGGGAGTTATGAAGCCTCGTTTTATGCGACAGGCGGTTTTTTGCTTGCTGTCGGGCCTGTTGATGATGCTATGCCTGGCAGGGAAAACGTCCCTGGCCGCGCCGGGGCAGGTGACGCTCCTGAAGACGCCGGATGGGGGCATCCAGCCGCAGGCGGCAATGGACTCGAAGGGCGTCGTGCATCTGATCTTTTTCAAAGGGGACCCGCAGGCGGGTGACCTCTACTATACGCGGATGTCGCCGGGTGAGCGCGGGTTCCGGCCCACGCTACGCGTCAACAGCCAGCCGGGCAGCGCCATCGCCATCGGCACGATACGCGGCGGTCAGATCGCTATCGGCAAGGACGATGTGGTGCATGTCGCCTGGAACGGCTCCGGGGTAGCCGAGCCGAAAGGCCCCGGCGGAAATCCCATGCTCTATACCCGCCTCAATGCAGCGGGAACCGGCTTCGAGCCCCAGCGCAACCTGATCACCTGGGCCGGTGGGCTGGATGGCGGCGGATCGGTCGCGGCGGATGCCCAGGGCGATGTCTATGTCGTCTGGCACGCCAACCCTAACAAGAATGGCGAGGCCAACCGCGCCGTCTATCTGGCGCACTCGACCGACAACGGCGAAACCTTTGCAAAGGAGAAGCGCATCAACCCCGATCCGACCGGGGCGTGCAGTTGCTGCAGCCTCCGTGCGTTCGTGGATCGGAACCATACCCTCTATGTCTTCTATCGGGCGGCGACCGAAAGCGTCCACCGCGACATGATCCTGCTGACTTCGCACGATAAGGGAGGCCGCTTCGATTCCCTGCTTGTCCATAAGTGGGAGATCAACGCCTGCCCGATGAGCAGCGCCGCCTTCGCGCAGGGCAAGGATTATGTTATCATGGCTTGGGAGACCCGAGAAAAGGTCTACTTCGCCTCATGGTTCCCTGACAGAAAGGTGCTTTCGCCGCAACTACAGGCGCTACGAAATGACGGAAAGGGCGATCCTGCTTCCTCGCTATTTTTTCCGCCTGGAACGGGACCAACGCGCAAGCATCCGACGCTCGCCATCAATATGACAGGGGCGATGCTGTTGGCCTGGACCGAGGGAACCGGATGGAACCGGGGCGGATCCGTGGCCTGGCAAGTCATTGACGCCGGTGGGAATGTCCGCCAGGGACGGTCGGAAGGCGTTCCGGCCTGGGGACTCTTGAGCGCGTTTGCCCGCCCCGATGGCAGCTTTGTACTCCTCTATTGAGAAGACACTCCTCAGTATTGCACGCGCAACGTCAGATCAAACCCACGGTCGGTGCGGCGCTGGTGGGATTCCGCGGTCAGCCGCAGGTACTGGTTGGACAGGGGATAGTAGTTGATCGCGGCGACGGTAGCCACTTCGCTCCGGCCCCCGCCGATGAGTTCGGCGCGCCCGGTCAGTGACAGTCGCCGGCTCGGCAAGTACTCGGTCTCCATAGAAAGGTGCGTGGAATTGAATCCGGGCTGGTGCGCCAATGCGGCGACGCTGGTGAGGAAGACGTGATTATTCAACGCATAGGTCCCCACCAGACCCTCTTCGTTGCTGTCTTTGTGGACATAGCTCATCGCGCCCACGGTGGTATAGCCCCACCGATGAAAGGCGTGGAGGAAATAGCCGTCCCCAGGCCCGATCGTGCCCTGGCGGTTCAACAGGATCTGACCCTGAAACAGCGCCGCGAACCGCACATAGTTGCCATCTGCGGAGATCTTCCCGCGATTGTCAAAATAATCCAGGCTGAGCATGGGGGTCTGTTGTTCGAGGGCGAAGTTGCCTACCCCTTCGCTGAGCCCGTAGGCGATGTTGTCGGTCAGGCTATTGATCGCATCGTACTGGAACATAAGCGGCTTCTCCTGCCCGACCAGAACCGCCAACTGCCCCCGCCTCCCCACCAGTGGAAAGGCGAAGAACGCGTTCTCCAGGTCCCCCTCCGAATCGCCGTCTACCGTCGTGGCAAGGTGCACATCGAAAAAGTAGCCTCCCTGCCGGGCCGGGCCGATCCCCAGGCCGCTCGTCACTTGCAGTTCGAGCAAGCGGAAGTTTGCGGTATCCTGATTTGCTGTAGCATCGTGGGAGTAACTGAAGGTGGTGATGGTTGAGAGTGGTGCGACGCCTTCCACCCTCGCATGGCCTTTAGGTCCGGGCCAGTTGTAGTAGTTTGCCTGAAACGCCAATCCCATTTTGTTCAGCCGGGGCGGAACGGTGTGACAGGTGGAACAGGGAACGCCAAACTGCCGTGCATAGACGGGCAATGCCGATACGGGTCGGCCCAGCGTACAGAGCGCGTACATCACCATTGCTGTTATGAACAGCCGTTGCACGAGTACCGACGTGGGAACGGAGCGAGCGAGAGTACGTTTCTCGCATCTCCTCTCTGGAATCATCGATTAGGGCACCTTTCTCAAGTCGTTGTCTTCGCGCTCTCGTTCGCTTTACTCCCGTAGGAAAGCAGGCGCAGGCTACAGAGAGCGCTTCGCTCTCTGTAGCCGTCGAGCGTTTGCATTAAGATCCGGGCTGTGAAGCAGGAAAGACAACCTTGACGCCGGCCTTCGCCAGCGCTTGTTCCAGGCGCTGTTCCTTCGCCGTGGACCAATCCTCTTTCAAGGTGAGCAGGAGACGCTTACTATCGCTACTGCACTCGACGCGGGTCGCTCCTACCGTTTTGCCGAGCTTCTGGAGCGCCTCCGTATTCATCTCCGCCAATCCAGTGACCGGCAACAGCGCTTTGCGACGATCCACTACCAGGCGTTTCAGGCCCGCATCGGGCGTGTTGGGGTTGTCGTACTCGACACGAAGGTTCGTGCCCGGCGGCAAAGCCTTGAGGAAAGCGCCCCAGGTCTGCAGTTTACCGCCTTTACCCAGCAGGCATTCGGAGTTAGAGAGGTCGCAAGGGCAGGTGGCACACCGTTTGCCCAGGTCTAACGCACTGAATTTCAGTGCTATCTGGCAATGAACGCAAATCCCCTCAATAAGGGTCTTCGCCGTGAGCGTGGTCTTCACCGGGTCCACCTGCTCAAAGGTGAATAGTTTCAGCGTATCGCCCTCTTTCGGCAACTCCCACACGCCGATTGCGGTTTCCGAGGGCTGGGCCTTCTTCCCTTCGTCCGCTCCCCCAGGCACAACAGGGAGAAGCCCAGAGGCAATCACGAAGAGTGCCAGTGGGATGGATAATAAGTGCGTCCTCTTCATCGAACGGGTCGTCTCTCCTTTCCAGAGTACAGATCGGAATACGGAGCCTGAGCGCTGTGCAACCGGTAATGTTTGATAGGCATCCTGCTGCCGGGGGTTGAAAACCCCCGTCTTGAGGGCCTCCGGCCAACCGTCCTGGCGGACGGAACACGAAATGCGCCTGTGGCACGCTTTTATACGTTTCTTAGCGCCTTGCAACCGGAATGTTTGTCAGGCATCCAACCGTTACTACTTTCAGAACCGGGAACCGTCACGCGGAGAAGCGGGGCGAAGAGGAAAGAGGGGATCCGGATTTTATCGGGCCGGTGGGGAACTGCTTTACGCAAGAACAGCGTAATGCAGGTTAAGTATGGCAGTCGACAAGTCCTCTGTCGGCAGTCTCGTTTCGTACGGCGTTTGCTCTCTTCCCTGGGAGGTTTGGTCGCAGGCATGCCCGGCATACGACGCATAATGGGATATCTGGTGGTCTGGCTGGCGCTCATGCTCTCGACGCTGGCGCCCTATCCGCCTGTCGCCGTCGCTTGCAAAGCGCCTTTTTCGACCGCGCAACCCCATGCCTGCTGTGCGTCGCACCCCATGCAATGCGCCTGCGGTTCCGGGCAGAGCGCCCTATCCCCTGCGAAACCGCACGCCGAAGCGTGCCGAGCGAACGCATGTTCCTGCCACCTGACCCCCTCACAGGAGAGCGCTCCGCAATCAAGAACGTCGATCCGTACCGGTGTGCTATTCCCGGCGTTACTCACTACCATTCCGAAGGTCGTTCCGGCCGCATCTGAGGGATGCGTGCCGCACATTGCCCATTCCGTTCTCTCTCTACACCGGGCTTTGCCCTCCCCTTCTGCGCCACGTGCCCCGCCTTTCCAGGGATGAGTCTGACTCCGTCTGCCTGCGGGCAGCCCTGTTCTCACATCATTCACAACTCAAACCGAAGAGAGGTATTTATCCATGTTTTCCCGAACCCGGCGCGCGTTTGGTCGTGCCCTCCTGGCGGCGTTCGCCTGTGCCGCCGTCGTACTTCCTGCCTCCGTCCGTGCGGAGGACGCCGGCTCCTATGCCTGTCCCGTCCTGGGAACCGCTATTGACAAAGTGACCGACGCTACCAAGTCCTCGGACTACAAGGGCGTCCGCTACTACTTCTGCTGCGACATGTGCAAGCCGCAGTTCGATAAGGACCAGGCGAAGTTCCTGAACGCCCCGAAGAACAAGGGCAAAGTGATCGGTGTCGCGCTGTTCGATCCGGTGACGACCAAGCGCCTCGACGCAGGCAAAGCGACCGCACATAGCGACTATAGTGGGGTACGCTACTTCTTTGCAAAGGCGGACGACAAGGCGACCTTCGATAAGGATCCCAAGAAGTATGTCGCCGCCCCTAAGAAAGACCTCCTCTACTGCCCGGTCAGCGACACCAAAGTGGATTCCTATGCCGATGCCTCCGACTACAGCGACTACAAGGGCACCCGCTACTACTTCTGCTGCGCCGGCTGCAAACCCCAGTTCGACCAGAACCCCGACAAATATTTGAACGGCATCGAGAACCGCGTCAAGGCCGCCGACCGGAAGAAGGACGCCAAGCCGTAAACAGAGTGATAAGGACGGAAATGGAAGAGAACACGCAGAACGGACGCCGCCGGTTCCTCACGTCTCTGGCGGGTGTCGCGGGCGCGGTGGGCGCGGGCATGGCGCTGGATACGCCATCCGCCTGGGCGGGGGAGGCGGAGCATTCGCCTCCCCCGGACGGGGCTGTACCGAATCCCCTCCAGGAGATCGCTCCCGCCTACCCGCCGCGCGATATGCCCAAACCCGGCGACAAGATTCTTGAGTTCGACATCGAGATCACGGTCGAGAAGATCGAACTGCTCCCCCTGGAGGAGCACCACTTCTACACCTTCAACAAGACGCTGCCCGGACCGGAGATCCGTGTTCAGGAGGGCGACTGGGTGAAGGTCAACCTGACCAATAAGACGCACGACTTCCACACCATCCACTGGCACGGTATCTATGTGCCCTGCGAAATGGACGGCGTGCCGCTGGGAACGCAGTATCCCGTGGGCTATAACCAGACCTTCACCTACCTATGGCGAGCGCAGCCGGCGGGAACGCACATGTACCACTGCCACAACATGACCAATATGCACGTCCAGGCGGGGCTGTATGGGGCGCTCATCATCGAGCCGAAAGAGGGCGAGGACCTCGTGCAGAAGACCTTCCCCTACACGCGGGACTACACGCTCGTCCTCTCGGAAGTAGATACCGACTTTCTGCGCGAACAGATGAACGAGATGCTGGCGATGGGGCGGCAGATGGACTACATGAACGGCTCCCCGAAGCTCATGGCGAAGATGGACGGACGCATGATGGGCTGGTTCGCCAATAAAGAGGCGTTCCTCAAGGCTGTCAAGGACGGTTGGGTTCCCCCCTACCACCGCAGCAGAACGGGCCAGGTAAAGCGGATCGAGCCGAACTTCTTCCTGATCAACGGCAGGCCCTACCCCATGACGGAACACATGCACATCAAGCGGGGGGAGACCATCCGGATCCGGCTCATCAACGCCGGGCTCATGCCGCACTTCATGCATCTGCACGGGCACGATTTCTGGCATGTCTGCACCGACGGCGCGCCGCTGGCCGCCCCGGCCCGCAGGAATACCATGCCCATCTACCCCGGCAACACGGCGGACATCATCGTACAGGGCTCCAATCCCGGAGCGTGGCACTTCCACGATCATAGCGACCTGAGCGGCATGAACAACGGCGTCTCACCGGGCGGCATGATGACGATGCTGATGTACGAGGACGCGGAAGAGGCGGGCTTTAAATTCAAAGAGATCATCGCGCTCGACTCGTGATGCGCAACACTTATTTGCAAGAAGGGGAACGAAAAGGAGAACAGAGTTTGAGATCGAACCGTACACCCGCGGCACTGACGGCGCTGCTCGCCCTGCTCCTGCCGACGCTGGCGCGCGGCCAGGCGCAACAGACGCCCGTTCCGGAAGAGCCGGGCGTCGCGCCGCAGATTGAACTGGACGGAACCGGCATCGGCACGCTGGAGCTGCACTCGCCGCGCATCACCCTGCCCAGCGGCGCACGCTCCAGCAGCACACGGATCAATGTCTCGGATTCCGCGCTCCTGTTGGGCGCTTCGGAGCGACTGTTTCGGCAGGGCGTCGGTAGCTTTGTGATCGGTGCGACCACCACGGAGACCGACGCCAATCCCAGCGGCACCGGCCTCTTCCTGCACCAGCTCTATGTGGACTACCAGACCCATACTCTGGAGGCTTACCTCGGGCGCACGGACGTCGGAACCCGACTGGTAGACTTCCCGACGGTGCGTGGCGACGACCTGAACGAGTTTGTCAACGTGCTCGATCCCTTCTCCAACGGCAACAATGTCGAGGAGCACCGCTACAGCAACCAGGCGACGGTCGTGCTGAACCGTGGCCTCCGCTCCTTTGTCAACCTGCATGTCCAGAACCTGATCACCAGCACGGCGGACACCGTCGGGCAGGGAGGGATCAACTCCTACGGCATCAGTTACCAGTATCAGGAGTTGGAGGCGCAGCAGGCGCAAAAGAAGGTGCCGCTCTGGGGCGTCGGCTATGAGCGCCAGACCATCGGCAGCGGCTTCGGCGGCGCAAACAACGTCTTCTATGGAGGGCTAATCTACAACATCGCGCCCGACCCGACGGATCGGGTGGACCTGCGTCTTCAGGACATCTACTCGTTCGGCAACCATACCGGCGCTTTCGGCAGCGTCACCGATACTTTCCGCGCGCCCTCCAACTCCATCGCAGCCTCCCTGCGCTGGCTCCATAGTCCGTTCGGCACTCCCGGCTACCAGCTCTCGCTGACGGCGGGCTATAAGACCTACAGCCACATCTCCGACGCGGATACCTTCGCCCTGGCGCTAACCGGCGTCAAGCGGCTGGGAAGCGGCTTCGACTTCGTCGTGCAGTACACCTACCAGCACCGCCAGCCCGCCTATGCCGCTGTCTTTAGCGGCGTCAAGGACGAGCACTCCATCCAGGCAGGGTTCGTTTTCAACTTCAACAACACGTTCAACAAGCACCTGGGTCCGCGCCGCTCGCTGCTCAACCTGCAGCATCAGTACCTTCCGGACTGAGCGCCCGCCGTGCTGGAAAGGCCAGAAAGATGGGAAAAACACCCGATAAACCCGGCAAGGAATCACCCTTTCAAAACCCGCCGCGCCTGCAGCCGAAGGCGGTCCTCACCGTCACAGGGAACGAGAATTGGGAGGAGATGACCGGCTTCGGCAAGGATGCCGCCATGGCGGAGATGATGACCTTGATGATGGTCGGCGGCTCCGGGATGGAGCACATGAAAATGGGAGCGATGAAGTCCGGCAAACCCAAGGAGGGAACGCCCGCAGCAACCGGGCAGGCGGAGGGTTGGCAGGTCGTACTGAATACCAAGGCGGATATGCTCACGGTGGGCAAAAATACGCTGGACGTGACGATAATGGACCCGGCAGGCAAGCCGGTGACAGGCGCGAAGGTCAGCAGCGCCGTGGAGATGACCAGCATGGACATGGGCGTTAAGCGCCCCCTGGCGAAGGAGGGCGAGGCCGGTCACTACCTGACGGATGTGGAGTTCAGCATGAAAGGCCCCTGGCGCGTGACACTGACCGTCATCCCGCCCAACCAGAAACCCTTCACCAAGGCGTTGGAATTCAAGATTTCCAAGTAGCCGCTTTCTATCATCGAGGAACTTTCCATGCCGGAGATTCGGTAATTTGATATAGGGGGTACCCCTATAGGGTAACGGAGGATGAGATGGCTGTTCAAGATGAACAAAAAGAGGATGTGCTGCGCCGCCTGAACCGGATCGAGGGGCAGATCAAGGGGCTCAAGAGGCTGGTGGAGGAGGAGACCTACTGCGTGGACGTGATGAACCAGATCTCTTCCGTGCATGAGGCCCTGCGCGGTGTGGGGAAGATCTTAATGCGTAACCATCTTCAGCACTGCGTTACGGATGCGCTCCGCGATGGGGACGAAGCGAAAGCCGAGAAGACCTATCAGGAGATGATGGATCTCATCTATAAGTTTGCGAAATAGCCCTCTCCGGCGCTATTTCGAAAGGTCGTGGCATTCATGGCACTCGATTCTATTACTGTCCTTGTGGGTGGCGTTGGCATGATCGCCTTTCTAGCATGGTTCTTCTTCAGCCCCAAAGAGAGCAGGCGTGCCGAGACAAATTTGGGTAAGGCATCTTCAACTCAGGCGAGTGCTGTGCAGCCGGTGTTGGAGCGCTGCGACCTGACGATCCAGGGAATGCACTGTGCGGCGTGCGTAGGCCGCGTAGAAAAGGCGCTCCAGCAAGTCCCCGGCGTGCAGGAGGCGACGGTCAACCTTCTGGCGGAGCGCGCGGCGGTACAGTTCGATCCCGCACAGGCAAAGCCGGAGGACCTGGTCGAAGCCATTGACATCGCCGGCTACGATAGCGCCGTGCTGTCGGATGACCCGATGGAGACGCCACTGACGGATGCAGACGAGACGCACTCCGCTCAGGATGACGAGACACGGACATCATGGCGCAAGTTCCTGCTCTCCGCCGTACTGACCCTGCCGCTATTGTACATGGGGATGGGACCGCATATCGGCATCGTGCCCATGGAGTGGGCGATGTCGCCCTGGTGGAATGGGGTGCAGCTCCTTCTGGCGACCCCTATCCTGTTCGGTGTGGGAGGCGGGTTCTTCCGGGGCGCGTGGGCCGCACTGCGTCAGCGCTCCAGCGACATGAACACCCTCATTGTGGTGGGAACGTCTGCGGCCTATGCCTACTCTGCCTTTGTGACGCTTGCACCCCTCTTTCCTGCGTGGGGCCGTGGGCTGAAAACAGGAGTCTATTTTGAGACGGCGGCGGTCATCATCACTCTTATCCTGATGGGCCGGCTGCTGGAGGCGCGCGCCAAGCGGCGGACGGGCACGGCCATCGAGGCATTGATCCGGCTGCAGCCCAAGACGGCCCGCATCGTGCGCGACGGACATGAGGAGGACGTTCCCCTCTCGGATGTGCATGTGGGAGATCGGCTGTTGGTGCGGCCCGGCGAGAAAGTCCCGGTAGACGGCGTAATTGTGACAGGGAGCTCCTGGGTGGATGAGAGCATGCTGACGGGCGAGAGCATGCCGGTCGAGAAGGCGGTAGGCGATCCGGTCATCGGAGCCACCCTGAACCAGCGTGGCGCGTTTACTATGGAGGCGCGGCGGGTAGGCAAAGGCACGGTCCTGGCCCAGATCGTGCGGCTGGTGCAGCAGGCGCAGGGCAGCCGTGCCCCGATCCAGCGGCTCGCCGATGTCATCACCGGCTACTTCGTTCCGGTGGTGCTGATGCTGGCGGTGGCGACGTTCACGGGGTGGTATGTGTTTTCGCCCTCGCCGGAATCGCGATTTCTCTTTGCGCTGCTCTTTGCCGTCTCCGTGCTGATCATCGCCTGCCCGTGCGCGCTGGGGCTAGCGACTCCGACGGCGATCATGGTGGGGACCGGGCGCGGCGCGCAATTGGGCGTCCTGATTAAGGATGCAGTGGCGCTGGAGACGCTCTATCGCATCCGGACGGTAGTGCTGGATAAGACCGGGACGATTACGGAGGGCAAGCCTGCGCTTACGGATGTGCTGCCCGCGCCCGGTTTTACGGAGGCGGAGTTGCTCCGCCTGGCGGCTTCGGCGGAGCGGGGCAGCGAGCACCCGCTGGCGGCGGCGATCCTGGCCGGAGCGCAGGAGCGCGGACTCGCCCTGGCGGAGGCGACGGACTTCCATGCGCTGGCAGGCCGCGGCCTCGAAGCGCGAATAGAAGGAAAGCGCGTGCTGTTGGGCAACGCCGCCCTGCTGACGGAGCGCGGCATCGCCGGCTCCGCCCCTCTGGAGGATGCATTCGCCCGCCTGGCGGAGGAGGGCAAGACGCCGATGTACGTCGCTCTGGACGGCTGCGTTATCGGCCTGATTGCGGTCGCGGACCGGGTCAAACCGACGGCAAAGGCAGCCCTGGCGCGGCTGCAGGGGATGGGTATCCAGGTCGCCATGCTGACCGGCGACAATCAGCGCACGGCGGAGGCCGTGGCGCGGCAGGTGGGTATCGCGCGCGTCCTTCCGGAGGTGCTTCCAGCGCTTAAGGCGGAGGAGGTGAAGCGGCTACAGGCGGAGGGGAAGATCGTGGCGATGGTGGGCGACGGCATCAACGACGCGCCCGCCCTGGCGCAGGCGGATATCGGCATGGGGATCGGCACCGGGACCGACGTCGCCCTGGAGGCCGCCGATGTGGTGCTGATGCGCGGCGACCTGCACGGGATCGCGGACGCCATCGAACTCTCGCGGGCCACCCTGCGCAACATCCGGCAGAACCTGGCCTTCGCCTTCGGCTACAACGTGCTCGGCATCCCCATCGCGGCGGGCATTCTCTATCCGTTCACAGGCTGGCAACTCTCGCCCATCCTCGCCTCCCTGGCGATGGCCCTGAGCAGCGTCTCCGTCGTCACCAACGCCCTCCGCCTCCACGGGTTCACCCCTTCTCGCCAATCACAGGTTTCCATGCCTTCGCCCTCATCTCACTTCGATCCTCGTATTTGACAGGCATGGTTTTCCTTGCTATAATTGAAAAGAGGTAATTGGATTCGGGAGGATAGAAAGAGATGCAAGCTGCACTCCGTTTAACAACTTGGGTGCATCCAGGTGGAAAAATTGAAATCACGGACGCGCAACTGCCATCAGGAAAGGAAGTGGATGTGATCGTTCTCTTTCCAAATGCAGAGGCTTTACCGCGCCGTTCAATCGTGGATATATTGGCGGAAGCACCGGGACATCTAGCATTTCAAACTGCCGAAGAGGTAGGCGCCTACATTCGGGAGGAGCGCGATGCATGGGAGCGCTAATCTTGCCATCCTTCGGTTCCGTCTATGTAGATCCGAACACAGTCATCTAAGCAAGGAAATTCGTTTATGAAACCGAATGTTCTATCTGCCGATACGATGGCAGGAGTACAAAGCAACAAAAATACTCTGCGACAGGAAGAGAAAGAAGAAGGCTTGACACCTGCCGAACTCAAGGTGCTTAATGCCTCCCTCGATAGGATTATCACATCTCTGGATCACGCCATCGAAGAAGTCCGGCTCGGTACACAAGAACTCAAGAGACTTGTGGAGTCGAAGTAATGCCAGGCGAAAATATACTCCAGACACTTCAGAAATGCGAATCTACGAGATTTACAAGCAGCAGGAAGAGAAAACGTTGGACCCACGCAGGCATCGTGGACAATACTGAGACCTTCGCCCTCGACCTCGCCACGTTTACCTGGAGACGCCTCCAGCAGTAACTACTGGAGGAGACAGCATTGGATGCAGAATGGAGATCATCGCTTGCGGCGGGCGGACCTCCATACGTTTTCTAATAGGATGATCGCTATCCCCAGGCAGAACAGGGGCGCATGCCACGCCGCGCCGCCGGACCAGCGCGGCAGGATGAGGGCGGCGACGGCCACCCAGAGCAAGACCGCCACCGCCAGGCTGCCATCCTCCACAAAGAGCCCATAGATTTCCAGGATGGCTGTTTTGATCACTTTCATGGCGTCTCCCCTTTTACGACGGGCATTGCAGGAGCGACCGCCCGGCGGGCCAGAAACACACCCACCCATGCAGCCAGCAGAAAACCCCCTGCCAGGCCGAACAGCGACAGATCCTCACCGGGCCAGGTAAAGTGCAATCCCTCCCCGATCCAAAAAACCCCGAATGAGGAGAGTAAAATCCCCACCGCAAATTTGAGCGTGTTCTCCGGCACACGCGCCAGAGGCCGATGCAGCAGTAGCCCCAACACGATCACCACGATGCCCGCCGCTGCCGCCCCCAGACTGGCGGGCACCAGCATGTTCCCAATGGCACCCGTCGCGATCACAATGAAGACGACTTCCAACCCCTCCAGCACGACCGCCTTGAAGGTCGTCGCGATAGCCACCCAGTCCCACCGGCCCGGTCCGCTTGTGGCTTCCTGGCGCAACTCCGCTGTCTCTTTGGCAAAGATCGCGGTCTCATCATGAAACCCGATGATACGCGCCGACCGCAACACCGCCTTGCGCAGCCAGCGTATCCCGAAGAGCAATAGCAGGATCCCCACCACCAGTTGCAGCGTGGTCAGGGGAATGTTTCGCAAGGTCGGCCCGAAGAGGAGGATCAGCAGGACCAGAAAGCCCGCGCCCGCAAACGTCCCGATCATGGCAGGGCGCCAACCCCGCACCGTGCCGACGGCCAGAATAATAGTCAATGCCTCCACGAACTCCACCAGGGATGCCAGAAACGAAGCCAGCACCGAAGGACCTATATGCGCCCAGTCGCCCATGGGGAACTCTCCTCCTCTCCGCTGCCATAGGCAAATCGGCAGCCGGATGGGTGATGTACACGCATATTCTTCGCGTCTCTGCCGATTTCCTGTAAAGAGTGGGCGTTTCCAACTAAAGTCGGAGGGAACATTCTCGCCCTCCGGGCCGTCCTATCCGAAACCTTCTCTTTTGCGGCCTGCACAAACGACCGAGAAACATTTGCGGATGGTTTGCGTAGTACTATGTTGAGCAACACGGAGGCATCCTCATCTGTGCAGGACTTAATCATGTCGAGTACGAACTTACACTCCAATTCATTCTTCGTTCCCGGCGAGGTGCTGGCCCTCCTGACCCCCTTACAGGACCTGGAACCTGGATTGTATCTGCTGCATGCCGTCCACGATGAATGGGCGACGCTGCGCTGGCTGATCGATGATGAAGCCAGCGAGCGTATCCTCGTCACCGACCGCCAGGCGATGCTGCCCATGGTGCTGCTCGAATTCTTTACCTCCGTCGGACTGCGCCTCTCCGCTCCGGCCTGAATTCCCGTTGCTTCCTTATTCTACAAGCCCCCACTGCCGGCAACGGCAGCGGGGCGTTGTTATTCCGCTCGCCCTTGACAGATGACGATGGAAAGAATACAATGGCTCTTGTAACGTCGAACACGACGAATAAGGTGAGTATTATGGACCATCCGAGGTGAGTATTATGGACCATCTGTTGATGCGCCGTCTCGATCTGAACGACCTGCCCCCCATGCCGGAACTGCCGCCCGGTTATACGCTACGCACCTATCGCCCGGACGATCTGGAAGCGCTGGCCACCCTGATGCAGGCGGCGTTTGAAGATCCCAAGTGGACGCCGGAGCGGCTGCGCGAAGCCCTCATAGATGCGCCCGACGTGAAGACCATATTTGTGATCGACTATGAGGGCAAGCCGGTCGCCTCGGCCTCGGTGCGCCTGCTGCCCGATAAGTATCCCGATTCCGGCTATGTCCACTGGGTCGCCTGCGACCCGGCGCATCGAGGCAAGGGGCTCGGCTACGCCGTCACGCTGGCAACGCTCTACGAGTTTGTCAAACTCGGCTGCAAAGACGCCGTGCTGGAGACCGACGACCACCGCCTGGCTGCGATCCGCGTCTATCACCGCCTCGGCTTCCAGGAGGAGCATACGGCGGCATCGCACCTGCTGCGCTGGGCGAAGATCGCGGATATGCTGGCGGCTGCCAATCTATGAGCGAAACCTGGCCCGAGTTTGCCTTCGAGGTCACAACGCACGCTACGGAGCCGGACGTCCAGGCGCGATGCGGGCGACTAACTCTCCCCCATGCGACCGTCGAGACGCCCGTCTTTATGCCCGTGGGAACGCAGGCCACCGTCAAGGCGATGACGCCCGGCGAGCTGCGCGAGATCGGCTTCGGCTTGATCCTCGGCAATACCTACCACCTGCATCTGCGCCCCGGCGAGAAATTGATTGAAAATGCGGGCGGGCTGCATCGTTTTCAAGGGTGGGAGGGCGCGCTACTGACCGACAGCGGCGGCTTCCAGGTCTTCAGCCTGACCGGGCTGCGGCGCATCGGCGCGGACGGCGTCCAGTTCCAATCTCACATCGATGGCTCACGACACGAGTTCACCTCGGAGAGCGTCATGCAGATCCAGAGGGATCTGGGTGCGGACATCATCATGGCCTTCGATGAGTGCGCCCCCTACCCCTGTACTCCCGAGTATGCCCGCGATGCGATGGACCGCACCCACCGCTGGGCCGAACGCTGCCGCGTCGCTTATGACCAGGCGGGCCGCAGGGCGACGGGAGGATGGCCGCAAGCCCTGTTCGGCATCGTGCAGGGGGCCGTCTATCGGGAATTAAGAGCCGAGAGCGCGCGTATCTTAGTCGGAATGGATTTTCCCGGCTATGCCATCGGCGGACTGGCCGTCGGCGAGGCGGTGGAAGAGCGCAATCGGACCATCGCGTTCACGACGGCGCTGCTTCCTGCGGAAAAACCACGGTACTTGATGGGCGTGGGGACGCCGATAGATATACTGGACGCGGTGCTGCGCGGGGTAGACATGTTCGACTGCGTTCTGCCCACCCGCAACGCCCGCAACGCCCAGGTCTTTACCTCGGAAGGCGTGCTGAACCTGCGGAACGCCCGGTTCGCCGAGGACTTCGGCCCGCTCGATCCCCATTGCGCGTGCCCGGTGTGCCAACGGCATACCCGCGCCTATGTCAAGCACCTGTTTCGGGCGAACGAGATCCTGGGGCCGCGCCTGACGACATACCATAACCTGTTTTTCTATCACCGGCTGATGGCGGATATTCGTACAGCGATCCGCGCCGGGCGCTTTGCGGCCTTCCGGGAGAGTTTTCTACAAAGATATACCGGCTTCGAGGAGGAAGCTGAAGGAGCAATCACGAATGAGTGACACGACGGAGGTCCTCGCCAAGGACCGGGTCGCCATTGCGCCCAAGGACGGCAAACACACCAACGGTACCGCGTCCATAACCGGCGACGGCGCGGCTCTCGTCGCTACCGGCGAAATGCGACTGGTCGGCCTGCGCGATGTACGCAACAACGAGAAAGTGCGGGCCTATATCGAGAAGGCCAACGAGCAGATGCTCGTGATCGGGTACTCGGAGCATGGCCTGCGCCATGCCGCGCTTGTGGCCGCCATCGCCCGGAACGTCTGCCTGGAGATGGGCTTCGACGCGCGCTCCGCAGAACTCGCCGCCATTGCAGGCTATCTGCACGACATCGGCAACTGCGTTCACCGCATCTACCATCCGCAGATCGGGGCGACGATGGCCTTTCAACTGCTGGATCAGATGGGCATGGACGCCAAGGAGATCGGCCTCATCATCGGCGCGATCGGCAACCACGAGGAGCCGGAGGGCGTCCCGATCAATACCATCACGGCGGCGGTCATTCTCGCCGACAAATCCGACGTCCACTTTACCCGTGTCCAGAACCCCGACCCAACGACCTACGACATCCATGACCGGGTGAACCACGCCGTCCAGAAATCGCGCCTGCTGGTGAACCAGACGCAAAAGACCCTGACGCTCGACCTCTCGATCGATACCAAGGAGGCGACCGTCATGGAGTACTTCGAGATCTTCGTCGTCCGCATGATCATGTGCCGCAAAGCAGCGGAGAAACTGGGCTGCCACTTCCACCTGATCATCAACGGCTTCGAACTCTAAAAACAAACAGGATGGACACGCGCTATGTCTAAGAGGGTGTGGAAGGTTGTGCTGGTTGTGTGTGCGGCGCTGGCGCTGGGGAGAGTGAGTGCAGCGCAGGAGAAGAACCCGAACTACGCGCCGGCGCCGAGGGGCTTTATCCGGGTATTCGACGGCAAGACGCTCAACGGCTGGAGGCTGGTAGGCGGGCAGGGGCCGGGCTATGTGCCGCAGGATGGCATCCTGGACTGCCCGGCGGATGGCGGCGGCAACCTGTTTACCGAGAAGGAGTATGCCGACTTCATCTTCGATTTCGAGTTCAAGCTGGATCATGGGTCCAACAACGGCATCGGCATCCGCGCGCCGTTTCAGGGCGATGCGGCCTATATGGGGATGGAGTGCCAGGTCCTCGATGACAGTGATCCGATGTATGCCCATCTCGAACCGGGGCAGTATCACAGCAGCATCTACAAGGTCGTGGCGGCGAAACGGGGTTCGCTCAAGCCTGTCGGGCAGTG
>DATGIG010000054.1:0-3198 GCA_035295825.1 Chthonomonadaceae bacterium | reverse complement strand
AAGCAGGAGGAAAAACGTGGCGGAGAGGGTAAAATCTATTTCTAGCGTGCAGGGCGCGCCCCGTCCGCGGGAAGGGTAGAAGCCCACCTGCTTTTGGTTGAAAGGATAACACCTTCTTTCGGCCCGTCTTGCGGACATCGGGCAGGTATCGGAAAGGAGGCTTATATGTCGAACCACACCCCGTCATCCGCGCCTGCCGTCCTACCGGCAAGCCCCAATCTGCGCCACCTCAAAGACCAGGCGCGGGACCTGCTCCGCGCCCGAGAGGCGCAAACCCTCAGCGAAGCCCAGTTCAAGATCGCCCAGCACTACGGGTACGCCAGTTGGCCCCGGCTCAAGGCGCATGTCGAATCGCTGGGCGTCGTTGGCGAACTGAAGGCCGCGATCGATGCCAACGATCTGGCACTGGTCAAACGCCTGATGACCCGCTACCCCGACCTGCACCGCGCGCCTCTGGGCTATGGCAAGAACGGCCCTCTAACCTGGGTGGCCGAGTGCCGGGTTCCCAGGGTGCCACCGAACGAAACGCGGCTGGAGATGGCGCGCTGGATGATCGAGAACGGCTCGGACGTGCATCAGGGCGGCGACGGCCCGCTGATGCGCGCCGCACTGGATGACATGCGCATCCCGATGATGGAGCTTCTGGTGCGCTATGGGGCGGATGTCAACGCCCTCTGGAAAGGGAGCTATCCGATCCTGCTTGCGCCCTGCGAGGCGCTGGCGCCCCAGGCATTGCAATGGCTTCTCACCCATGGCGCGGACCCAACACGGCATCCGGAGTATGGCAGTGTCCTGGCGATGCTGGTCGGGACCTATGCCAGGCAGCCGGAGGGCAAGCACGCCTGCCTGGAGGTGTGCGCCCAGAACGGCCTCGCCCTGCCGGATACGCCCGCCATGGCGCTGCACCGGGGCAGGATCGACCTGCTGGAGGCGCATCTGGCCCGAGATCCTGCCCTGCTGAGCCATCGGTTCACCGAGGCGGAGATCTTTCCGCCGGAACTGGGAATGAAGCCGGGCGATGGCATGCACTACACTCCGGTGGCAGGAGGGACGCTGCTGCATCTGGCGATGGAGTACGATGAGATGGAGATCGCCGCCTGGCTCATCGAGCAGGGGGCCGATGTGAACGCCCGGGCGGCGGTGGACGCGGAGGGCTATGGAGGGCACACGCCGCTCTTCCATACGGTCTTGGAGTTAGGGCGCAGGGGCGACGCCAGGGCGCGTCTCCTGCTCCAGGCAGGGGCCGATCCGAACGCGCGGGCCACCTTCCGTAAGCAACTGCGGGACATGGACGATCCGGAGAAGGAGCAGATGCGTGTCTTCCAGAACGTAACGCCTATCGGCTACGCCCGCCAGTTCCAGGAGCCGGCCTGGGTCAGCCAGCCGGCCCTGGCGGCAATTGCTGCCGCCGGAGGAGGGGAGTAACCCGGTTCCAGGTGTTTGAAAACACCCGGATTTTTTCTTGCGCGAAACCGCATAGATGTGCTATTATAGTCGTGCCGCGTTTTCTAAAATGCGGCACACCCGCTAGGGGAGCCTGTCGCACAGGCTGAGAGGGCTTCAAAGCCGACCCTGGGACCTGAACCGGATCATACCGGCGTAGGAAAGCGGCCCCAACGAGAACCAGTCGCCTATCGCACCGATAGCGCCCTGCCATCGCCGCTTCCAGACTCCGGAGGGGGCGTTTTTTATCGCCTCCCCTCCGCACCATGAGAGGAGAAAAGAAGATGTCAACAACTTCCTACCGGCGCTCGGACGGGGCGTTCACGCTCATCGAACTGCTCGTCGTCATCGCCATCATCGCCATTCTGGCGGCGTTCCTGTTTCCCGTGTTTGCGCAGGCCCGTGAAAGCGCCCGCCAGACGGTCTGTACCTCGAATGTCCGCGAGATCGGTCTGGCCGTCAAGATGTATGTGCAGGACTACGACGAGACCTATCCCATTTTCTATGCCTACAACACCCAGGACCCCGTGACCGGCGCCCGCGCCTGGTCCGGCGATCCGCCCCATAAGGGCGTCGAACTGCTGCTCATGCCCTACTCCAAGAACAGAGATCTCTTCAAATGTCCGGACGATTCCGGCGGCCCGGCGCTCACCGACCCCATGTACGGCTGCCCCGGACGCAACTCCTATCAGGCTTGCTACGGCTCCAGCTATCGCTTCGACAACGGGAGCTTCTCCATCGTCGCCAATGAGTCCAGCCAGAACAACTCTCTCTACACCTCCTCGCGCATCGTCACCGAAGCATCCTTCGCCGCTCCTGCCGATACACGCATTATGCGCGATGAGATGATGCCCTGGTTCGGTACGGATCCCAAGTACGGCTACATTCCCGGCTACTTCCAGCGGTGGCATAGCCGTGGCGGCGGCATCGTCTATGCCGACGGCCACTCCAAGTTCGTGGTCACCAGCGGCGGGTTCGATCTGCAGGTCGTCTGTCCGGACGGCGGGCGCAGCGGCGATCCGGACCCCAACGCCCCCGGCGATGGCAACCCGTATGGAACCGATTACGGCATCTGCGACTGACCGGTAGGTATAATAGGGGTAGTAAAAAGACCTCTGGAGGGCGAAGCCATGCGGTTGGGTGGGCCTGTGTTCGGGGATATATCCGACCCGGAGAAGTGGATCGCGCTATTGCAGCAGCAGGGCTATCGTGCGGCGTACTGCCCGCTGGACCAGCGGGCGGGAGAGGACGTGGTTCGCGCCTATGCACAGGCAGCGGAGGCCGCCGACATCGTCATCGCCGAAGTCGGTGCATGGAGCAACCCGCTCAGTCCGGATCCCGAGACGCGTCAAAAGGCGCTTGCCCACTGCCAGGCCCAACTCGCCCTCGCCGACCGCATCGGCGCACGCTGCTGCGTCAATATCGCCGGATCGCGGGGCGAGGTCTGGGATGGTCCGCACCCCGACAACTTCACCCCCGAAACTTTCGACCGGATCGTCGAGACCGTGCGGGAGATCCTGGACGCCGTCCAGCCGACCCGCACGGTCTATACTCTTGAAACCATGCCCTGGATGTATCCCGACACGCCCGAAAACTATCTCCGGCTGCTGCAGGCGGTAGATCGCAAGGCGTTCGCGGTGCATCTCGACATTGTCAACATGATTGACAGCCCTCGCGTTTTCTACCGCAATGCCGCCCTCATCCGCGACTGTTTCGCCCTCCTCGGCCCCTATATCCGGAGCGTCCACGCCAAGG
>DATGIG010000053.1:0-10432 GCA_035295825.1 Chthonomonadaceae bacterium | reverse complement strand
TCAGCACCTGGAGCTGCTGGTGGCGCGGCATCTGCAAACTTCCCAAAATGGGAACCCGGCATTACCCAAAACGGGAGGTCAAACCTTCCCAAAACGGGAAGTTTCCCCTTCCCAAAATGGGAACGGATCGACGGTCATGGTATGGCGCTTTGACCGCTCCCAGGGCCGATTTGTGGCGCAAGTCGAAGCCGCTATAGACAAGGAAAGACAGTAAAGACAAGCCAGCTAACTGGATGTCTGTGCATGTGGGGGAGGATCCGATGCCCCGTCCTCACCGCCTGCTCTCTGCTCCCAGTCCCCCCGCCAGAACAGCCAGTCTCGGCCCTTCTTCACAGCCCATACCTTCCCCCGCTGCTGCCACTTGCGCACCGTCTTCACGTTGATGTTGAACTGGGCCGCCACCTCCTCAGCGGTAAGGAGCTGGGCGGCGGCCCGATCCCTAGCGTCCAACGAGGGACCTTACGATCTCGCGCCATATCTGCAGCAGTTCGCGCCTGATCCTGGACTTCGTGGTGTGCGTCATGGCTTCGTGTTAGCGGTTGGCATGGGGAGGGGGTTAGCCCTCCCAATCCCAAGCGTGTAGGAATACCCGATCTCCGTCCCGCTCGATCTTCTCCACCGGGGCGAAGTCCTCTTCCATTGCCCAGAACGTCCGGAAGGTCGACAGCGCGAATACCGTCGCGTCCTGGGGCATCTCCTGGAGCCTGGCGATCAGCTCGCTTACCTTGATGTAGTCGGGCCTCCGCAACTCTTTCTTCATGGCTGTTTCTTACTGATTAGTACACACCTACTGTCTCACATGTGAGACAACTTGTCAATACCCTGGCAGGCTGCTGAGGTATCACCGCGAGATCAGGTCCATGCCGGAATTCTCCGCAGTTTCCACCTGCCCCCGGAAGGCAACTCTGGTAAGTAGGTCCTCTCCATTACCGGAACTTGGCGGGCCGAGCGCAAACAGACATTCATGGATAAGGGAGGGAAAGGCGGGAAGCGCGGGGACGCAACACGATTGGTCGCTCCTGAAGGTATAGCGGAGAATGCGTGCGCGATATGACGAATATCCGTTACTGCTTCGCCTTGCCCACGACCGAACCACTACCAGCCCCCAACGCCAGGACGCCGAATCGAGCGTGCCCTGGCGACCTGTGGCAGCTCGGGCAGCACCGCCTGCTGTGCGGCGACTGCACGGATCTGGGCCAGGTCGCCCGCCTGATGCAGGGCGACCTGGCAGCACTGACGGTTACCTCACCGCCCTACAACCTGGGGAAGAACGCGGCCCTGGCGTCGAGCCGAGACATCGGCTCCAGCAAATACCTGCACGGAAGCGACAGCAAACGGACCGAGGACTACCTGAATTTGCTCTGTCGCTTCACGGAGAATGCCCTCGCCGTCTCGGAGGTCGCTGTCGTCAACATCCAGATGCTCTCCGGCAACAAGGTCGCCTTCGTGGAATACCTGCACCGCTTCCGCCATGACCTCATCGATGTCGCCGTCTGGGACAAGCTCTGCGCCCCACCCGCCATGGCGAGGAACGTCTTGACTTCCCGCTTTGAGTGGTTGGTCTTCCTGACCGCGCACAGGAGCAAGGGGAAGACGCCGCGCACCATCCCGACCGCCGACTTCCGGGGAACGGTCGCCAACGTCTACCAGGGGCCGCCCCGTCGGGGCAACCCCTACTTCCGCTTACACGCCGCCACCTTCCCCCTACACCTGCCGACGTGGCTGATGGAGACCTTCGACAGCAAAAAGGGTATCGTGCTTGATCCGTTTATGGGTACAGGGACGACGCTTATCGCGGCACAGCAGATGGGGCGGCGGTGCTATGGGATGGAGATCGAACCCGCCTACTGCGACATCGCGCTTTTCCGTTGGGAGCAGATGACTGGCAAACTGGCAAGGAGATTGTGACCCGCATTGAGGCGGTGCTGCCGGTCGAAAGAACGCCTGCCGAGGGAACAGGCAATGGCAGCCTCTCGGCAAAAAAGCCGCGCACGCGCGGCTTTGCGGAAATGGGGCTTGCCTGGTGTATCGAGATGACGTCGCTTAACCTCCGGGGCTTGCAGGACCAGCCGGGTTAGACCGGCTGGTTAAAGACTATCTCAGGGTGGATCGCTGGGGAAAGCGGGAATGGGAGCGGTCCTGGCTGCATTTCACGGCCGACCGCTCGCAGTACTGGAACCCTGCTCTCCGTGGGCAGTCGGCTGCGCAGCTTCCCCTTCCTCCTCGGGCTGTGCCTCCCAATGTGGCAGCGTGGTCGGTGTCAGCCGCCATACCTGACGGGGCTGCTTCTCTGCGTAGTCCCAGAGGAGGACCAGTTCGCAATCCTCCTGGGAGTCGAAGAGCCGCTCTGCGGCCTCGGTTGCCAGCTTCGCATCAGGCATATCGGCGTAAAACCGCAGGTACCTGCCGGGTTCCTGGGCGAAGATGCCGTACCCTGGTAACGGCCTTTGTTTCTTGCGACGGCCTGGGCTGGATGTTTGCCTCGCTCTCTTCAAGCCGCTCAACCTGCCCTCCCTTTTCGGCGGGCGACGAGGTCCATGATGTCCTTGTCGTGGGGCATGAACGCCTCTCCGCCACTTGATACGTCATGCAGGGCGACCAGTGACCGGTATCCCGGCTCCTGGCCGTCCAGGACGCGGCGGACGGCCTCGGCGCGGACAGCAGCGGCGTGACAGCCCCTGCCATACTCCAGTAGATGCATCTTGTCCAGGGGTAGGCCGTAGGTCGCCAGGTTTTCCAGGTTCGCTCGGTCGCGGTACTGCAGAGCCTCTGCAAGGTACCCGATAGAGGGTTCTTGGCCGAATTCCTCCGCATGGATTCGGCAGATCGCTCGGTAGATCGGCAGGATCCCGGTACGGAATGCCTCCTCCCCGAGGTGCCTGATCCCTGCCTGCGCCAATGCCTTCCCGCCAGGATAGGGAAAGTGCTGCTCCATCTCCGCATCTGTCAGCATGGGGGTCTCCTTTCGATGGGCGCTCGGAATAGATCCCAAACGCCGGATTGTCTTCTCTTCAGGGAGCGGCAACACATGCCCCGCCCCTCCTCGGAGCGTAGGCGGCGCAGGGTACCTGGACAACACGGGTTGTACGGATGCAACACCTGCTGTGAACGCATCGCGGACGAAGGCACGAACGACGTGAATTATCTCCATGGGCTCCTGACTTCCGGGCAGTACATGGTCGGCAGTCAGCGACCTGCGGCGGTGCTGGCAGGTGTCTCCATACCGGTCAACCTACCGACATGCACAAGATATCGAACGCCGCGTTGCGCAGCCTCAACGGTCTTCGCCTCACACTGCCGTCAGCCATACGCTGCTTGGGGAGAGTGCCGCGCGCCCTGGCGCGCGGCAAACCCTGCTCTCCGACAGGGCCGTATGGGAAACGGCGGCCTGAGAGGATACCACACCATGAGACAAGAAGAGATTGGAACCACTCCCGGCGCACAAGATCGGGCTGCGGAGACGGGGGCTATGCCCGACGGACCGACCGCCAGCTACGAGGTACGCCTCCGCCTTTCCGGACTGCCTGCCGGAGAAGCTGAGGAGGTCCAGGCAACGATCAGGGCGGCACTGGCCGCAAGCGTTCCGGACGGACTGGTTACGGTCGAGGGAGTCGAGGAGAGGCAGCCTGCGCGGGACGGCGGCTGGGTGGAGGAGCGCATCACCCCGCTCTTCGTCCTCTTCTGCACGCTGCCTGCTGAGTTCCAGCGGCCCGGCATCCTGGCGGAGCTCGCAGAGAACTACCACCGTGAGCTTGCCTGCCTCTGGCGGACTGCTCGCGATGGACGCTGCGTGCAGGCCGCCATCGAGGTGAGGCCGTGGCGTAGGGCGGGCGGACAGTGGATCTGCGAGTTCCTGAGCTATGACAAGGGCGCGCCGTTAGCCGACGAGTTCAACTGGTACATGCAGAACACGAGCCAGTGGAGCAACCAGGAGACCGGCTGGGCCGGCCACCAGGGTGCCATCGTCTTGAACAGCCACGACGGCCATATCACTGCCCACCACTGACTCTCCTGATCCCAATATCACCCGGTCCGCGCGTTCCTGGAACGCGCGGGCCATTTTTAATCACGCTTGGGATGGGGAACGAGGGA
Organism: Chthonomonadaceae bacterium; assembly: GCA_035295825.1. GTDB lineage: Bacteria > Armatimonadota > Chthonomonadetes > Chthonomonadales > Chthonomonadaceae > DATGIG01. The sequence continues at coordinate 6,340 of DATGIG010000053.1, read as the reverse complement.
GGCTAACCTCTGTCCACCGCTTTTAGATGAGACGGTGTTTCTTCACCCAAGAGAAGCCAGAGAGGAGTGCATTCCAGCGCTTGCGCCAAAGCCAGTATCTCCAGATCCGAGACGATCCGATCACCGCTCTCGATCCGGTAGATCTCCATCCGGTCTGCGTTCCAGCCGCCATCGGTGACAGTAGCCAAGCGGGCACAGAGGAGATCCTGCGTCAGTTTCAACTCCATGCGCCGTCCGCGGACGCGTGGTGCGACCTGATTCACTTTGCCATCGGGAGTGCGCAAGCGAGGGGCACCGCGAGCCATGGGACAGTCACCTGATCTGCTGAAGTGTCCCATTATCGCAGAACGGACTGGCTATTATGCACGTATATACGTGCATTCAGGGTATACTTAAGTCAATCAGTCGCTCCTGCCGGGTTCCTCTTGACTGCACGCATAGAGGCAAAGGCCGCATCGGTTCATGGGGCAGGTAAGACAGGCGCCGCACTGAATGGCGAGGATGGGCGAGGCGCTTTCTCGCTGTTAGGGCACTGGCGAAAGAATAAGGGGAGCGATGCCAGAGCCCCATAGCTCAGGTATAGGGCAGCCCAGAAGAGCAAAGGCTGCCTGTGAGCGAGGCAGTCTATGGAGGCCATGCGAGCGCCAACGGCATTCCATTTAGCTGTTATCCGGCGTCTGAGCGGTCTCCTGCAAGAGCCAGGTGGCGGTACATTCCAGCGCCTTCGCGAGGGCGAGCAGTTCCAGATCGGACACCTTCCGGGTTCCCCCCTCGATCCGCACGATGTCCCGCCATTCCGGGTTCCACTTCCCCTCGGTCGCGAGGGCGATGCGGGCGCAGAGTGCGTCCTGCCCCCAGCGCAGAGCCTTGCGGCGCTCCTTGACCTGGGGGCCAACCACGTTCATACGATCATCTGAGGTCCGAAGCTGGGGTGCGCCGCGCGGCATGGTTGGGGTATCCGTTCTAGAAGTTGCCCGATTATGGCAGAACGGCAGGAGCAATAGACTACCACTTAGTAGTATTATTGGGTATACTTCACTACCTTTCACCAAGTTGGCTCCATAGGAGAGCCAGCAATCCGTATCGAACAGGAGGTTAGATCGTGAACGTCTGCAAACGCCTCGGCGGGGCGGCCCTCGCCCTCGCCCTGCTCTGTGGGTGCGGCTCTCCCAACCACACCTCGTCGGTATTCATTGCGCGCGCCGATCCACCAGCACCTGCTGCCCAGAAGGCCAAGCCCTTACCGGCCTGGGCGGAAAAGTTCAACAGCGCCTCCTCCTTCATTGGGAAGCCGAAGAAGGAGCTATACGACGCCTTCGGCATCCCGACGTCACAGATTGGGGGGCGGTATCCGGGTTCCGGGGTCAACGAGACGGTTGCATACGGTTACCGTGGGGAGTTCTGGAACCTCGTCGTCGAGTTCGACAAAGACAAGAAGGTCATAGGTTGCACGCTGACGTTTGACCAGAACAAACCGGAGCGTCCGAGCGTTGCCAATAGCGGAGGCTATTATAAGACCCCGCTGGTGATTGGGAACGACACCGTGTGGGAGGCGGTAGGTGCGCCGGGAAGTAAGCCAGAAAGCTGTTACATACAGCGCGTCTATGTAGAGGACGCCGGGACGTACAGTGGGGGGAAGCAATCCTGGGACATTGTCCCGTCCGGCATGTCGGGAAAGTCGCGCAGTGGCCAGGAGATCTTCCTCACCTTGGTCGGTAAGCCGATGGGATCAAATCCAAAAGCGGGCGCGTACCTGACCTGTACCCGGAAATTCAACCCGGACACGAACCGGTTCGACAACCCCACGGTCACGCCCAATCCAGGCTACAAGTGGAAGCCGAGACAGGTGACGGTCATAACCACAAACCCAAGAGGGATCGGTAACGAGGACTACCCAGGAAGCCGGTACATCAAGTATCCGGTGCCATAGCCCGGCCCGTCGCCACAGAGGATAACCAATGCAGATCAGAAGAGGGTTGCTGGCTTTTGGTGTTTGCGCCCTGATCGCCAGGGGCGGGATTCCCTCTTCGGTGGAAGCGGAACCGGAGGACAGCCAGATGGGGACGTTCAGCGCCGAGCAGACGTTCACCATGGTCGCGAATCTTCGGCCTGGAGTACGCTTACCGATCCGATAAGCGATCTGGCCCAGTATTTCGTTCATCTGGTTGTGCCTGATCCAGATGTGCCTGGTTACTTGCTCTCTTGCCCTGGGATACACGTATCCGGTGGACGAAGTGCGCATCCGTATGCCCGATCACCCCAGCCATCCGGCAGGCACAGGATGAGACCAGACCTACCTGGCCGGGGATGCGGGTGCGTTTCCCAGGTTACGGATCCGATGCGCTTCCCGGACAAGCGCCTCCACCGTCACCGGGTACTTGCGTACCAGACAATCCGCTCCCGCCACGAAGATGTACTGTCCATCCAGGCTGAACTGCCCTCCGAACAGCATGTCGGTGGTCGGGTGGAGGCTGAGCGAAGGCAGCACGTTCCGGTGATGCTGTTCCGCCTCCAGCGCCTGCGGCACGCCCCATATCTCTGCGTACCCTCCCTCGCCGACGGTAAGGACGCGCAGGCCATCGGCGGAAAACTGTGCGGAAAAGACCTGCGCATGCTGGTAGGGCAAGGTGGCCAAAAGCTTCCCGGAAGCACGGTCCCAGAGGTAGGCGTTGAAGTCGGCGTCGCCGGTCAGGAGGTACCGTCCATCGGGCGAGAACGCGACGGACCACGGATAGTGCTGGGAATCCCATCCGCGCACTCCAGGCGGCTGCATTAGCAGCGTTGGCAGATGTCTGCCCAAATCGTACAGGCGTGTGGCCCCATCGGCACAGGCGGTCAGCACTTGCCCTCCATCTGGAGAAAAGGCGCAGGAAATCACTTTGTCCGGATGCTTGAAGGTATCGATCTCCTTCCCGGTTCGGGCATCCCAGAGACGTGCGGTAGCGTCGTCAGAAGCGGACAGCAGGCGGAGGCTATCCGGGGAGAATGCAACGCAGCTCACCTTCTGCTTCTGGTCGTGCCCCATCAGCGGGATATACCGATCTATAAAGCCGCCATCTGCCGGAACATCCCATATCCGCACGTCTCCCTTTGCCGCTGCGGTCGCCAGCTTCTTCCCGTCTGGGGAGTAGGCGGCGTGAAAGACGGTGCCGGTAAAGTGATCGGCTTCCAACTCCCCCACGTGCTGCCTTGCCCAAATCTGATAGCCTCCATCACGAATCGGGTTCCACTCGGTGCTCCATATCACCACGCGCCCCTCCGTGGGCGCGGCCATCCGTTTTCCGTCGGGGGAGAGCACGAGGTAGTTCAGCGCGCTGCCGCCGCCGTACAGCCGACAGTCGAGCGCCCAGACCTCCGCTGTGCAATCGTATGACGCGGTCACCAGGCGACTGCAGTCGTTGGAAAACCGCACGGACGTGACTTTCGATTCATGAGAGTGGAGGGTGTACAGGGGATGAGCGACGAATGCCCGGATCCAGACCTGTACCCGAGAATCGTTGAAGCCTGTACTGGCGATAAGGAAGCCGTCCCGAGAGGCGGTAAGGCAGGAGACCGGACCCTGGTGTCCCTGGTAGCTTACGGGACGGTCCTCATACCGGGTATTGGAGCCGTCCGGGTCCGCCCAATTCCATAGGGTGACGGAGCCTGTGTTTCCTGCGGAGTACAGGTTGTTGTCCCAGAAGTTGAACAGGGCGCGTCGGGCCGGATCTCCACTTGCCTGGGTATAGGTGTGGACTACCTTGTTCGAGAGGAAGTCGAGGACACTGACGGCCTGGCTGCCTTTGCCTGCCAGGGCGAGATAACGCTCATCTAATCCCAGTCTCTGGTTAGAGCCGTTGAAATCCAGGCTCTCAATTACCCCGTCATGCGTGGCGAACGCGATTTTCTTGTGCGTCGCGACCTCGTACACGCTTGCGCCGTAGCCGTCTTCAGAAATGCCGTTTACGGCAAGGTAGTTGCCTGACTTCGAGAAGCGGGCCAGCACCGGGAACGGGGTCTTCTTCCCACAGTCTATCGTCCAGACGCACTTGGGTGTCGGAGTGATCAGGGAAGCGGCCTCCCAGACCCGGACCCTGTGGTCGCTGCTTGCGGTAACCAGATACCTGCCGCCCCAGGAGAACTCCGCCGTCCATACCTTCGGTTCCGCCACACTCTGCGGCAGTACGGTCACCTTACGGTTCAGCATTCCGGTACGCGCGTCCCAGACGTAGATGTCTCGGCTGCTGCCGGCGGTGACGATCCAGCGGCCGTCATCGGAGAATTCCGCGGTTTCCAGGCGGAAGCCGTGCTGGAGGCGCAGCAGGCGGTAGATGCCTGCCGACACGGCGCTTGAAAGTCCCTGCATGGCATCTGCCGAGGGTTCGCGGTGCCGGCTTAGGGCAGGCGTAACCGCATTCAGCCCGTGTTCCAGCGCCTCGAACTCCTGACCCGAGACCACAGAGCCCATGAGCGCCAGGGCTGACTCGCGCTTCGCTTCGCTTTCCTCCTGGATGGCTTTGGCGCTCTGTACTGCCTCGCGCTGAGCCCCCTGCGCGCTGACCAGGAGGCGGTGCTCCGCCCGGTTGTCCGCCTCCAGTTTCCGGGAGGCCGCCTCTAAGTGCTTGAGGTCACTGTCCTTGCCCGCAATGTCCGCATTCAGTTTGACAAGCCGCCCCTCGGCCTCCTTGACTTTCTGGGACCGCTGCTTCAGTTCGTCGTCCGTGGACTTGAGACTGCCTTTCAGGATGGCGATACTCCCCTGCTGCTGGCTCACCTGCCACTGCCGGGCCAGCGCGAACAGCAGGGTTCCCACCAGCACGCACCAGAGCAGGCTGGCGCGCAGGAACCCGAGGCGCAGGGCCTGCTTTTGCCGACGCACTTCCGCGCCGGGAAGGTTGCCCCGTACCCAGCGGCGGTTGAACACACTTTCATAGATGCGGTTGCGGACCACCAGGCGGGGAACCTCTCGGTCGGCGTCGATCCGCGCAAGGCCCGAGAGCAGCAGGCGGTCGGTCAGCGCGCCTGCCGTCCCCGCCTCTATCCGCTTTCTCGCGCGCAGCCGGTCGTAAAGGAGAAGGAGATCCGTCGGCTCCGGATCGTCGAGTACCTGTCGGCGGACGAAGTGCAGGTTGGCCTCCTCCGACTGCGCGCGCTTGCAGAGGAACACCTTCCAGCAGAGTGCATCCACTTCACGGCAGGTCAGTGGCCTGCCCGCCTCGGCGACAGACTGGCAGAACCGCTGCGTCAGGTAAGGATGTCCCCCCGTCCAGAACCCGATGCGACGGACCTGCTCCTCCCGTTGCCGTTGGGTACCCTGCAATCCCCGTGCAAGCAGAGCCATTTCGTCCATCGCAAAGTCATGCAGTTCGATGCGCCTGCCGATATTGAACGGGGTGGTGCGTGGATCGCGGATGAGATCGGCCGGGGTGGCGACCCCCACCAGACAAAAGGTCAGCCGCTCCGCACAAGGTTCCTGAGCCCGCAGGTTCGAGAGCGCCCGCACCATGGCGAACAGCCCATCGGCGGAGAAGGAGAGCTTCCGGACTGCCTCGAGTTCGTCCACGAAGACCACGAGCGGAGCCTGCAGGCGCGGCAGGACCAGGTCGCGAACGGCGAGGAACCAGCGCTGGGCGCAGCTGACACGGACCTGCCTATCCCAAAAAGCTTCCGCCTCCTCTTCCATTCCGAGTACGCGGGTCAGGTCGCAGAGCAACTGGAAGTACCACTGCTCCTCGGTGGTCGCATCCCCGAACGTGCTCAGATCCACGAGAGCGGTGCAGCAGCCTGCTTCCGACAACCGTCTTGCAGCCCGGACCATCAGGGACGATTTGCCCACCTGCCGGGTATCCAGCACATAGCAATACTCACCCGCCAGGAGGGCATTGTACAGTTCGGTATCGGCCTGGCGCTCAATGTAGGAAAGAACATTGCCCGTCAGGGTGCCGCCGGCGACGAAGTAAGGAACGGGGATATCCAAAGCGATGGTCCTCCAGTGGGAGCGAAACGGTCCTTCTCAGCGCAGGCTGCGGGCGAAATAGCGGGCGTACAGGCCGCATCGCAGTCGCGCTCGGTCGGGCGCATCACCGGATACGACGCCTGCGGTGCGCAGCCGGAAGAAGCCTGTGTCCGAGCACGGGCGGCCCTCCAGTGCGGCGCGCAGGTCGGAGATCAGGTCGTTGTCCGCGGCCAGCAAGCGCAGGATGCCCTCCAGGTGGTCGCGGTAGGGACCGTCCGGCCTGAGGGCGAGATTGGAGAACGCCGCAACGTCCATCCCCCGTTCCTTGATCTCCGCCAGACCCCGTACCAGCAGATAGGGATGCCCTCCCAGCAGTTCCTGCAACGGCATCAGTCGGGCCTCCTC
>DATGIG010000052.1:0-3582 GCA_035295825.1 Chthonomonadaceae bacterium | reverse complement strand
GCCGGCGCGCTTCTCGCGCTCCTGCGCGCCGCCGTGCAGAATGGGCGAGACCTTCGTGCCCATCCTGATGTAGAGCGTCCCGATCCCTTTCGGGCCGTAGAGCTTGTGCGCGCTGAGCGAGAGCAGGTCGCACTCTAACGTCCGCACATCGACCGGCAACAGCCCCGGCGTCTGAACCGCATCGGTATGGAACTTCGCGCCGTGCGTGTGTGCGATGCGGGCGATCTCCGCGATGGGCTGAATCGTCCCGATCTCGTTGTTGGCATGCATCACCGAGACCAGCGCGGTGCGCTCCGTCATCGCGCGCGCAATCGCCTCCGGATCGACCAGACCGTCCTGCCCGGCCGGGACACGCGTTACGGAGAAGCCCAGCGTTTCCAGGAAGTGAGCGGTATGCAGCACCGCATGATGCTCGATCTCCGTGGTCACCAGATGGTCCCGGTCCGGTTTCGCGGCCAACAGCGTGCCGAACAGCGCCAGATTGTCCGCCTCGGTGCCGCTGCCGGTGAAGTAGATCTCGGCGTAGTCCGCCCCGATCAGGGCCGCGACCGCATCCCGCGCCGTATCGATGGCGGCGCGCGCTTCCCGCCCGAAACGGTGGATACTGGAGGCGTTGCCGGCGTAGTTCGGGTCGTTCAGAAACGGCAGCATCGCCTGCGCCACCGCCGGATCGACCGGTGTCGTCGCCGCGTGATCGAGATAGATTGGAGTGTCGAGCGTGTCCATGCCCGTATTATAGCACAGCCTTATCACTCCTCAAAGAAGCCGCCAATCTCCCCATCGAACCCGGCATGCCCGGAACACATTGCCTGCTCGCCGCTACCGACAGAGTAGCCTGAAGGTCAGATAGATTCCCGGCTTGAGGAGGGGTAGTATAATGTCCTCAACGCTTTTGGAACCCCGCTGTTGCTGCGGACCGTCGCCTGTCAGGAGGAAGAAATATGGCACAGACTACGCTAACCCGTGTGCTGGAAGAGATCAAGACACTTGCACCGGAGGAACTCCGTATGGTGGAGTTAGCCGTTCAGTCGCAACTGAACCGGCCGGCGAACGATTCGGCTTCCCCCTCGAACGCCTGGGATGTGCTGGAAGAGTTGATCGGAACGGTTGACGCCCCCGCAGACTGGTCCGAGGAGCATGATCACTACCTATCCGGTGCGCCCAGGCGTCGCCCTGGTGATCTTGCATGAGTCCGGAACGCCTCTTTCTGGACACCGTCTGCATTCAGGCCATCCTCCCTCCCTTTCGCTCTGCGCTCATCCAGATGAGCTATCAGCAGTCTCCCCTCTCCTAGAATTGGGAGAGGGGCCGGGGGTGAGGGCCTTTCTGCGGAACCTTTTCCACGTTCGCTGTGTCTCCTCTAAAACCGTGTCAGTAGACCACCATCAAGAGAGGGACAAAAGAACGTGCATGGCCGACGAAGTGAGTAAGACGGAAACGATCGGCGAGGAAGGATTGATCGCTTCCTTAACCGCCGCGCTACCCCCCAGAACCCACCGGGTACTGCTGGATATTGCCCCCACGGCCCTTATCAAAGTGCTGCTGGCGGTGGCGTCGGTCTGGCTGCTGATTCGGATCTTTCCGGTGCTTATCCTGGTGCTGTTCGCCCTGATGCTGGTCGCGACCTTCAACCCCCTGGTCCGCAAACTGCAGGCGCGGCTGGGCCGGACCTGGGCGATCGCCTTTCTGGTCCTCGGAGTGGTGGGGCTTTTTGTCGGAATCCTGGCGTTTATCCTCCCGCCGCTCATCCATCAGGCCCTGAACCTCTTCCTGCATGCGCCGGCCTACACCCACACGCTGGAGCAGATGTTGGCCAGACACCATATTCATGTCAAGGTGCAGCAACGCGTCGAACAGGTCGTTAGCAGCTACAGCAGCGCCTCCCCGCAGGCCGTCGATGTGCTCAAAAGTGCGGTCAACGGGATCACCGCGTTTGTCACGGTCGGTATCCTGACGGTCTACCTGTTGATCGAAGGCCCGCAGGTGGGGCTCTCTCTGATGCGTCTGCTGCCCCGGAAAGAGCGGCTGCATGCGCGCAAACTGGTGATGGAGATCGGCGCTCAGGTGGGCGGCTACATGCGGGGGCAGCTCATCACTTCGGCGCTGGCAGGCGGCTTCTCGTTTATTACCCTCTGGCTGCTGGGAGTGCCCGAAGCCTTTGCGCTCGGCGCGCTGGCGGCTATCGCCGATGCGATCCCGCTGATCGGTCTCCTGATCGCGCTCTTGCCCGCCGTACTGATGGCCCTCACCCTCTCCCCGGCCAAAGCCGGAATCGTGATTGCCGTCTACATCATCTATCACCAGTTGGAAAGCCATCTCATCGGGCCGAAAGTCTATGGGAATACGCTGGGGCTTTCGCTCTCGGTGATCGTCATCAGCCTGCTGATCGGAATAGAACTCATGGGAATCGTGGGCGCGTTTCTGGCCCTGCCCGTGGCCGCTGCCATCCCCTGCATCGTGACCTACCTCCAGGAGTGGCAGGAGAGCCGCAATCCGCCGGAAACGACGCCCTCTCTTCCCTGAGCGACGATGCAGGAGGCAGGAGAAAGGCGGACGGGACCCCCGTCCGCAGATGGGTGAAGGTGCGCAGCCCAGACGGAGCGTCCGGCGCTGGCGCCGTAGACGCGGAGAGAGGGCCGGGCTCTGGGAAGAGGGCTTCGCCCTCTGGGCGGGTGAATGGGCGAAGGCCCCCAGACGGGTAATTCAGTGCCCGGAGGCGGCCGGTGGCGAGATGGCCGTATGAACGGCAGGATTTTGTGTGGAATAAAGCGAATGAGATGCCATGATGAGTGCTACCGATTCGGCGAACCATCCTACCCTCGGCCCGCTTGTCCTGTTGCCGCTCTCCTCTGGTGACGAGGCCGCCTTTCTGGCGCTCTGCGCGCGGCACCCGCTGCGGCTGCTGACACCCCGAATGAACTATGAGGCGCACGGCTTCAGCGGGGGAGGACTGCGCTTCTGGGGAGCCTTTACGCAGGATCGAAGCGAGATTCTCGGCATCCTCATCCGGATGAACAATACGATGATTGCGGTCGATGGAGACGGAAGCTGTTCCGGACTCTTCGCCCACGCCATCGATCTGCTGGAGGACATCGCCGGAATCCGGGGGACCGTGGATACGGTGAGCGGAATCCAGGCGGCGTTGCAGCGCTATATTCCTACCGATTGGGAAGACAGCCCCTTTATGCGCCTGCTGCGCCCGCCCGCCTGCCCGCCGGAGACGCTGGCGCTGGCGCGCCGGGCGATTCCGGAGGATCTGGATATGCTCGCCGCGCTCTATGCCGAGGCAGGCGTGATGCATCGCAGTCGCGCCAATGTCGCCGGCAAGCTGGCGGAATCCCGGGTCTTCGTCGTCGAAGAGCCTGCGCTCGGTCGGCGCGCCGCCCGGATCTCCTGCTGCGCGCTCTTGAATGTGGAAGGACAGAATGCGGGACTGATCGGCGGCGTCTTCACCCTGCCGACAGTGCGCGGCCGGGGCTATGCCGCCGCCTGTGTCTCGGCGGTGGCGCACGATCTCCAGAAGGACGGCAAAATGCCCTGCCTCTTCTACGAAAACCCCGTGGCGGGGCGCATCTATCGACG
>DATGIG010000051.1:0-5968 GCA_035295825.1 Chthonomonadaceae bacterium | reverse complement strand
TGTTCGCCTTGGATATCGAGGGAAGAAATGGCAGATTGTGAATTCGATCAACGTTGCCTGGAAAGGTGGCACCCTGAGACTGCCACCCTACCGATCCAGACCGGCATTCCCTCACGTCTGTTATCTATCAGGCGCAAATCGCCTGGGATGATCCTGACCTTCCTGGGCTTATGGGCGCTGTGCCTTCTAGTCTACGGGCCACGGCTGTGGCTGGTTATCGCTTCCGCCCACAACACGCCGGCTCAGGTAGCACTGCTGGCAGTCTACGGACTTATGCTGATCATTTTCTGGTTGTTTGGCGCTTACAGCGCCGCGATAACGTTTTTCGCACTCTTAGACCAGAGACGGTTGGCCGCGAAGCATTCTATCCCGACAGCCTTACCGAATCCTCCTGATCTTTGGCCACGGGTGGCTGTGCTCTACCCGACATACAACGATTTTCAAGAAGGGGCTGTGGGGACATGTCTGGTACAGGATTATCCAGGCGACTATCACGTCTTTCTGCTTGACGATAGCACAGACCCGGCTTATCAGGCGCGTGTGGATGCTTTTCATGCAACGCACCCTATGCGAACGACCGTCGTTCGTCGTGAGAGACGTCACGGCTTTAAGGCTGGTAATCTCAACCATGCTCTACGTGGGGTGGCCGCCGACTACACTATTTTTTCGGTCGTGGATGCCGATGAGCGGCTTTCAATCGATTTTCTGCGAACGGCGGTCGTTTATCTGCAGGCCCTGGATATCGCCTTTGTGCAGGCCAGCCATTCACCGCGTCCAGAGCAAGCGTCCCGCTTCGCTCAGGAAGTGGGGCCGACCATCCTTTCATTCTATGAGATCCACTGCCGGCCGCGCAACCGACACGGACTGGTGCTTTACGTGGGACACGGAGCGGTCATTCGGCGCGCCGCCTGGGAGCAAGTAGGAGGCTTTCCAGAAGTCGTGCTGGAAGACCTGGCTTTCACGGCGGCGCTACTGACGGAAGGGCTCCGAGGAGTCTATCTGCCGGACTTGCGCTGTACAGAAGATTTCCCAGATACCTTCCCTCAATTCAAACGACAGTATGAACGGTATATAATCGGCGTTACAGAGGCGTTATGTCGTCATTTGTTTCCACTTATGAAAAGTCGAAAAGCCAGCTTGATCGAAAAATTCGATTTCTGTCTATGGTGCTCCCCTTTGTACATGCCAGCCTTATGCCTACTTTTTGTCGTACTCTGCAGTATGGGGTTGGTGGTCGTACTGGGTCATTGGAAGATACTTACCCTCGTGATTGACGCTCACGAATACCACATTCCTGTGATCCGGATATACGATACGCGTTTTACCCCGCTGTGGGCATGGGACTTCAGGCTGTTATCCGTCGCGTGCGCCCTCGCCCCGATCTATGGGTGTCTGGCACTCGGCGCTCAGAGGCGTCTGCACCCGTGGCGATTATTGGCGCAAAGCACGATGGCTTACCTTTCCGTGATGCTGATTTCCTGGCGAGGGATTTTGGGCTACTTGCTGCTGAAAAGAACCTTTTCACCGCCAACAGGCGAGAGGATGCTATCCGACCTGCCAATTCTAAAACACAGGCAAGCAGCATTACCGCAGTGTAGCGGCACGGCAATGCCCTGGCGCGGCCCACGTCTGTTAGAGGCAGGGTTGGGAGTAGCTGTAGGTCTTCTTTCCCTTCTATCCATGAATGTCGGCCATGCAGGCATTTGCGGGTGTCTGCTTATGGGAGTGCAGGCCGAAAGGAAAGGGTGGGATGCGCCGGGGGTGCGCATGACATCTACGATATGTTTTATCGCCATTCTGTTTCAGATGCTTCTAAGCATGTTGCCATTTGGCCATATTCCAGGGTTGCCACCGATGATCTTTACCGTCCACTTCTGATGGGCTACTATACTCCTATGTATAGTATCGCTAAGAGCACTTAATGAGGGCCGGTCACCATGTCACCAAGACGATTCTGGATTTCAGTTGGCGCGCTCATCCTGGCTCTCTATGGAGCGTGCCTTTGCCGGGAGGCCATGGCGCAAGCGCCCTTCGACTTCGATGGCGATGGGAAGTCGGACGTCCTCTGGCGCACGGCCAGCGCGGGCGATGTCTACGTCTGGGATATGAACAGCTTGAGTATCGCCGGTCAAGGCTATCTGGCGCAGGGTGTTCCCCTCGTCTGGCAGATTGCCGGCGTGGGCGACTTCAATGGCGATGGCAAGGCCGATATCCTGTGGCGCAACGCCAGCGCCGGCGACGTTTACGCCTGGGAGATGAACGGGGCCAGCATTGCCGCGCAGGGGCTTATCGCCCAGGGCGTCTCGCCGGACTGGGAGGTCGCCGGGGTGGGGGACTTCGACGGCGACGGCAAGGCCGACGTTCTGTGGGTCAACGCCCGCACCGGCGACGTATATCTGTGGGAGATGAACGGGACGACCATTGCCAACCAGGGCTTCCTCGCGCAGGGCTTGCCGCTGGAGTGGCAGATTGCTGGCGTGGGCGACTTCAATGGCGATGGCAAGGCCGACGTGCTCTGGCGCGATACGAATACGGGCGACGTATATCTGTGGGAGATGAATGGACTGACGATCGCCAGTCAGGGCGTTATCGCTCAGGGGGTTCCGCTGACGTGGCGGATCGTCGGCGTGGGAGACCTCAATGGGGACGGCAAAGCCGATATCCTGTGGCGCAATACGATCACCGGCGATGTTTACGCCTGGGAGATGAATGGAACCACGATCGCCGGCCAGGGCCTCCTTTCTGCCGGATTGCCGCTCGCGTGGCAGGTGGCGGAAATAGGAGACTTCAACGGCGACGGGCAGGCGGATATTCTCTGGCATAACGCCGGCACCGGCGATATCTACGTCTGGGAAATGAGCGGGCTGAACATCGGCGCGCAGGGCACCGTCGCGCAGGGCATCCTGCTGGCCTGGCAGGTCGCTCCCGCCCCGAACCGAGTCTTCGGACTGGCCTTCAGTCCGTTCCTCTATCCCGGCCAGGACCCGAACCAGGGTACCCAGATCTCCGACGCCCAGTTGAGCGCTCTGCTGAGCAACCTCGCTCCCTACACCCAATGGGTCCGTACCTTCAGCCTGATACTCGGCCAGCAGGATATCGGCGCCATCGCGCACAGCTTCGGACTGAAAACCGCCATCGGCGCCTACCTGGACGGCAATCCGACGGACGACCAGAACCAGGTCAACGCTCTGATCCAGGAGGCGCAGGCCGGCAATGTGGACATGGCGATCGTGGGCAACGAGAACCTGCTCAACGGAACCCTGACCTCCAGCCAGATCATCACCTATCTGCAGCAGGTCAAGGCCGCTGTCCCGGCCAATGTCCTGGTGACTCATGCGGATAGCTGGTACCAGGTGACGCAGAATCTCAATCTGCTCCCTTACGAGGATCTCGCGGCCATCAACGCCTACCCATTCTACGAAAATGTCTCCATTGACCAGGCGCTCGCGCAGTTGCAGTCGGACTACCAGAAGACGGTGCAGGCTGTGGGTAACAAACCGGTCTGGATCACGGAGACCGGATGGCCCAGCGCCGGGAATCCCCCCTCTACCGGCTCTCCCGCCGTGCCGTCTCCCCAGAACGCCGCGACCTACTTCAGCGAAGTGGAGCAATGGGCGCGGACCGCCGGCATCCCGCTGTTCTTTTTCGAAGCCTATGACGAACCCTGGAAAGCCAGCTACAACGACTACGCTTCTTGGGGTATCTGGGATGCCAACCTCGACTTCAAGGCAAGCATGACCATTCCGTTTCGGTAGGGTCTTCCTTATTATGAACGCCATACTTCCCGACGAAGCGAGCGTCCTTGCCAGGCTGATGGCGTGGGGGCAGGGCCGGCCGGAAATCCGCGCCATGATCCTCACCAGCTCGCGCACGCGGCCGGACGGTCCGGTGGACCTGCTGTCCGATTACGACGTCATCCTTGCTGTCACCGATGCCGGGCGATTTGCACAGGAAGATGCCTGGGTGCAGGACTATGGCCCGCCGATGGTGCGCTGGGGCGATCAGAGCACGCTTTACGGCCGGACCACCTATTTTCGCGGCGTGGTCTACGCGGATTATATCAAGATAGATTACAGCATCTGGCCCGAAGACCTCCTGGAGCAGGTCGCCGCACAATCGGGGCTGCCGGACCAACTGGATGTGGGTTATCGCGTGCTGCTCGACAAAGAGGGCAGGACCGCCGCCTGGAAACCGCCTACCTATCGCGCTCACATTCCGGCCAGACCGACGGAGGCGGAGTATCGGGCGCTGGTCGAAGAGTTCTGGTGGGAAACGACCTACGTTGCCAAAAGTCTCTGGCGGGATGAGTTGATGTTCGCCCGGTACAGCCTGGACTGTGTGATCAAGCTGGACTTGATGCGCCAGATGCTGGAGTGGCGGATAGAACTGGACCATGACTGGTCCTTCAAACCCGGCGTGAACGGACGCGGCTTGAAACCACAACTCCCAGCCGATATCTGGGCGGAGTTTGTGAGCGGCTATGTCGGGCCTGAGATCGAGGCCAACTGGGCGGCGCTCTTTCGCACGACGGCCCTGTTTCGCAGAGTCGCCATGGAGGTCGGCGCTGCGCTCGGCTATGCCTACCCGCAGACGGTGGACGACCAGGTAAGCGCCTACCTGAACGCTGTTCGGAATATGCCCCCTGGCAGCGGGCCGCCGGTTGCAGAAGGACCCAATCACATAGGTGGCTTTTCCTGCCTGGCCTGAATCGACTCCACCAGTTTGCTCATCAGTTCCTGGAATTTGGGGAGTTCTTTGGCAAATTCGGCAGGCTTCTTGCGGGGCAGCAGTTGTTGGGCTTCCGGTTCGTCTGCGTCGCGTGCGGCATCATACGCCTGTGAAAGCAGTGTGATGATTTCGGGTTTAGCGTCCACGAAGGAAGCCGTCTGAAGGACGTTTTTTCCCGTCCTATCTTTCGCCTTCACATTGGCGCCGCGCTGGAGCAGGGCGCCAACGACCTCGGTTTGGCCGAGTAGCGCCGCGCTCATCAGCGGTGTCTGCCCGATGCTGTCTGCCGCCTCGATGTCCGCTCCCCGCTCGATCAGGAGGTTTATCATCTTATCGGCTTTGTTCCGCAGGAAGATAATTGCATCGAAGGCCGTCTGTCCGTGACGGTCCCTGCTGTTGATGTCCGCTCCTTTGTCGAGCAGAAGCGTCGCCGCCTCGATGTCGCCTCTTTCCACCGCAGCCAGCAGCGGAGTGCGCAGCAAACTTCCCCCTGCGCCGAGATTGACATCCGCGCCGCGATCCAGCAGGAGGGACATCATGCGGGCATGGCCCCTGGAAACCGCCCACGTCAACGCCGTCTGTCCCTGGCTATCCTGTGCATCTATCTCGGCGCCGCGTGTCAGCAGCGCGTTCACGGTTTCCACGCGGCCGCCCGCAGCGGCCATCATGAGCGCCGTGATGCCGCCCGCGTTCGGCGTATTGACATCCGTTCCCCAGTCCAGAAGCAGACGCACGGAATCCGTATCGCCCAGCAGCGCCGCTTCGATCAGCCCGATCTTTGCCCCGGCATCTGTGAGCAAGGCGACCATATCCTGCCGGTCGCGCAGAATCGCGTCCAGGAGGGCGGTATGGCCCCGTTTCGTCGTCGTGTTGATGTCCGCCCCGTGTTCCAGCAGCAGGCGAACGAGACCCGCATGATTATTGAGGACCGCCTTGATGAGCGGGGTAAAGCCGAAATTATCGGCAGCGTTGACATCTGCCCCGCGCTCCAGGAGCAAGCGCGCCGCCGCTTCCTTTCCCTCCTCAACGGCCACGTATAGCGCCGTCCTGCCGCGCTCGTCGCGCGCATGTACATCCCGGTCCAGATTGAGAAGCGTGCGCAGCGCCTCAATGTCGTCCAGCTTTGCCGCGTCGTGCAGGTCCGTACCAAGAGCCTGCTTGATAAGCGAGGCGATTTCGGGATGATTTTTCACGCCGGGCAGCATTTCGACCGAAAGGCCCGGTTTGGAAAAATGGGCAG
>DATGIG010000050.1:0-8444 GCA_035295825.1 Chthonomonadaceae bacterium | reverse complement strand
TCTACGCTGCGGGAAAAGGAATCCTCGTAGGGTTCTGTGTCGAAGGCAACGCCGGGGAGCGTGGTGACATGATGGCAGCCACAGGCCGTTGCGTAGTCCAGCGTCTTCAGGAACCAGTCGCGCGCCTTCTGACGGCGGGCGGCTTCCGGGTGATTGATGGCATAGGGCGTAAAGTCGGGGGCCATCTGCAGGAAGATGTCGGCGGGTTTCACCCCCACGTCGTTCAACTTTCGCTTCAGTTCTCCCGCCGATTTGTCCAGAGATTCGAACTCTCGCGAGGGCCACAGGTGGGATCGTTCCTCAAATAGGCCGATGTCCACGCCTTCAAAGCCGAGCATGGCGATCAGTTGTAGCACCTTCTCATGGGGCAGCAGAGGAAAAGTGAAGTCGGCACAGGCAAGTTTATACTCCATTGTACGCTCCCGTAGACGGTCGAATCTGAGGCTTTCTATTGCCGGTTGTCCCACTCGGCGGCTGCGAGGTAACCGGCGTCTACCAGGTGGGCGATGCCGGTGATGCCTGATGAGTCGTCGGTCGAGAGGTAGAGGGCGGCGCGGGCGATGTCCAGAGGCGTGAGAAAGCGGCCCAACGGAACCCGCGCGGCGCGGCTCTCCAGCGTCGCCTCCGGGTCGGGAGTGCGGCTGACATGGTATCGGAATAGGGGCGTGTCGGTGATACCGGGGCAGATGCAGTTCACCCGGATGTTGTCGCGGGCGTAGTCCAGGGCGAGCGCCTTCGTCAGCATCATCACCGCGCCCTTGGAGGCGACATAGGAGGGGGTATGGCCTTGCCCCACAAAGCTCGACACGGAGGCCATATTCACGATGGTCGCGCCCTCGGCCCGTTTGAGCGCAGGCAGGGCGTGCTTGACGGTCAGGAAGATGGACTTGACGTTGACCGCCATCACCCGATCCCACTCCGCTTCGGTACACTCCTCCAGAGGCTTGACCAGGACGATCCCCGCATTGTTCACAAGGTGATGCAGCGCCCCATACGCTTCCAGCGTGGCCGCTACCGCCTGCCTGACGTCCTCCTCTTGCGAGACGTCGCCCGGCAGCAACAGCGCCTCGCCGCCTGCCTCCCGGATGTGCGCCAGGGTCTCCGCGCCCTTCTCAGCGTCCAGTTCCAGCAGGGCGACTTTCGCCCCTTCGGCGGCGAACAGTTCGGCGATCCCCTGACCGATGCCCGACCCTGCGCCGGTCACCAGCGCGACACGACCCTGTAATCGTTTGCTGGACACGGTTTTCTCCTTTTTACCCCTTCAAACGCCGTTTCCCGGCAGCCATTCTCCGTCTCTACGGAGGGTATGCCCAGGCGGGGCGGGCTTGCAAAGGCTGCGACGTTGCCCTATAATACAACACGGCTGCTTTCTATGCCTGCCTCTCTTTTCACAGCCTTCCATTCGGAGGACAACGATGCGACCTGCGCGCCATGTTCGCTGGATAGGGTTCTCGATATTGCTCCTTCTTGCGCTGCTTGTATGCGTCTTCTTAATAGCCGACAAGACGCCCCTGAACCAGTCCGTATTCAGGCGTGCTACACGCGTCACAACACTATATGACAATGTTTACCTGTGGCGCTCCTCCAATTTGCTGCTGTTTGGTCGGCTGCATTGGGGAGTAACGAATACGACAGAGCGCGAGGTGGTTCAACTCGATTGCAGTACGGGAGCAATTACGCCGTTGGAATGGCCCTTCCAGTGGATACATCTGGAGGATGTTGCCGTCTCTCCGGATGGTCGCCGGCTGTTGATAGACAATTACTCCGAAATCGGATCCGATGTCAAATCTTATGAAGTCCTCGAATTGAACGGGCAGCGACAGTTTCCCTCGAATTACAAAGGCCACATCTACATAAACCACGCATCCAATACACTGTGGTTTCCCGACAATCGCCGTTGGATCTCTCTATGCATAGGTGGTCCGGATATAGCTGACAATGGCATGTGCGCCGTTCTGCAAAGCCTGGATGGCGCGCAGAACCGACGCTATCCCTCTTTCGGTTTCCCCAGAGACAGCGCCCGTTGGCCGGACACATTCGGCAACACACTCCTAGGCTTTGTGGGCAAAGATCGTATCCTGGTTCTGCCGAAAGTAAGCCTGGAATCCTCAGAATACCGGGGAGGGGTGAGCCTCTACGAGATTGATGCTGGCCCCTCGCCAAACCTCAAAGAGTTTGTCCTCCCGATAATGCAGGGCGGGAGGGCTCTAGATATCGCTCTTTCGCCCGGCGGAGACCGGCTGGCCCTCCTGGTCCACAGCAACCAACTGCCGCCGCTCTCCCCTCTGCGCCGGTTCCTCAGCCGTTGGTACCCTCCGCTGCTACCAAAGCAGCATGAGGTGATCGAGTTATACACCGTCCGCCTGGATGGAACCGAGAAGCGCAGTCTGGGGCTCTTGCCACCGGTGAAAGGGATGTCTCCTTACCTCTATGAGGAATATAAGCTAGCCTGGACGCCGGAGGGCAAGAATTTAAGTTTTATTCACCAGCACACGTTATGGAAAATTCCCAGCGAGTGAGAAGACTCTGAGGGATAATAGTGAACCCTATCTCTCCGGCGGTTCGTCGTTCCGTTTGGAAGAAACGCTCTTTTGTCCGGATCTGAAAAGGAGAGTTGCCATGCGCGGAACGCTTTTTAGCCCTATTCCCTTCTGCCTTGCCCTTTCCCTGCTGGGCGCGCCGGTTGCCACTATTGCCGATCCAGGGCGGCAAGCCCAGCCGCAGAGACCGCCCTCGCCCCTCGACCGCCTTCCCGACGATGCTGCGAAACAGGGGCCGCTGCTGCTGCTGATAGGAGGGGGGCGTTTTGTTAGCGCGCCCCCCGCGCCGGAGGACTTTGCTTCGGTAGATCGGCTGGCGGAGAAGTTGGGGCGACGGGTGGTGACGGTCGGAAACCTCAGGGTACTCGCTCCAACGACCATGCGAATCATCGAAGACCGACCCGACAAGCCCGACCCCTACGCGGGACTGCGCGCGGATGAGCGCCTCAAGGTCCTGCTCTCCCTGTTTACCTCGGACCAGTGGCAATTGGCAGGGAGCGCGGGCGGCATCGGCGCGGGGGACATGGATGAGAGGGAGCGCGCGCTCTACCTCGGCCTCCTGCCCGATAAGATCGTGATACAGCGCACCAAGCTTACGCCGACCGATCAGCCCAACGTGCATCGCTACGAATCGCAGGGAGACCCGCAGGAGTTCGATCCCGCCGATACCCGCCTGCGCCTGGTGCGTAAGGCGAGTTTCGGCCTCTCCAAGGAGGGATCGAACGACTACGGCTACGGCGGCGGAATAAATCCGGAATTGGGCGAAGAGCACTACATCCTGCCGCAAGGCGGGAGGCCGCGCGGCGACGGCCCCGTGGATCCCGATGTGGTTACGGCGTTCGGCGTGCCGATCCTGCGCACGGTCCCAAGCCGCCTCAAGCCCGGCCAGCTCGATTTTACCTCCCCGGCCCTCCAGGCGTCGGTTTCGCTGGATGGCGAAGTCAAGACTCTGGGCGAACTGCTGGCGCGGGCCGCACTCGCTACGAGGCTGGACCTGGTGGCCGATAAGCGCCTGATGACGCTGCCTGTCTTCCTGCGCGTTGCGCCCGGCCAGAGCGTACGCGCCGGGAACCTGCTCCAGGGGCTCTGCTGGTCCGTCACCGGGGTGTTCCGGCGGGTGGGAGCCTCGACCTTCTTGCTTACGGACGATGTGCAGGGCATCGGCGCACGTATCGCCCTCCTGAACGAGTGGGCGGAAGAGGCGAATTCCGCACGCTATAAGGCCCTGCAGGGGCTGGGGGATGCGATGGCCCGGCACGATCCGCTGTCGCATATCGGGTTCGCACCGAATGATCCGCGCTCGCTCCCGCCCGACCTGCTTCAGCGCATCGATGCGGCCTATCGCCAACACCGCTACAATCCCGGCCCGGAGGTCAAACCGTCCGATCTGCCGGAGGCTCTGCAGCGCTCCCTGGAGAGCATCGTACAGTTCTGGGGCATGAACAATACCTCGATACGGACGGACCGGGTACGCATCAATACGGAACTCGCTGCACAATTCGTATTTCCGGGCGGCGAGGCGGTGGAGGCTCCGTTCTCCCAGAACCTCGGCTCGCAATTGCTCCAGGAGATCGCCGTCCTCCCGAAGGGAGGCGCCGCTCCCGCAAATGCGGCTCCGCCCGCCCCTCCGCAGCCGATGCCCGCCACCCTGCCGAAGCGTGTTCTGCTGGCGCAACTGCCGGAAGACGACAAAGCCCTCATCGACCTGCTCGCCACTGCGAAGTCGAAGGGCTTCAACGAAGTCTGGCTTCACCTCCTGTTGGACGACCCGAAGGCCCCCGAGCGCTTACAGAGTGCCGTCGCGGCAGGCAAAAAGATCGGCATCAGGGTCGGGGGAGCGGTCTCCTTGCTGCGCGGCGGGGGAGTGAGCGGGCAGGAGGACCTCAACATCCTGGGCGAGACCGGCGCGCAGTTTGCAAAGCGCCGGGCGGCGAATAATCCGGAATTGCAGGATTACTATGGGGCTATGTCCGGCTGGATCGTGCTCGACCCGAACCAGGCTGTGCGGCTGCTAACGCCCCTGACGCGTATTCAGGGCCTCAGCTCCCTCACGCTGAGGGCGACCGCTGCGCCGGGATGGGCGGGCGATGTGCAGGGCGGCGACGGCATTCCCACCAACGGACACCTGGGCTATGGGGTCGCGACCCGGCTCGCCTGTATTCGTACGGAGGGGTTCGATCCGCTCGACGTGGCGCCCTACTCGTATTCGCTGCGCATTCAGGTGGAATTGCCCTTCTTCCCGGATACCTCGATCGATGGCCTCTGGCATACGCTCAACGAGTTCCGGCTCAATGAGAACCGAAAGGGTCTCATTCCCATCCATGCAGCGCTGCGGCAGGCTGCACCCGGCCTGCCGCTCTATCTGGACGACCGGGCCAGCCCCTATACCGATCCCCATGTCCGCTGGTACGGGCGGTGGGCCGCCTCCAATCTCGTGCCGGTCAATCCGGTCTTTTCGATCGAGACCATGGGGCGCGAGGCGGCGTTCGTCGGCTCTTCGGAACCGCTGCTCTGCCGGAAGGGGCGTAGTGGCAACCCCGCGATTCTGGCCCGCGCACTGGGAGAGACCGCACAGCAGGCGACCAAGGACTGGAGCGGCGTGGCCCTCGACCTGATTGGCCTGACGCCCCCGGAAGCATTACGGATGCTTGGTGGCCTGCCAACACTCGCTTCCAAGTCCCGATAAGGAATAGATGACATGAGGCGATTGTCTAAGCCTGTAAAAGCAATCCTTTGGGTGATTGCTGTGCTTGTTGGGTTATGCGGCATCTTTTGGCTGCTCACTAGTGGTTCACCAGGTTACTTTTGACAAATTTGTCCTCTTGCCCTTGCCCACGGCTACGTAAGGCGAGTTCCTAACGAGGTTGTCTTGACAGGCAGGCTTGTCTTGTTGTATTATTACGTATCACGTTATAACGCAACACGAAGTATAATCCACCGTTGGCTGGGAGAGCCTCGATGAACCTGTCTGATTTTGGCCGCTTTACCGATCCCTCGCTCTTGATCCTGATCAGTCTGGCGGATGGCCCGAAACATGGATATGCCATCACGGAAGACATCGCTCAATTTTTCGGGCTTCGCCTGGGGCCGGGCACGCTCTATGGCGCGCTTTCACGGTTAGAGGCGCATGGACTGATTGCTCCGCTCCCACCCGAAGAGCGACGACGGCCCTATCGGCTGACGGCCGCAGGGGCGACCGCCCTGAAAGACCAGCTCCATAGCCTGGAGACCATCACCGCCGTTGGGCGAAGGAGGGCGCTTACCCCATGAAACTCTGCTGGATGGTCGCGCTCTATCCGAAGCGCTGGCGCGCCCGTTATGGGGAGGAGTTTACAGCGCTGTTGGAAACCACGCCGACCTCTGCCGACGCCTTCCTGGACACTCTTCGCGGTGCGCTGGACGCCTGGCTCCGGTACCGAACCGGGGCATTTGCCGAGCCGGACGCCGCCCGGCTTCGGCAAGCCCTCCTTCGGGGCTTTGGAGCCTTGCTTGGCTATGTGGTTGCGGGCCTGGTCTTCTACGCTACGCTCGACGACACCCCCTACGCTTATCCCCGGCAGACGCTGGTCAGCCTGGTGGCCCCGGTATGGATCCTTCAGGGCACGGCAGGAATCGCGACCATTGCCCTGCTTATCGGCGGTACAAACCTCCAGCAGGCCCTGCGCTGCCACCCCTTACCGGAAGGGGGCTTCCGACGCCTCCTCCTCTCCCGATGCATGCTCCTCGGCGCCATGGCGATTAGCTCCCTGATGGTGCTCTGGTGGGGAGTGGAGGCGATGCGCCTGGATCCGGAGGGTTTCCTACATGGCCGCTACAGCGCTTTCGGCACCAATACGGTAGTCGGTTGGAGCTTGACGCTCCTCATGATGCTCGCCATGACGCTCCTGGGAGCCTGCTCCCTGTTACCCCCAAGGAGGGAACTTATATGAGAACCACACGAATAGCTGGCCTTCTGCTACTCGTCGCGCTCTGCTCCGCAACAACGGCGCGTGCGGATAAGATAGACGACTACATCAAAGCCCAGATGGCGTCGTGGCATATTCCCTCGGTAAGCCTGGCCGTCGCCCGGGAGGGCAAGGCGCTTACCGCCCGTGCCTATGGGTTCAGTAACGTGGAACTCTCTGCACACGCCACACCGAACAGCGTCTACAGCATCGGTTCGATCACCAAGCACTTCACGGCGACGGCGATCCTGCTGCTGGTAAAGGAGGGGAAGCTCCGCCTGGAGGATCCCATCACCCGCTATCTTCCGGACCTGCCGCCCGCCTGCAAGGACATCACTGTGCGTCACCTGCTCAACCACACCTCCGGGCTGATAGACTATACTGAGATCCCCGGTAGTATTCGTTTCGCACGCCTGGATCGCACGCCGGAGCAGGTCGTGGCGCCCGCACTGGAGCATCCTCTGCAGTTCTCTCCAGGCGAACGCTTCGCCTACACCAACACCGGTTATATTCTGCTGGGCATGATCGTGGAGCGGATTGCAGGGAAACCCTACGGCCAGTTCCTCAAGGAGCGCTTTTTCGATCCCCTGCAGATGACCGCGACGCGCCTGGATGACAAACGGACCGTGATTGCCAACCGCTCTGCGGGCTACAACTGGTTCGAGGGGAAACTCTACAACGCGGACTACGGCAGCCCGACTAACAAATGGGCCAGCGGAGGGTTGATCTCTACCGCAGAGGACCTGATCCGGTGGGATGCCGCCCTCGCTTCAGGGAAGATCCTTCCCAGGACGCTGGTAGAACAGATGATGACGCCCGGCCAACTGACGGGCGGTGAGAGGCTGGAGTATGGTCTGGGTAACGAACTCGCCCGGCAGGGCGCACACCGGGTCGCCGGGCATGGCGGGGAAACGTTCGGCTTCAGCAGCATGTTTGCGCGCTATCCGGATGACCATCTGGTGGTGGTCGTGTTGTGCAATGCGGGCGACGTGCCCTCCGAGGATTTCGCCAAGCACATTGCGGGCCTCTACCTGAATATTCCTGAGACCAATGACGCCGGGGTGAAACCCATCGAGGATAGAGAGCCTGCCGTTACGCGCCTGCTCAAGGGCTTTGTGCTGGAGGCGGCGCAGGGGAGAGTGGACGATGCGCTGTTCTCCAAAGAAGCTATCGAGACGCTGGTTCCTCTGATCCGGCGCGCGGGACCGGAATTTATCGGTACGCTGGGCCAACTGAAAGCGTTCGACCTGGTCGAGCGCAAAGAGGAGAACGGCCTTCGCCTCTATCGCTATCGCGGGATCTTCTCAAACAAGTCGGCTGTCTTCACATTCAAACTGAATACGGAGGGCAAGATCGTTTTCGTCGAACCCAAACTGATCACTCCTTAAATATAGGAGCGGGGAAAACGGTGAAAATGCCCTGAAAGTAGGGATCCTTGTGGGAGTTGCACAGGACGTTGCATGAAAAGCAGGAGGTAGGGCGGTTCCTGGCGAATGAGAGGAGCAATCATGGCTTAAAAATCGCAAGAGGAGTGGATATGAAACGACTTACGCTGATACTGCCCGCGCTGCTGGCGCTCATCTGTTTCGCGCTGCCGTCCCGCGCCGACCTGGACGCCTATTTCAAAAAGCCCGAGCCGGTCTATAAGTGGGAGAAGCGGGGAGAGACCAAGGTCGAGGGCGGCACGGTCTACGACCTGCACCTGGTCTCGCAGACCTGGCAGGGGATCGTGTGGGAGCACCGCCTCCAGATCTTTCGGATGGATAATATCGCGCATCCCCACTTCTGCGCCCTGCTCAACACGGGCGGCAACGGCAGCGATGGGGATACCAAGCTGGGCCTGGCCGCGGCGAGAGCGTGCGGCGGGCTCTTCGCCGTCCTCTACAACATCCCCAACCAACCCCTCTATGAGGGCAAAACGGAAGACGACCTCATCGTCTACACCTGGCAGAAGTTCCTG
>DATGIG010000049.1:0-6751 GCA_035295825.1 Chthonomonadaceae bacterium | reverse complement strand
AGCCGGCAGAGGGCTCGATCTCGGCGGAAGATCTCGTAGTGGGCGGCGAAGTGATCGATTTCGATATCCGGAACCTCGATGGCAAAATGGTCCACTTCCCGACCGACTTCAAGCATAAAATCGTGTTGCTGGACTTCTGGGCGATGTGGTGCGGGCCGTGCATGGCGGAGATGCCCAATGTCGTCAACGTCTACAACCAGTACCATCAGTATGGTTTCGAGATCCTGGGCGTCAGCCTGGATCCCAGCGGTAAGCATGATACGCTGGTGTCGTTCCTGCCTCAGAACCAGATGTCCTGGGCGCAGATCTACGATGGAAAGTACTGGGATGCGGAGATTGCCAAGCTCTACGGGATCGATTCGATCCCGCGCGCATTCCTGGTGGATGGAGATACCGGCACCATCCTGGCCATGGGCGACAAGCTCCGTGGACCGGGGCTGGCACGTGAGTTGCAGAAGGCCCTGGCTAAGAAACACAGATAAGGCGAGTTCCATGCCGATGCTGCGAGCGCGAGTCACTCATGGCTCGCGCTCGTTTTATCTGAAACGATTGGTAAACCGAGGAAAATGTGCTAAGATAGATGTATCTTTGTCTATGTGTGATGGATCTTTGAATAGGACAGAGAGTAGGCATTGGAGCAAAACGCGGGTGACGATCGGGTAGATCGGGAGTGCGTATGGCAGCAGATCGAATTGTCCTTTTGGACGAGAACACAGCGAACCGAATTGCGGCTGGGGAAGTCGTAGAACGCCCTGCGTCGGCGGTAAAAGAGCTGGTCGAGAATGCGATTGACGCAGGAGCGACCCAGATCGTAGTCGGATTGGAGGAGGGAGGCAAACAGCGCATCCTCGTCTCCGACAATGGATGCGGGATGACCAGATCCGATGCCATTCTGGCATTGCAGCGGCATGCCACGAGCAAAATCCGCTCAGCCGATGATCTTTTCGCCATTCATACCCTGGGATTTCGTGGGGAGGCGCTGCCCTCGATAGCCTCCATTTCACGCTTTATCCTGACCACCAAGCCCGTCGATGAGGAGAGTGGGACGCGCCTGGTGGTCGAGGGTGGGGACATCGTGGCTGCGGAAGAAGTAGCCGCCCGCGATGGCACGACCATGGAGGTGGGAGAGCTCTTCTATAACACACCTGCGCGCCTGAAGTTTCTAAAGAGCACGCCGACGGAGGTCGCCAGGGCCGTGGAGGTGGTCGGTCATCTGGCGGTGGCATACCCCTCCGTGGCGTTTCGCCTGAAGAATGGCACGGCGGAGGTATTCAGCACACCGGGTACGGGGGAGCCTCTCTCCGCGCTGGCAGCGGTATGGGGGCGCGATATCGCTCGGAAGCTGATCCCCATTCGTAACGAGTCTCCCGGACTGGTGGTGAGCGGCTATATCGCAACGCCGGACATTACTCGCCCTGGGCGTTCGCATGAGCTGTTCTATGTGAACCGTCGGCCCATCAAAAGCCGCTTGTTGGGACACGCGCTGGAGGAAGCCTATCGCGCCCTGACGCCGGAGAGCCGGTATCCGATTGCCGCTGTCTTTGTCGAAATCAACCCGGAACTGGTGGATGTCAACGTGCATCCCACCAAGACCGAAGTGAAGTTTACACGGGACGGGGAGGTGCATCATGCGGTCAGCCAGGCGATCAAAAGCGCCCTGCTGGCGTATGGCATTGTGCCTACCGCCCGGATACAGCAAACGGGTAACGACGCTCAGGGAATGCCCTCCGGGACGCCTGGCTTTCAGGGCAGCCTGGATATGGGGAGGGCCGATTACCGGGAGCACGGGCAGGACCACAGAACCGGCACGCCGCACGAACATGCGGCGGTGATCCGGGGCTTTGCCCCGTTTGAGCCGTTGATCGAGGCAACGGAAAGGGCGTTTGCCGGATCGCCTGACGGGAACCCATTTCCCCCGTCGGATACCGTTCCCAACGATCCCTTTGCGGAGGCTCCCACCGTCGCCTCGCTCCCGCAGGATGAGGCGATTGTAGAGCGTCCACGCCCTCGCCCCTTTGCCGAGCAGTTGCGTGCGTTTCGGGTGCTGGGGCAGGCCCGCAACACCTATATCATTGCCCTCACCCCGGATGGGATCGCCGTCATAGATCAGCATGTCGCCCACGAACGGGTCTTATACGAGCGCCTGACCGTAAAGCGCTTCTCCGCCGGCATTCCGGTACAGCATCTGGCAGTGCCGCTCACGCTGACGTTGAGCCGGCGCGAGGCGCTTCTGCTGGCCGAGCACTGCGCGAGTTTTGCGACTTCCGGCTGGGATATCGCGCCGTTTGGAGGGGAGAGTTTCGTAGTACGGGCGATACCGGCAATGTTGGTGAACAAATCGTATGAGCAGATCCTACGGGATATGATCGATGAGTTGGTGAATCAATCGGTATCGCGAAGATTGCTCGTGCAACAAGAGCATGTCACCATTACCAATGCCTGCAAGCTGGCGGTAAAAGCGGGAGATCCGCTGACGATTGAAGAGATGTCGGGCCTGCTGGAGCAATTGGCGGAAACGGAGAACCCCTATCTCTGTCCGCATGGACGCCCGATTGTCGTGACCGTCTCTTTCCATGAGCTGGACAAACAGTTCAAGCGAGCCTGATATAGGAGGAGGGATATGAAACGATCTTATAGGGTATTCGCTCTATGTATCGTTGCGCTGATTATGATCGTAACGGGGGTGAGGGCGGAAGAGGATGCGGCAGTGAAGAAGGAACTCACTGCCCAGTACCAGAAGATGCTGGCTGCGTTCAAGGCAAAAGATGTCAAGGGGTTGCTGGCTCCGGCAACCATGGATCTTACGATGAAACTGCCCAGCGGGAGAATCTTCACACGCACACAACTGGAGGACATGTATAAGAAGCAGTTTGTGAACACCCGGTCTGTAGTAGTGGGGAAGAACGAGATTGCCAAGCTGGAGGTGAAGGGAGACCAGGCGATTACCACGATGAAGGCCAAGTGGGTGATTATTGCAAATCAGGGCGGGCGCTACCGGACCTTCGATAGCACCGAGGAGGGGAGAGATACCTGGGTGAAAACCACCTCGGGATGGCGGTTGAAGACGGAGGAGATCACCAAGTCCAAGACGCTCATCGATGGCAAGGAGACGCCGAAGTAGGGAGCTGAAACGGTCCGAAATGGCGTGAAGGAGGGGATAACGTGTTATTGGCTGGCAAGGTAGCCCTGGTTACCGGAGGAGGGCGTGGGATCGGCGCGGCGATTGCAAGGGTGCTGGCGCGTGAGGGCACTTCAGTCGCCGTCAACTATGCGCACAGCGGAGAGAAGGCGGAGGCGGTCGTCGCCGGGATCCGGGATGCCGGAGGCATTGCACAGGCTTTTGCCGCCGACGTGAGGGATGCAACGGAGGTACAGAGGCTGGTGGAGGAGGTTGTCCGGGCATTCGGCAGATTGGATGGCGTGGTCAACAATGCCATTGCCGGGAAGCAGCACGGCCCCCTGGCGGAGGCAACACGGGAAGATTATCAGGATGCCTTCGATTTTGGCTGCCGAGCCGTCATCAATACCACCGCTGCTGCCCGTCCGCGCTTTCATGAGCAAGGGGGCGGACGGATCGTCAATATTGTGACGGAACTCTGGAACATGGCGCCGGCGAACTGGTCGGTATATATGGCAGGCAAGGGCGCAATGGTCGGCCTGTCACGTTCGCTCGCCTGTGAACTCGGCCCGGAGAATATTACCGTCAATATGGTTGCCCCCGGCTGGATGGTGGACGAAAAAGTGGATACAGAGTCGGAAGGGTCCAGGAATTTCGCCAAATCGCTGCCTCTCCGCCGGCATGGGAGCGCCGAGGAGATCGGGAACGCCTGCGTGTTTTTCCTGAGTGACCTGGCCAATTATATAACCGGAGCGTATCTGCCCGTATCAGGCGGACGCATCACCCAGATGGGAAGCTAGAAGCAGGCTATTTTTGCCCATCCCCCATGAGAGTAAAATTAGTCTAACATATCCTCGTTAGCGGTTTGTAACACTTTGCTCCAGAAGTTCGGGCCCGTGTAGCGAGCTGCCAGAGCATCCAGGTCTACCTTGGACGTGCGCTGCATGAACTCTATCGCGCCGAGCAGGTTCACATGCTGCCAGGTACAGGGCGAAACACCCCGCAGCAGCTCTATCGCCCCCTGGTCGCCAGCAGCCACTTTCTGTTCGTAGACCTTGGAGAGCAGCGCCGTGTTGTAGTAGAGAATGGCGTTGGTCAGGAGCCGCGAACATTCGTTCCATATCTGCTGTTCCGCTTCGGTTGTTCCGCTTCGGTCTTGACGCGAAAGCGCCCGCCGTTCACGAAAGTCACCGCCCGCCGCAAGCGGTGATAAGCCTCCCCACGATTGAGCGCTTTCTGCACACCCTGGCGCAACTGCACGTCATGGCCCAAACCCCCCGATTCGTCGTATTGAGTGCGGATCAGATCCCAGTTTATGGCTTTCGCCAGGACCGGCTGCAGGTTAGGATAGGCGTCCGCTTGACCGCCCTCCGGACGAGAGAGCTTCTGACGATGCAGCCCTTTGAGGCGTGGTAGCAGCTCGAAGCCCAGGAGCGCACAGAAGGCGAAGGCGACCTCGCTCTGACCATGGCTGTCCACGTAGTTCTTCTCGACGGTCATCTGTGTATTGTGGTGGATGACCCCCTGCAGCATGGAGGCGACTTCTGAGGAGGAGCAGGTTTTGAGCTGGGAGTGAACGCACAGGGCTTTACGCTCGACGTGCCAGTAGATCATGACGCCGGGGCCACGATAGCGAACGTGCCATTCCGTCATCAAGTTCTGGTCCCAGGAGCCGAACTTCTTAGAATCGGAGGCACAGGCAGTCGTGCCTTCTCCCCAGAAGTCCGGTGTCCGGGCGAGCAGGGTGGCATTGATGACCTGGGTAATGACGTTACGCAGGTGGTCGCGGGTGATGTAGCGGCGATGGACATGCAGCAGGTCTTTGTAACTCTCGCCGTGGTCTCCGGCGCGCATGCTCTTGATTCCCGCATTGGTTCCCAGCCCATAGAGGCAGAGGAGCAGGCGTCGCTGAAGCATTTCCCGGTCCAGATTCTCCCGAGGGGTAGGGCTCTTGAAGAGTTCGGTGAATCCAATACGCAGATCGGCCTCTTTGAACATGTCGAGCAGACCCGTGAGCGGCCAGCGGCGGTTTACCTCCGCTTTGAGGGCTTCGAGTTGCAGCGGTTTCGGCTGGGCAGGCAATGGTGACAGGCAGATCCGGATTTTGAAACTTGCCCGACCCGGGAACCCAGATTTCGCGACATCGCAGTTTCTCCCGGAGTGCCTGCAGTGCGCTGATCTCATAATTGATCCGGTTCACCCGCTCGTTGCCATCTTTGTCCTTATCGACCACGAAGGCACGATCCGCACTTTTGACGACCCCGTCCAGGGGAACCTTGACGTCGGGAGGATAGAACTGGATTTTACTGTCGGCGTACTTCTGGACCAGTTCCACCGCGTCCAGGACCGGACGATGCGCGGCGTTGTTGGAGCGAAACTCCAGGCTCCTCAGGACGGGAGGCATCATCCGGCGATAGTGGTGGCGATAGGTGTCGCGCTGTACGACCTGCACCTGCTGGCGATAACTCACGCCGGTGGCGTTCCACTCGGCCTTGAGGTCCTGTAAGGTCTGTTCGCCCACCACGGGATAGATGACTTCGCGAACGACTCCGTCCGGGTTGGCCAGAGAAGCATCGGCGATGAGAAAGAGGAGTCCCGGCTTGCCGGTAACGCGCTTGAAGTCGGTAAGGAGGCGGTTCTCGACCTTGCGTTCCGCCTTGGTGGCGATATGATGTACCGTTTCATTGAGCAGATCAAGCAGTGTATCGTGGCTCTCCTGCAGGCGAAGGTAAGACCAGGCGGCCAGCATCGTGATGCGCAGCGCCTCCGGGTGACGCTGCGTTTCATAGGTCTCTTCTACAGAGAGCCGCTGACTGTAACTCTGGAGCGCTTTGGGCGGCACGCCAGCAAAGAGATCCGCAGGTAGCTTTAGGGCGCGCAGATGGTTCAATCGGGTCACTTCGGTCAAGGCCGTTTCGAGGCTGACACCGGCTCAGTCGCTTCTCGAAATCCCAGGAGAGCGCGCACATCGGCCCGATGTTGCTTGATGGTACGTCCGTTCCAGTAGTACTCCTGGAAACGCTCCGGCGCGACGCTGATCTGCTGCGCAACGTAGGTGACCACGGGACTGGGAATATCGCCTTTGTATTGGGGAAAGCGTCCTTCATACAGGAAGCACTTGAGCAGGACGGCAAAGCCCAGGCGCGACGGTTCTGTCTTGTTGGCGAGCAGCTTCAGTTCGTCCGGCAGTAAGGTGAAATGTTCAATCAGTTCGTCGATGTTCCAGGAGCGCTTCAAGCGTGTCTCTCTTTCCTTTAATAATGTGGGCTGCTGTCATACTCCGGCGCGACCAATGGCCGTGCGGACATCCTCCTCGCTGGGAGTGAGGTAGATCCCCGTCGTTGAGAGTCGGCTGTGCCCCAGAACACGCTGCACTTCGCTGAGTTGCGCGCCGCTGGAGAGCAATCGTCGCGCCAGGCTGTGGCGCAGGATATGCGGGGTAACCGTTTCCAGAGCATGCGCCCAGTTTTCCAGACGCTCTCTGTGTTCCAGTCCAAGTCAGCGTCTCGAAGCAGCGCCAGGTCGAAAGGCCGGTTTCGGTCGGTTTCCCACCACACCTGGAATGACTGTAATGTCTGGCGTGTGGCCTTGATAGTCAATTCGGAGCGTCGTGTTTCGCGCAGGGTATCGAGG
>DATGIG010000048.1:0-4716 GCA_035295825.1 Chthonomonadaceae bacterium | reverse complement strand
CGCCGCCGCCACCGCCGCCGTTACCGCCACCGCCGCCACCGCAGCCGGCGAAGGCCAGAGCCGCCAATAACATACCGAGCAACACAAGGGAGAAACGGACGCGGGGGGAATTGGATGACACCCTATTCCTCATGAATTCTTCCTGCCTTCCAGAATGGTGTCCTGCATGAGGACACGGGATGAGTTTCTGTACAGACCACAACCAAGCCGATTGCCAGGCGGAAATATGGCATCATGCTGCCTGGTAAATTCCTATCTCGCTTTCCTCACAGGGCAGTTCATCACGCAGGCACGAGACAAGATTGTTATCTGGTAAAAGCGAGCCGACGCAACGCGCTGCCTCGCCAACGTTCGACGGAGGGGGCCGGAACGCGACAACCGGGGGTATTCGACGCTATTATACACACTCTTTCCGGGATGCGCAAGCCTTTTGCCACGTTTTTTCTGTCGTGCTGTCTGGAAATGCGCTTTTTTCGGTACGTAGCTATTTATCCGGGCCGGCGATATAGATCTGAAAACCGGCTTCGGTCAGCTTTTGGCCCTCTTTTTCGGCATTGGCACGGGTCTTATGCGCGCTGTGCTGAACTTTATAGAGGGTCTGCCCCTCTTTCTGGATCACCTTGATCTGCGCCTCAAAGCCTTTGCCCTGCGCCTCTTTGACGAGCTGTTCGGCCTGCTCACGGGTCCCAAAAACGCCTATCTGGACGCGATAGAATCCGGCGGCGGCAGGTTTACTATCGTTGTTGTCTCGCGGTGGGGCGGTGGGGGTTGGGTCCGTGTCGCCATTGCGTGGGGTGTCCGTGTGGTTTTTGGGGACGTCGTTCCCCTCTCCTGCGGGTTTTCGGTTCGATCGATGCGGCTTGGAGACGGTCGGATGGGTATCGTCGTTGGCGCTCCGGTTCGGCGCAGGCGTGTCGTCGCCAGCCTGCTTGTCTATCGCACCGGCCTTCTGCTCCGGCTTCTGGCCAACGGCGGGCTTCTCGTGCGCGTCGGGCTTGTTCGCGTTGTCGGTATTCTCGTCATGCTTTCCGGACGTATCCATATTGCCCGGTTGCTGTACCGGGTTCTCGTCTCCGGGAGCGATGATGGGGCCCTGGGGGGCCTGATGGGTTGCAGGGGAAGGCGTCGGCTTCGATGCCGGTACTCGGGGAGCCGGTTGCTCGGCGGAAGCGATGTTTTGGCCGCTGGAGGAGTCGTTCCCGTCGCGCGTGGAGGCCAGAGCGGCTCCGGCATGGCTGTTCTCCGGTTTGGGCGCGCCCGGCATAAAGCGCGCCAACACAAAGAAGCCGAATCCAAAGCACAAGATCAGCACCACCAGCATGATAAACGTGCCGCGCACAAAGGCCAGACCGCTGCTCGGGGCGCTATACCCTCCGTAGTTTCGCCGATTCTGACTCGCCATTACTCTCCTCCTGAAACCTTTCCACCCGAAAGCCCGCTGTCTCGCAAGAGCGGAAAAATGAGAATCTGCCCTTCCTGGATCTATCAGGGATGTTCTGCCAGGCGCACTTATTGACTCCAGTCTACCTATTTCTCTTCGGCTTTGTCAAGGCCGACGCAAGACGGCCTGTAGGCGCTCCAGGACGATCTGTTCCTCACCCGGTTCGAGCGTCATCGGGTTCAAATAGATACCATCCGTGCCGCTGGAGGCTACCGCGATGATCGGATCTCCCGCCGCAAGCTGCGTGAGGACCTCGTCACGCGAGATCCCTGCCTCGTCGGCGCGGATCGTTACCAGGCTGCGGGGCAGCGGCTGACCCGCTTCGTTGGGAAAGTCCCGGCGCGCGCTCACGCCCGGCAGCCGGTTCAGCGCCGCATTCCATTCGGCCACCACCTCCTCGCACCACCGCTCCCGTGCCGCATGATCCAGGCTCAGATAGCGCCGCACCGCCGCCAGGAGGCCGACCATCTCCTCTTTCCCGACTTTCATCGGGCGTCCGATGCTATGGTTGGGATTGCCGTTGAGGGCGCAGCTCTCGATGAGGGCGCGCTGCCCCACGATGAGACCGCTGGACTGCGGTCCCCGCAGGTCCTTGCCGCCGCTGAAGATCGCCAGACTGGCGCCCATCTCCGTAAAGCGCCACAGGTTGCTGACCGGAGGCAATTGCGCCGCCGCGTCCACGATCACCGGGATGCCATTGGCCCTAGCTACGGCGATCATCTTCTCAAGGGGCAGGTCGCCCTGACCTGTCATAGCGCCCTGAAACCAGACCATGGCGGCAGTTCGGGGCGAGACGGCCCGTTCCAGATCCTGGAGCGTGGTTCCGGCGCTGTCCCCGATCTCCACCACGCGGATGCCCACCTGGCGCACGGCGTGGTCGTAGCCGTTGCGATGCGCGCGGTGAATGATGACCTCGTCCTTCAAGCCCGTCAGGTCGGGGAACTGTGCGATGATCGCCGGGTCCTTGCCGGCGATGCAGGCGGCGGTGGCGAGGGTGAGACCCGCTGCGGCTCCGGAGCAGACGTATGCCGCCTCGTTATGGGTGAGCGCAGCGATCTCCGCTCCTACCCGCTGCTGGAGCTCGTTCAGATCCACGAAACACCGGCTGGCCTCCTCCATCGCCGCCGTCACCTCGGGCGGCATCAGGGAGCCGCCCAGCTTGGTGAGCGTAGCGCAGGCATTGATGATAGGCCGCAGGCCCAATTCACGGTAGACGTTCATAAACTTGCGCCTCGTGTGGTTCGGTGATTTAGGGAGCGGTAGCCGACTGTCGGATCGTCCAGTACTCCGCCGGGGCGTCCGTCCACTCCGGCAGAGCCAGGCCGTCCGGATTGTAGACGATGCGGCCTGCCCGCAGGGTCATCCGGCACTCCAACCGGCGTGTGCCAATCAGCTTCGCCTTGCCGCAGTCCACCAGCGGAAATTCCCCTTCGCAGAGCTGCAGCACGGCCACATCCGCCTCCGCCCCGACGGAGAGCGTGCCCAACTCCGGCCTGCCGATCTCGCGGGCGGGCGTGACCGTCGAGCGATAGATGACCTCCTGTAGGGGCAGCCCCATATGCAGGAACTTGGACATCGTGGTGAGCATATCCACCACCGGCCCATTTACATTGCCGGTATGGAGGTCTGTGCTGATGGAATCCGGCCCGAAGCCGCCTTCGATGGCCGGGAGGGCTTGCCGATACCAGAAGCTGGCCGCGCCGTGGCCGACATCGAAGATGATGCCCCGCTTGCGCGCCTCCGCCAGGAAGGGGCGCGGTTTGCGGTTCTCATCCAACAGTGGGAACTGCTGCGCGTAGACGTGGGTATGAATGTCCCCCGGACGCATTTTTTTAAGGACCAGATCCTCATAGGGCCGCTCCGGACGCGGCCAGAAATCCACCATGACCGGCTTGTTGCAGAGCTCTCCGGCTTGCACGGCGCGCTCTACCGCCGCCCAGGGGGGATGCTCGGCGTCGAACGGGAGCCGCGTCCAGTAGTGCGCGGTCTTGATGCCCACGCAGGTCTCAGGGTTCGCCAGAACGATGGAGGCCGCCAACTCCGGATCCATCTCGCGGATATCCTGCTCGAACGGGCCGATCATGCCCGACCTTACGATATTGATATAGGCCAGCACGCGCGTCTTCGCCAGGTCGATGACGGTCCGCTTGAAGTGGAGGAAGTGGTTCGCGCCCGCCGTTCCGGTATCCACCACGGTGGTCACCCCGGAGCGAAAGGAGTGAAAGTCCGGCATCACCCCGATCCCCTCCGGTTCGCGGGTGTAGTAGGCGTGCATGTGGATGTCGATCAGGCCCGGTGTGACCACCAGCCCGCGCACGTCCACCACCGTCTCGGCAAGGTGCGGGGCGATATTGGAAGCGACCTGGGCGATCCTGCCCTGCTTCAGGGCTATATCTGCCGGACCGTCCAGGTTGTTGGCGGGATCAATGACATGTCCGCCCTGCAACAAGAGGTCATAAGGGGGTTGCTGCTGCATACGCCGCTCCGTAAGATGGGAATAAGAAAATAAAAAATCAAGTCCTACATATTATAGCAGTTCCCTGGTAGTTTGCGTGTCGCGTGGAATGTGCTTCCAGCCATACAAAGAGGGGTGTCACGGCATTTTTGTATGCGAGGCGCAGAAACTTAGGAAATTCTCATGGTCCTCTAAGTATTCTCTAAGATTCAATGTTTATACTCGTATTGGCTGGTTCCCGTTAATAAAATATCCCGATGGTGGGCAGGATACACGAGGGTGGAGGAGAGAATGTATCATACGCAGTGCCGCAAAGGTCACGAGCTTACTCCCGAGAACACGTTCATGCGCGAAAACGGCTACAGGGGTTGTCGTATCTGCAAGCGAGAGGCCCAACGCGAGAGCCAGCGCCGTCGCCGCGGACAGGATGCCCCACCCGTAGATCCGGCCCGATCGGAAGCCTGCCGCAAGGGGGGAATGAAGACCGCCTCCAACCGGGAGTTTATGGCCGCCATCGGGCGGAAGGGGGGGCAGGCGCATGACAGGAAGCACCTGGTGGAGATAGGGCGGTGGAGCGCCCAAAAACGCCAGACCGCCCGGCAGACACAGGCCCCTGACAGAGCCCATGCATCCGCTCCCCCTCAGATCGCATCGTGATCCGCCGGCCGGATCGCCTTGCGCAGAGTGTTCAGGCCATGACGCAGCAGAGAGCGCGCCGTGGCCGTCTGTATTTTCAACATCCCGGCAATCTCTTCAAAGGAGCGCTCCTCGTAGTAGCGCCAGATAAGCACCTGGCGCTGGCGAGCGGATAATTTCAGGA
>DATGIG010000047.1:0-18489 GCA_035295825.1 Chthonomonadaceae bacterium | reverse complement strand
GGGCAGGCGCTGCACGTGCCAACCGGCCAGCGGAGGCTCGGAGGGCCAGGCCAACCCGAAGGTGACGCCGCCCCTGTGCGATGCCGTCAGGCAGTCGTTCTCGATCAAGTTGGGCGCCGTAAGGATCGGCAGCGCGGTCCCGTCCGCCGCTGGCAACGGATAGGCCGTGGTCAGCAGGGATGGAAACTGGACGCCGGCAAGCCGCAGGGTTTTGCGGGCCGTGAGGCGGAGCCTGCCCTCGATAACGCCGGTATCACGCCGCGCGGTGAGGGTCAACTCCACGGCGCAGCGACTGCCCACCGAACCCAGCAGGGTCAGGGTCGCCGTATCCCGATCCTGGCGCAGCCGTGTGTCGAACCAGCGAAACATCTCCCACCAGGGCCTCTGACCATCCTCGCTCGCACAGACGGCAGCCATCGTTGAGCCAAGGCCCACCAGGTGCCAGCCGGTCCCATCCTTGCCTGTCAGCGCCCAGACCGGCAGATGCGAATCGGTTGCAATCACCTGCACGGCGACGCGGTCGTTGCCGAGATAGGCTTCCCTCCCGGCGGCTCCGGCGCGGGGCGCGGGCGTCGGCTCTCCCCGCCCGCTCCATGCGGGCGTAGCGACAAAATGGGGCGCCACCGTCAGGGTCGCGCTCGGTACATTGGCCGGTACGGGGAGCGGGGTCACCCCAGCGGCCCCCATGCCGCCCATCGGTCCGCCGCTTGCGGGCGCGGGCGGCTCCAGGCGCTCCACCAGCACAGCAGCTACCAGATGGTTCCCCTGCCCGGTCGGCTGCAGCCGCCAGCGCAGTGCAATCGCCCGATCCGGCTCCAGGCGCGGCACAGGGGACGAGAAGGCGCTCTCCGCAAACTCAAGCCCCTGGAGCGGATAGCAGCGCAGGCGCAGCACATTCTCCGGCAACGCGGCCTTTCCGACATTGCGCACCACGCAGAGAAACGCCACCTGGGATCTCCCGACGGCATAGCCCGGCTCGGCCCCAAAGTACTCCACCCGTATCTCGGGCGCGGCGGGGCTGCCTTTCACCGGATCCGGCGCTACGCTCTGAGCGGTTCCTGCCCGGAGGCTGACAAAAAGCGCCGGAAGGACCCACGCCAGAACCCACAGGGCTCGTTTTGTTGCATTCATTTGCACGAATTCTTTCCTCTTGCTCAGGTTCCATGGCGGTTCCGGCCTTTTCCCCCGACGCCCCGTGTATTATACCGAATTCAACGGTGCATTGGCGATGTTGACGCCGATTCTTAACGTCCAGGCCCCGGAGAGCGCTCTCCGGGGCCTGGACATTTTGGGGACAAAGGAGTGTAGGTCGCGTTAGGATAGGGTTTTGCTTCGCGGTCCTCTGCCCTACTGGATGGAGGTGAAACCGCTATAGACGAACGTATAGGAATCCGTCGCCGCGTCGTAGGTAGCTGTGAACGTCGTGGGATAGCGGGTCGTCCTGCCCAGAACGGCTGGTCGCGGCACGGAAAGCGTGAAGTTCACTTTCTGCTCCAGATAGGCTTGCGTGACCGTCGGCTCGACAAAGGTCAGTTGGCCGTTGTAGAAGCCCGCAACGTTCACTTTCGTCGTAAAGGTGCCCTGGTAGTCATTGGGGTCATGGGCGTGACGCCCCATCTCCGGCACGACATCGCTGGCAGGGGGATAGACATAGTTCGCCGGAACATGATCGGCGGCGGGGTCCACCGGGTCGGGCGCGGTGACCGCACGCACGTCCGAAACCGGCACACCATAGAAGTGCAGGTCGAAATGGGGAACCATCGTGAACGCAGGCGGGTGGCCGTTCGGGTTCCAATGGATTTCCAGATGATTGAAGAAGGTGGTGGCTTGCGTCCGCGCAGGAAAGGACACGACCGCGATTGCGCCTGCCGGCCCGGTTCCCGATGTAGGCGGGTTCTGAAAGACCGAGAGGGGGACTGTGGCGCCCACTTCCTGTACGGTATTGTCCGGGGCGATTCGAGACCAGGCCGTGACGTTCTTACCGTTCACGCTCTGCGTGTCGCCCATCACGAGACCGATGTCGCCGGAGCCGCCGCTGCCGCCGCCGCACCCGGCGAGGCTCGCAGCCAGCGCTCCGACAATAAGCAGGCAGGGAAGCGCTGCTGACCTAAAACGTGGACTCAACATCATAATACTCCTTGCTGATTACTTGCCCGAGACCGGGCGTTTATGGGGATTCCTGGCGCGGGGCGCCGCCAATCCGTGGGGGACACAGTTTGGATTACTGAGGTTGGGCGTATACTCCCTGGCTGCAGAAACGCCGAACCTTTCTCTATCGTTGCACATTTCACGTCATCCTGCGAGATGTTACAGGGAATATGCCGGTGAAAAAACCGGCAGGAATTTACCGGCTGCCAGGTTAATGTTGCTTGTAGCAATAGGGAGGAGAGGGGGAAGGGCCACCGATGGATCGCCTGGGGGAGTTACTGCGCAAATTGCGCAAAAAGCGCGGCCTGTCGCAGAAGGAGTTGGCGGAACGGGCGCTGGTGGGAGAGCGCACTTTGCGCTATTGGGAGGCCGACCAGCAACAGCCGCGCGATGTGGAACTCGAAAATGTGTTCAAAGCGCTTAAAGTCACTTCCGAAGAGAGAGCGCAAGTCTACGCCCTCCTGACCGATCCACGCAGTGTGCGCCTGGTGCACAACATCCAATCGGCCTCCCAGGTTCCAACCTCGGTGTTGGGGCCGCTGCCGGGCATCGGCGACCTACTGCGGGCGATGCGAGTGCGGCGCGGCTGGACCCAGGAGCGGTTTGCCGAGGCGATGCAGGTCAATCGGGCGACGGTCATCCGCTGGGAAGCCACCAAAACACTCCCATCCGAGGAGGATATGCAGCGGATCTGCCTGTTATTGCACGCCTTGCCTCAGGAGCAGGAAGCACTGAAGGCGAGGCGCCTGTCGCTCGCCTCCTGGTCGCCGCAATTGACGCTGGAAGAGTGTCTTCAGCAGACGGCCATGCTTCGGCGGGTCCGTAATGGAGATCCTACGCTTCTGCCGCTGGTAGATCTGCACACGCTGGCGCTGAAGCGGCAACTGCGGTTCCTGCTGGGGCAGTCGCCCGAGGCGCTGAGGCTACTGGCGCAGATAGAGATCCAGCATAGCTGGTGGCTGTACATGCAGGAACGTAAGCCAGAGGCGTGGACGGGGAACTGGCGCGCGCTGAGCCTGGTGCGGGGAACGCTGGCGCCGGAGACGTTCTGGGTAGGGGCGCTCAATCTTCTCTCAGCCCATGCCGCCCGTGGCGCTCGCGGACCGGAGAACGCGGTGCGGTTGCTGTATCCCTGGCTGCGCCTGCTGCCTGCCTCCGCGCATCCTTTCCTCCTATGCGATATGGCGCTGTACGCAAGTCAGGCACAACGATCTGAGGAAGCCGCACACTTTCTGCGAGGCGCCCAGCAGGTGCTGCTCTGCCTGCCCAGAGAGAGTACCGACAAGAATGGGTACATCCAGTGGTATCTCCATATGACCACAGCGCGTGTCCTGCTGAACGGAGGCAAGCCGGTCGAGGCGCTGGACCGGTTTCCTGTTCCCGATCTCGTAGGCGATGGACGCATTCAGGAACTTCTGGTGTGGGCGGAGGCCTATCTGGCTGCCGGGGAGAAGAGTATGGCGGCGCGTACTCTTACGGAGGTTCGGAGCCTCCTGGCTTCGATGCCGTTGCCACAACGGCAGAGCAAGCTCCAACAATTGGCGCAGCAATTATAGGTGGGCTACGAACTCAAGTCCCGGAGAAGCACTTCTCCGGGACTTGAGCCTCTTTCCGGGCTCTTCGGCCCGATGGATTTTCGGATGCGTTGTGGGGGAGATCAGGCGCGCGGGCGCTGCTTGCGCCGGGCAAACGCCACGGCGAAGCCTACCGGTATCAGACCGCCGCACAGCAGGGTGAGCGTGGAGCCTTCCGGCGCAACGGCGGAAACGGTGATGTCGTCTACGCCGAAGTCATTGCCGAACGGCGTCTGGGTGTAGTCATGCAGGATCAGGGAGGCGCTGGTGCTGCTCCCGGAGTTCCATGTGAAGTTGAATTGCTGCCAGCCATTGCCCGCGAAGGTTCCCACCGGGCTGACCGGCGAACCCAACAACATGCCGCCGATTTCGGGCTGGATCGAAGGATTATTGATGCCGTTGGCATCGGTCAGGTAGAAGCTGACGTTGTACAGGGAGTTCGGCGCCACGGTGAAGGTCGGGCTGATATAGAACTGATCCTGTCCGGCAGGAATGTTGCCGCCGTTTCCGGGGTAACTGGCAGTACCGATGAACAGAAAATAGCCGTTGCCGCTGACATCCTGAGGAATGCCATTGCCGAAGGCCCCTCCAAAGACCGAGGATGAGTTGGTCGTCTTCGTGATGAAACCGTTCGCCAGACTCTGGTTCACCCAGTAGGGATCGTTCGTTGTGTAGGTGGCCGACCCCGAATCGAAGGTCTCACTGAACTGCGCCCTGGCCTGGCTGCCCCCAAGTCCGAACAGTACGGCTGCCAATGCGCCTCCCAGAATAGTTCGCATAACTTGCTTATGCATGATCGCTGCTCCTCCTTTGGCGCTGTCCGTTGCGATGACCGACAGACGCATAGCACTTTTTGGAAACTACGACGCACAGGGCTTCGCACTGCATATTGCACGCCAGTTTGCTGGATGTTACAGGAAATATGCCGGATAATGGTGCAGGAAATTGCTGCCGGTCAGGTCAATGTTCCCTTCAGAAATTGTGTGGATATGCTACGCTATCATCCGGTATGAAAGCTCTCCTTATCACAACCCCAGTCCGGATCGGCCTGATCACGCTCCTCTTGCTGGGCGGGATCGGGCTGCTCCTCATCCTCCGCCTCCGCCCCACGGCGCAACCGACGTGGGGCGCGCCGCCGCACAAGTCCGGAAGCATGGATCCGGCCACAGGCGCCTATCTTGGCGAAGGTACAAAACGCATGGCCGCGCGCTTGCAAGCCATGGCGGACACCCGCGACCCGTGGCGCGACAATTTCGCGCTCAGCGCGCAACGCATCCAGTCCCTTCAGGGCCGCATCGCGGAGGCGAAAACGCCCAATATTCGCCTCAGCCTTACCGGGGAGCTTGCGGACGAGTTGCTGAACGCCGGGCAGACCGAAGACGCCCTCAAAACCTACGGCGACTATCAGCAGATCGCCCTGAAGAACTATCCCGCCTTCTATGAGAAGGGCCTGAAGTACATGACGGAGAAGCGCATCGCGATGTGCTATCTGCGGCTCGGTGAACAGCAGAACTGCTGCGCCAACAACAATACCGACTCCTGCCTGCTGCCGATCCAGGGGGGAGGGATTCATACGAAGCAGTTCGGATCGCGGGAGGGCGTGAAGCGCCTCATGCGCGTCCTGGAATGGAACCCGGACGATATGGGCGCGCGCTGGTCGCTCAACATCGCCTACATGACCCTGGGCCAGTATCCCGAGTTCGTGCCGGCAAAGTGGCTGATCCCTCCGCGCGTGTTCCAATCGGAAGCCGCGATTCCCCGTTTTCCCAATCTGGCTCCCCAGAAGGGGCTCGCCCTGGATGGGCTCGCGGGCGGCTGTGTGATCGAGGATTTCGATGGGGACGGCTGGCTGGACCTCATGGTAGCCCGCTGCGGCGTCCATGACCAGCTCCGGTTCTTCCACAACAACGGCGACGGCACGTTCACCGAGCGCACGAGGGAGGCGGGCCTGACGGGCGAGGTCGGCGGCATCAATCTGATCCAGGGTGACTACAACAACGATGGCTATATGGATGTGCTGGTCCTGCGGGGCGGAGGGATGCCCCCTTCGCTGCTGCGCAACAACGGCGATGGCACGTTCGACGATGTCACCGAGGAGGCCGGGCTGCGCCTCGCCGATTCCTCGCGGACCGCCGTCTGGTTCGACTACAATGGCGACGGCTACCTCGATCTGTTTGTGGGCGGCACGGAATCCCGGCCCTGCGCGCTGTATCGCAACAATGGTGATGGGACCTTCACGGAGTGCGCCGCTGAGGCGGGATTGGCGCTCAAGGGCAGCTTCCAGAGCGTCATCAGCCTCGACTACAACAACGACGGACGCCCGGATCTCTTCCTGACGCGACTCGGGCTGCCGAATATGCTCCTGCGGAACGATGGGCCGCGCGGCCTCTTCACGAACGCACGGAGCGCCTGGCGCTTTACCGACGTGAGCGTGGCCTCCGGGCTCGCTACCGCCATGCAGAGCCTCTCCTGCGTCGCCTTCGACTACGACAACGACGGCTGGGACGATATTTTCGTGCCGGGCGCGTCCACCAATGGCCCCACCTCGGTCGCCTACGACTACCTGGGCCTCGGGACCATCGGCACGCCGTCGAAGCTCTACCGCAATCGCCACGACGGCACGTTCGAGGATGTCAGCCACTCCGCCCACCTCGACAAGGTCCTGATGGGGCAGGCCGTCAACTATGGGGATATTGACAACGACGGCAACCTCGACCTCTATGTCGGAACGGGTGGCCCCGCGCTGAGCGACCTGGTGCCGAAGCGGATGTTCCGCAATGCCGACGGCAAATTCTTTCAGGACGTGACCACGGCAGGCGACTTCGGACATCTGCAGAAGGGCAACGCGATCAGCTTCGGCGACCTGAGAAACAACGGGCAGCAGGACATCTACGAGGTGATGGGGGGCGTCTACGCGGGCGATGTGGCCCACAACACGCTCTATATGAACCCCGGCAACCGCAACCACTGGATCACGCTGCAGTTGGAGGGCGTGCGGACAAACCGGGCCGCCATCGGGGCGCGCATCAAGGTCACGCTGGAGCGTACCGATGGGCCGCGCGTGCTGTATCGCACCGTACGTTCGGGTGGAAGCTGGGGCGCGTCGCCCCTGCGCCAGGAGATCGGGCTGGGGCAGGCGACCGCGATCCGAACCGTGGAGATCACCTGGCCCGTAACCGGCAAAACGCAGATCCTTACCGGCCTGCAGATGAACCGCCTCTACAAAATCCGCGAGGGCGTTCCTCAACCCATCCCCTAGAGTATCATCAGACGGCGAGTTAGTATGGGAACCCGGTATGGCGCCGTCGCGTCCTAACACTGCTGTAACAGGAGAAGCCAGGTAATTTCACGCGTACGGAAAGACAACCCACCATGAAAGAACAGAATGCCCATGACGGCATTGAAGGAGTTCAGTGCCTGTCGCGATCATCGCAGGATAACGAGCTGCCGGAGCGGAACTCCTCGCAACCCGCAACCCCTCTGCTGTCGCGGCGGGAATTGCTGGCCGAAGCGACCTTGATCGGCGGCCTGGTTGCCGGAGGCATCCTCCCCACCGAGGCCGACGCAGCCTCCACCCCTCCCGACGTTGCCGCCTCTATGAATGAGATCCCTATCTCCCTCCATATCAACGGCGTAGACGTTTCTATGGTCGTTGAGCCGCGGGTCACCCTGCTGGATGCACTGCGGGAGCGCGCCGGTCTGACCGGCGCCAAGAAGGGCTGCGACCACGGCCAGTGCGGCGCCTGCACGGTGCATGTTGGCGGCAGGCGGATCAATTCCTGCATGACCCTCGCCGTGATGCACCAGGGCCAGCCGATCACCACCATCGAAGGGCTGGCGGAAGGCGAGAAGTTGCATCCGATGCAGGCGGCCTTTCTGGCCTACGATGGCTTCCAGTGCGGCTTCTGCACCCCCGGACAGATCCTGTCCGCCGTCAGCCTCGTCCAGGAAGGCCACGCCCACTCCGAAGCCGAGATCCAGGAGGCCATGAGCGGCAACCTCTGTCGCTGCGGCGCTTACAATAACATCGTCGCTGCGATCCGGAAGGTGCTGGAGGATAAAAAGAATGCGGCCCTTTAGTTATATCCAGGCGCGCGAAGAGCGCAGCGCCATCGAACTCGTCACGTCGCAGCCCCAATCCGTCTTCCTGGCGGGCGGCACTACTCTGCTGGACCTGATGAAGCTGGAAGTCATGACGCCGGACCATGTGGTAGACATCAACCCCCTGGCGCTCACCGGGATCGAGACCCTGCCGAATGGCGGCCTGCGGATCGGCGCGATGGTCCGTAACAGCGACATGGCCTATCACGACGCCGTGCGCCGCAACTACCCCCTGCTCTCCGAAGCGATCCTGCAGGGGGCGTCGGAGCAGTTGCGCAATATGGCGACCCTGGGCGGCAATATCATGCAGAGGACCCGCTGCCCGTACTTCCGCGATACCACGCAGCCCTGCAATAAGCGTGAACCGGGTTCGGGCTGCTCCGCCCTGAACGGCTTCAACCGCATCCATGCCGTTCTCGGCGTCAGCAGCCGCTGCATCGCTGCCCACCCCTCCGACATGTGCGTGGCGCTGGCAGCCCTCGACGCCGTCATCCACACCCGCGGCCCCAGGGGCGAACGCGACATCCCCTTCAACGCGTTCCATCTGCTGCCGGGTGACCATCCGGAACGCGAGACCGTCCTGGAGCCCGGAGAGCTGATTACTGCCAT
Source organism: Chthonomonadaceae bacterium (assembly GCA_035295825.1). Lineage (GTDB taxonomy): Bacteria > Armatimonadota > Chthonomonadetes > Chthonomonadales > Chthonomonadaceae > DATGIG01. The sequence continues at coordinate 10,057 of DATGIG010000047.1, read as the reverse complement.
CACGGTGCCGCCTCTGCCGTTCGCGACGCGGTCGCTCTATCTCAAACTGCGGGACCGCGCCTCCTACGCCTTTGCGCTGGTCTCCGTCGCCGCCGCGCTGGATCTGCAGGGCAGGACCATCCGCAACGCGCGGCTGGCGCTGGGCGGCGTCGGCGCCAGGCCCTGGCGCGCGAAGGAGGCGGAGAAGGCCCTCATCGGCAAACCTGCCACGGAAGCCACCTACCAGGAAGCGGCTGCCGTCGCCCTGCATGGGGCCAAGCCCGCAAAGTACAACGCGTTTAAAGTGGAGCTGGCGAAACGCGCCATCGTGCGCACGTTGACCACCCTGGGAGAACAGGCATGAACCATGAGATTGAGAGCATCGGTCAACCCCTGGATCGGGTGGATGGCCGCCTGAAAGTGACAGGTGGGGCACGCTACTCCGCCGATATTCCCGTTGCGCACGTCGCGTATGGCGTCATCATTACCAGCAGCATTGCGAAGGGCCGTGTCGTGCAGATGGATACGGCAGAGGCGACAGCGCTGCCCGGCGTCCTTGCGGTCCTCACCCCCTTCAATGCGCCCCGCCTGGCGAAGGGCAGCATCGAGGCCCAGAGCGCCCAACAGGCGCAGCCGACCGGCGGCGGGCAGCAGTCCGGCCCTCCGAACCGTAAGATCCATCTCCTCCAGGAGGCGGATGTGTTTTATAATGGGCAGCCCATCGGCCTGGCCATCGCCGACACCCTGGAGCGCGCCATGGACGCCGCCTCCCGTGTCCGCATCCGCTACCAGGAGGAGACCCCGACCCTCCAGATGAAGTACGAATTGACCCACGCCTACAAACCCCAGGGCATGGGAGGCAGGCCGACGCCGCCCGATTCCCGGCAGGGGGATATAGATCTGGGTTGGCGGAGCGCTGCTGCCCGCGTCGAAGCCACCTATGTCACCCCTGCCGAGACCCACAACGCCCTGGAGCCGCACGGCACCCTGGCGATCTGGGAGGGCGACCATCTCACCCTCTACGACGCCACACAGGGGATCTTTACGGTACGGAAGCGCATCGCGGATCTCTTCGAGCTTCCGCCGGACAACGTGCGTATCCTCTCGTACTTCATCGGAGGGGGCTTCGGCAGTAAAGGCCCCGTCTGGTCGCATGTCGGGCTGGCGGCGATGGGAGCGCGGCAGGTTGGGCGCCCCGTCAAGCTGGTCCTCACCCGGCGTCAGATGTTCGGCAACGTGGGTTTTCGTGGCGAGACCAATCAGAGAGTGCGCCTGGGCGCGCGCCAGGACGGCGCGCTCACCCTGGTCAAGCACGATGGCATCGTGCAGACCTCCGCCTATGATGAGTTCGTCGAGCCGGTGGGCGCCAACACCAAGATGCTCTATGCCTGCCCGCAGATCGCCACCTCCCATCGAGCAGTACGCATCAATAGCGGCACCCCTTCTTATACGCGCGCCCCCGGCGAAGCCAGCGGCACGTTCGCCCTGGAGTGCGCCATGGACGAACTCGCCTACCGCCTGAACATGGACCCGGTCGAGTTCCGCCTGCGCAACTATGCCGATACGGACCCGGAAAACGGCAAGCCCTGGTCGAGCAAATCGCTCAAGGAGTGCTATCGGCTCGGCGCGGAGAAGTTCGGCTGGAGCGCCCGCTCCCTGCAGCCCCGCTCCCTGCGGGATGGCGACGAACTGGTCGGCTACGGCATGGCGACCGCCGCCTATCCCACCCGGCGCAGCCCCGCCTCCGCCCGCGCCCGCATGCTGCCGGACGGAACGGCCGTGGTGCAGTGCGGCACGCAGGACATCGGCACGGGCACCTATACGGTGATGACCCAGCTCGCCGCCGAGACGCTCGGCCTGCCGCCGCAGCGGGTCCGGTGCGAACTGGGCGACACCGACCTGCCGGAGGGACCGCACTCCGGCGGCTCACAGACCGCCGCCAGCGCGGGGTCCGCCGTCTATCTGGCCTGCCAGGAGTTGCGCACCAAGCTGACGATGATGGCCATCAACGATGCCAATTCCCCGCTGCATGGCGTGCCCGCTTCAGAAATCCGCGTGGAGAGGAGCGGTCTCTATACGGAAGGCAACCGGGGCGAGAGCTATGCCGCCCTGCTGCGCCGTCAGGGTACGCCGGAGGTCGAGGCGCGCGCCGATGCCAAGCCGGGCGAGGAGCAGCAGAAGTACTCCATGTACGCCTTTGGAGCGCACTTCTCGGAAGTGCGTGTGGACCCAGACCTGGGCCGCCTGCGCCTGGCCCGCCACCTCGCCGTCTTCGCGGCGGGGCGCATCCTCAACATCAAGACCGCTCGCAACCAGTTTATGGGAGGCGTCGTCTGGGGCATCAGCATGGCGCTCTTTGAGGAGACCCAGATGGACCCGCGCAATGGGCGGATCGTCAATGCGGACCTGGCGGAGTATCTCGTTCCGGTCCACGCCGATGTCCCGAAGATCGAGATCGGTTTTGTGGAGGAGCACGATCCCTTTGTCAATCCCATTGGGGTCAAGGGCATCGGGGAGATCGGCATCGTCGGCGCTCCGGCGGCCATCGCCAATGCGGTCTATCATGCCACGGGCAGACGCGTCCGTGAACTGCCCATCACCCTGGACAAACTGCTCTGACCGACCGGAGAGAAGGGAGGGGAGAAAAGGAGAGTGAACTTTCTCCCCCATCCCCTCGTCCTAATGGAAAAACCGGCAGGCTTATCAGGACCACATCCGCCTGTTTTCATGGACAATGTAGGTGTACATCCCAATATAATCGCATGAGGCATCCTGAATTTTGAGAGATCTGGAAAAGCCTCCATTTTGGGTTGCTAACCGCGTTTGCGGGCAAACAGGCAAAAATTTTGCCCGAACAGGCAAAATTTTAGGTAAAATATTGCAACACCCTCTTGACTCTCCGTGTCCAATCCGATAGCATTGAAAGCAATGGAATCTATCCTGGGAGATGGTCCGCATGCGTTTCTGGAAAATCGCGCTACTGCTTCCGCTGATAACCCTCGTTGCCGCCCCTGCCCTGGCCCAAAAGCGTCACAGTACGCCCACTAAGTCCACAGGCAAATCGGCCCCTGCCTCCGCGCCCGATCCGATCCCGGCGCGCGTCGAGTTCCTGCGGGATGTGGCGCCGATCCTGGATCGCGGCGGCTGCTCCAGCGCGGGATGCCATGGCAAGTTCGGTGGGCGGGGCGGTTTCCAGGTCTCGCTCCTGACCCTCAACCCCGAAGACGACTATGAGCCGCTGATCTATGGCGCACGCGGGCGCCGTGTCAACTTCGCCGCGCCGGAGAAGAGCCTGCTACTGCTGAAGGCGACCAATACGCTCCCCCATGTGGGCGGCAAGCGCTTCGAGGTCGGCTCCACGCAGTATAAGATCCTGCTCAAGTGGATCCAGGCGGGCGCGCCCTTCGACGACAAGGACCCACGTCCGGCCTCGGTGACGATACAGCCCAACCAGATCACCCTGCAGAAGGTCGGGGAGAAGCGGCAACTGAAAGTGATCGCCACCTACACGGACGGCAGCACCCGCGACGTGACGAAGCAGACCTCCTTCCAGACCACCAACGACGTCGTGTTGGCGGTGACTCAGGATGGGATGGTGACCGGCTCGCGCTGGGGCGGCGGGGCGGTCCTGGCACGCTATCTGGGGATCATCGCCTCCTCCGCCATCACCCTGCCGCAGGATCGCAAAGGCCCCTACCCGGCGACGCCGACCAACAACACCATTGATAAGTATGTGTTCGACAACCTCAAGCGGCTGAATGTCCTGCCCTCCAAGCTGAGCGACGACAGCGAGTTTCTGCGCCGCGTCACGCTCGATACCCTGGGTAGGCTCCCGACCCTGGATGAGACCGATGCGTTCCTTGGCAACAGCGCGCCCGACAAGCGCACCAAGCTGATTGACGAACTGCTGGAGCGACCGGAGTTCGCGGACTACCGGACGCTGCGCCTCTGCGACCTGCTGCGCGTCAACCCGCGCAAGCTGGGCGGCAACGGCAATCTCGCCGACCGGAGCGCGGCCCTCTTCTATGAGTGGATCTGGGATAGCGTCGATCAGAACAAGCCCTGGGACCAGTTTGTGCGCGAGATCCTGATGGCGCGCGGCAGCGCCTACCAGAACGGGCCGTCCAACTTCTACCGGGTCGAGCGGAGCGCCAACGACCGTATGGAGAACCTGGGGCAGGCGTTCCTGGGCGTCCGCATGTCCTGCGCCCGCTGCCACAAGCACCCCTTCGACCGCTGGACCACCGACGACTACTGGAACTTCGCCTCGTTCATGGGCAAGGTCGGCATCAACGGCGGCAGGATCGTAGACGAGAACGTCATCTTCTACAACCATGGCGCGCAGACCGTCAATCAGTCGGTCAACGGGCACAACCGGGGCAAGGTCGCGCCCGCGACCTTCCTGGGCGAGAAGACCCCTGCGCCGGACTCACCCGACATGATCGCCTCCCTGGCGGACTGGGTGACCAACTCGAAGAACCCGTTCTTTGCGCGCGCTACCGTCAATCGCCTCTGGTCCTACTACTTCGGTCGAGGCATCGTGCATCCGGTAGACGATATGCGCTCCACCACGCCGGAGAGCGTGCCCGGCCTTCTGGACGCCCTGGCGAAGGAGTTTGTGGACCATAAGTACGACACCAAGTACATTATCCGGCTGATCCTGAACTCGCGCGCCTACCAGCTCACCGCCATTCCCAACGACTCCAACTCCCGCGATGACCGGTTCTTCTCGCACTTCTTCCCGAAGCCGATGCCCGCGCAGGCGCTGCTGGATATGCTCAACCAGGCGACGGGGGTGCAGGAGAGCTTCGGCTCGTTCCCGGAGCGGAACAAGGCGGTACAGGCGGCCCTGCCTCCGCAGAACTACTTCCTGAGCGCGTTCGGCCAGTCGCACCGCGAGTTCCTGGCGGACATCGATCCCAAGCTGGAGCCGAACCTGGTCCAGACGCTCATCATGATCAACTCACCTTATGTAGATAACAAGGTCCGTAGCGGCAACACCATCAAAGCCGTCATGGACAAAGCGCAGACCGATGAGGATGTGGTCAAGGCGCTCTATATGCGCACATTCTGCCGCCAACCCAGCGCGACCGAACTTTCCAAAGCCACCGCGCTGATTCAGCAGGCGAAGGACCGCCGCGAGGGAGCGCAAGACCTGCTCTGGGCGCTTGTCACAGCCCGCGAATTTTTCTTTAACCACTGACCGGGGAGGGTTTCAACGTATGGAATACAACTGGCTGAGTGACTGCGAGAAGTTTCACCGCCGCGACTTTCTGAAAGTGGGCGTGTTGAGCCTGCTGGGCCTGTCGCTGTCCAAGTACTACGCCCTGGCGGATGCCGCCAAGGGGCAGACCACCGGCACGGCGGATTCGGTGATCCTGGTCTGGCTGGCCGGCGGCCCGAGCCACCTGGACACCTTCGATCCCAAGCCGGACGCGCCGCTGGAGATCCGAGGCAACTTCAAGGCGATCAACGCCCGGGCGACCGGGATGCAGCTCTGCGAGCATATGCCGCGCCTGGCCGAGCAGGGAGATAAGATCTGCCTCGTCCGCAGCGTCACCAGCCCGACCGCCGCGCATGAGATCGGGACCCACTACATGCTGACAGGCTTCCTGCCCCTGCCCGGCTTTGCGGTCCCGTCGTATGGCGCGGTCGCCTCCCATCTGCTCGGCCCGCGCAGCGCCCTGCCTCCCTATATCTCCGTGCAGCAGCCCGGCAGTGAGATGGGCGCGGGCTTCCTGGGCGCGGCCCTCAATCCGTTCTGCCCCGGCGGCGATCCTGCCAACCCGAACTTCCAGGTGCGCGACCTCGACCCGCCCGGCAACATGACCCCGGAGAAGATGGAGCGCCGCCGTGAGTTGCGTGAGGCCGTGGACGCCGCCTTCAAGCAGCATGAGAAAGGCAGCGATACGGCCCGCTCCGTCGATTCCTTCTACAACCGCGCCTATACCCTGCTCTCCTCCACCGAGGCCCGCAAGGCATTCAGCCTCAAGGAGGAGAAGGACGAGACGAAGAACGCCTACGGACGCAACAATTTCGGCCAGAGCCTGCTCCTGTCGCGGCGGCTGATCGAGGCGGGCGTACGCTTCACCACGGTCACCCTGGGCGGCTGGGACAACCACTCCAATATCTTCAATAGTCTCAGCGGACACTTAAATATGTTCGATCAGGCGATGGCCGCCCTGGTCGCCGACCTGGAGACCCGCGGCCTGCTCAAGCGGACCCTGATCGTCGTCATGGGCGAGTTCGGACGCACCCCCATCATCAACAAGGATGCGGGCCGCGACCACTACTCCCGCGTCTTCTCCCTGATGATGGCCGGCGGCGGCATCAAGGGCGGCACGGTCGTCGGCGCTTCGGATGCGAAAGGCATGGAGCCCGCCTCCGACCCGGTACGGCCCGAAGACCTGGCAGCAACCATCTACCACTGCCTCGGCATCGACTACACCCAGAGCATCGCATCGCCCGAGGGCGTGCGCATCACACTGGCGCGCGGTGGATCGCACATTCGCAAAGCGCTGAGTTAAGAGGTATACTGAACAGGCCGGAGGGAGCGACGCGCCTCCTTTCGGCCTGTTTGGATCACTGGGCATGCAAGTTGACCAATCGGAGCAGTCCCTCTCCCCCGGTTCGCCCTATTTAAGCAGATAGAACGGATACCAGCACGCAAGGTTTTCCCTATGCTATCCCCATTTCGGCTGTAGCCGCAGTCGAAGGTTTGATAGAACAATTCCATACCAAAACCAGCGTAACAGGGAGGATAACGTGAACTTAAGGAGACGGACAGGTGGATGGGCCGCAAGAATCCACACAGGCGTGTTTGCCGTCGCACTCTGCACCGGGCTGACGCTCGCCCTTGCGGGATGTGCCGGGAGCGGCGAGGGGGTCGCCGCCGGTTCGCAGACTTACTTTAGCCCCACCAAGGCGATCGGCAACGGGACGGGCCGCTCGTTTGTCACCATGGATGTCAACAATATCCCGACCGCCATCGGCATCGAGATAAACGAAGGCGCGCGCGCCGGGCTGCCGATATCCCCGCCGCCGACCTTTGCGACGGAGTATGTCTTCGCCTCACCCCAACAGATCGCCGCGACGCCCTTTACGCAGGTGTCCATCTTCTACACCCAGGGACACCCGCCGGATAATATTTATGGCGTGCCGCACTATCACCCGATCTTCTCTCTGGTGACCCCGGCGGAGCGGGCGCAAATCGTCTTCGGAGGCAGTGCAGGCGCCGCGCCGGACCCGACCGCAGTCCCGGCAGGCTACATTTCCGAGAATTTTGTCCTGCCCGGCATCGGAAACATCTATGCGAACCCGAACAATATCACCATCAAGTCGCTGCCGTTCAATACCACCGACTATGACTTCGGCTACTTTAACGGCAAGATGAGCAGTATGAACATGACCGTGGCGCAGCAGTGGCTGGATCTCCACGGCAAGGTCACCTATCCGATAGATCAGCCGCAGGCCTATCGCACCTCCGGCTACTATCCGACAACTTATACCGTGGAGTATGATTCCGATACGCAGGTCTATCGGTTCTCGCTGGGCAATTTCGTCCATCGGTAAACGCCGTCCTCTCAACCTCCGTGGTCGAGCTGTGGGCGGCACAGCGCTTCGCAGAACGCGGGAGTCACGCAGACGTGGTTTTCCCGCGTTCTCCTTCCAACAGGAAATATGACGTTGATGCGAAATCAGACAATGGGGGACCGAACGCTGTCCCTCGCCGCCATTCGGGGCCAATGCATCGGAGGCATCGCCCTCCTCGCCCTCTGCCTCTCTGCCCTGGCCTCTGCGCAGACCAAGCCTGCCGCCCCTCCTGCCGGAGGGAATAAAGCGACGGCCCCGCCCGCCAATGCGACCAAGCCGATGCCTGCCCCCGGACAGACGCAGGGCAAGCCGGGCACGCCGCCCAATACCCCGATGCCCCCCGGCACGGCAGCGAAGCCGCCGGATGGTACGCCGGCTCCCTTCGTCAAACCCAACCGCCCCCTCGGCGCAATTACCGCCCTGGCGTTTAGCCCGGATGGCAAGAAGCTGGCGGTAGGAACCTACGGGCAGGTGGTCCTCTTCGACACAACGACCTGGCAGCAGCTAGGCCAATTCAAGCAGGTGGTGGACAGCGTGCGGGCGCTGGCCTTCCATCCGAACGGGCAGATCCTGGCGGTGGGCAGCGGTTCCCCCGGCCTGAGCGGGTTTACCGCCCTCTGGGATACCAGCGGCAGCCAGGCCAGCCATGTCTACCCGCAGCAGTACGACACCATCGAGGCGCTGGATTTCCGTAATGATGGCAATGGGCTGCTCCTCGGCGCCGACGACAATAAGGCCCGCTACTTCACCTCGCTCACCTCCAATGAAGGCACATTGCTGGATGCCCATAATGGGCGCGTACAGGCGGTCGCTTTCTCCCCCAAAGTGGATTTTATCTATATCACCGGCGCAATGGATAAGATCGTCAAGGTCTGGGTCGAGAAGACCAACCAGAACGTCATCAATTTCGATCAGAGCGAAAACGGCATCACCGGCCTGGCCTTCCTGAACAACGGCGTCCAGTTCGTCGGCTCCAGCCTGGACGGGCGGCTCTACTGGTGGGGCGTCGCCTACGACGAGCGCAAGAAGACCTACAACGGCTACCACTTCCGTACCATCGGCGCACACCAGGGCGGGGTCTATGCCCTCTCGATGGCCGCCAACCGGACCCGGATGATTACGGGCGGGGCGGACAACGTCGTCAGCATCTGGAACCCCGACAATGGCGGCAAGATGCGCGACTTCAAAGATTCGACGCAGCCCATCTATGCGGTGGCCCTCAGCCCGGACGGCAAGACCGCCGTCGGGGGCGGACGCGAGGGACTGATCTTTGTCTGGGATGTGGACGGCAACAAGCTGCTCAATACGCTCGTCCCGCCTCCCCTCTCTACCCCCACCAATAGCGGTTCCGGCAAAAAGATGAAGTGAGGAAAGCAAGCAGATGATGATGAGATTATTTCGCACTGCTTTACCGGGCCGTAAACGACCCGTCTGGGGGGCGGCAAAGCCGCCAACTGGTCTGCGACCGGCAATGGATTGTCCGCCCGCAGGGCGGTTGGCCGAAGGCCCGCGAGCCAGGTCGTTCACGGCCTGGCAAAGAGCAAACGGTGGTATAATCCCGATGCGTGCGCGTTTTATACTCCCCCTGATCCTTCTGGCGCTCTGTGCGCCCGCCTGGGCGCAGATCCCGCGCATCAACACCTTCTATCCCATCGGGGGGAAGGCGGGCAGCACGGTGGATCTGGAGATCCGAGGCTCCAGCCTGGAGGGGGCGAACCTCCTGATGGTGAATGGGCAGGGCGTCACCGGGACGGTCGGGCTTGCGGCATCCAAGGCCAACGAGCAGTTCCGCCCGCTCTGGGAGAATAAGTGCGGCTCCTGCCACGAACTGCGCTCCCCCTCCAACCGGAGCATGACGCCGGATCAGTGGTCCGCCACCGTGGATCGCATGATCAAGGTACGCCAGGCGCCGATCTCCGCTCCGGAAGCGCAGAATATCAAGCAGTATCTCATGGATGCGGCCAAGTCGGGCATTCTCAAGGCGACGGTGAAGATTGCGCCGGGCACCCTGCCGGGGCTCTGCGAGCTGCGCCTGGTCACCCCGCGCGGTATCTCCACGGCGGCGCTGTTCGAGGTAGGCAATCTGACCGAATACATGGCGGCGGACAATACCCGCAACACGCCTCTCAACGTGACGCTGCCCTGCGTGGTCAACGGCTCCATCAACCAGGCGAAGAGCGGGGGCGCGGAGCGCCACTTCTTCCGCTTCCAGGCCAAAAGCGGCCAGCGCCTCGTCTTCAACCTCAAGGGCTACCGCTACAACTTCCTCACGCAGCTCTACTTCAATCCGAACCTGCGCCTCTACGATTCCGGCGGCAAGCAGATCGTGGAGAACCATGGCTACTATGACCTCGACCCGCTGATCGACTGGACCTGCCCCGCCGATGGACCCTATACCATCGAAGTGCGCGATCTGCTGGGCCGCGGCAATCCGGGCAGCGTCTACCGGCTGACCATGGGCCAGGTCGCCTACGATACCGCGCTC
>DATGIG010000046.1:0-8204 GCA_035295825.1 Chthonomonadaceae bacterium | reverse complement strand
CTGTCGGCACATGCCTCAAGTGGGAGAGACAAGAAGAACAAGCCTTGTTTTGTCACTCTCTTTATTGAACGCCTCTTTGAGCGTCAGTTCGTCAGAGAGGGTTGTAAGCGGAATGGAACCCTTCGCGTTCTCCACCTTCTTACCTCCGACCTGCTTCCCTGGATCTGTCACAGAGTAGCCCGTTTTTTCAATCGCTTTACGAAGCTCTGCCACTGTCACACGCTTTGCATTGTAGCGCACCGTGGCACGCTTTGAGGCGAAGTCCACTTTGGCGTCATAGACACCAGAAGTGTTTTTCAGCGCCTTGACGATGGAAAGAGTACATTCCTCACAGGTCATATTGCCGATGGTAAAGACAGCACTCTGTGCGGAAGAGGATACAACCACCGGCGGCTTCTTCGATGGATCCTTTCTGGCACGAGAGGCCGCAACCTCTGGATACGCTAGAGCGCCGAGAGCGAAGACCGTTACAACCCATAGAAGCGCCTTGTTGAAGCGTCGAGTACGGAAGGGCTTATCCGGCACGCAGCACTCTGTTTCGCAGCCTGTTTTCTGTGGCCGGTAGGTGAAGTAGAACGCACTGCCAAGCAGAAAAACAGTGAGGGCGATAAACAAGGGGCGGGAAGGAACCAACACCGTGCTCAGTCCCACCGTTCCAGCGCTGACAGCACCTAAGAGGAGCGGAAGAATACAGCAGGCCGAGGCCGCAATTGCAGCGATCAATCCCCCGATGAGAGGAAGAAAGCTCTTCTTTGTCATGCCATAGCCTCCGCCTTCGTCACTCCGCAGGAGCTACACTCCGCATCACACTGCTTCGGCGGGCAGGGTACATCTCCATAAGAACAGAATACGCAGCAGTCACCAGGCTTCGGTTTCAGGCGCTCGCCGCAATTCTTACAATCGTAGAACCAGGTGCAGGCATTTTCCGGCATCGGTTCTTTGCTCTGAAAGGAGCAAATGGGACAGGTAAGCGTTGAAAGAAGAGTAAGCATCTCGTCCATCGTGTCCTTTCTTCTGCCTCATCGTGAAAGAAGGGCGGCGAGAATCTCTTTGACCAACTCATTTTGAAACAAATAGCAGGCGAACTTTCCCTCCTTTTTCACCTTTAACAGCCCCGACAAGGTGAGAACCTTGAGGTGATGCGAGACCGCTGGCATGGACATATCAAGTAAGGTTGCAAGTTCGCACACGCAGAGCGGTTCGACCGTAAGCGCAAAGAGGATACGCGCACGTACCGGATCGGCCATCGCTTTGAGGGTGACGCTTGCCTGCTCAAAGGTCTCGTCCGGAGGCATGATGCGGGCGACCCGCCGAACGCGGGTAGGATCATCGTTGTAGGCATCACAGGTCAGTTCTTCCAGGTTCCGTTCCAGCACTTGGGGCATAAGACTTTTCCTCCATAGCCTATTATATCATACGATTCAACGATTCAGCAAATATTTAATCATTCATATCCTAGGCTGGTAAACCCGTAGGGCGTATCGAATCGAGACATAGTTTAATCTGCTAAGGCTCACAGTCCGGAAACCTTGACAGGAGGCCGACAGGCATGGTAGACTATTCACACGCATCCGTATAATGACCGCTTTGCTCCTTCCCATGCTTGAGGGCATGGAGTTTCTGAGCGCAAGATACAAATAAACATCAAATCGTCAACCCCGGGAGGTTGAGCATCCGCATTCGTGCGGGTGTGATAGCTCAATAGTCAAAAGAGCGCCTGGAGTTGTGTGTAGGTTCGCCTACACACAACTCTGGGCGCTTTTTCTTTTGGAAAGGAAGAAAATCAGATGGCCCAAAGACCGCACAAAACGCTGTTTGTCGCCACCCGCGGAGTCAAAGAGTATCGGGCGACGATTCCACTCTGGGTGACGGCACAGGATGTCGTCCTGGAAATCGGTTGCGAGTGGGGGACAACGACGGCCCTGCTCGCCACGTATTGTCAGGAGGTTATTGCGACCGACATCAGTCCAGAGTGTATCGCCCGCGCCCGCAAAATGCATCCTGAACTCCATTTCGAGGTCTTGGACGGTTTTGATGTTCTGGCAGCGCTGCGGTTGAGCAAGCCGTTCACCAAAGTCTATATAGATATGTCCGGCATCTCCGGCTATCGCTCGCTCCTAGATGCGATCAGCCTGCTTATGATGTATGCGACGGTTCTGAAGCCGGAAGCGATCATCATCAAGAGTGCGTCCGTTCAGGCTTTTGCAGGCCAGTGCCTCGCGTGGAAAAACCCTTCTTCTCTTCCGTATCTCACCGAGAAGCCATGTCTTCACGAACCGGAGGGTGAGAGAAAATAGGCTCTTCAACCGTTTTTAGAATCGGGGGAACAATCATGGCGAAGAAGCAGGTTATGACACCTTCCCATCGTGCCTATATGGAGTGTTTTCTGACGTGTGTGGAAGAGAGGCGTTCGCGGCCTTTCTGTCCAGCGGATGAGGAGCGACTCCTGGCAGAGATGCAATCCGAAGACGAAGTCACTCGTGCGAACGCCGTGCGGCAGATATGCTCCTGCCGGATGCCCTGGGACGTGTTTTTCCGGCTCAGAAAAGCTGCCAAGCGTTTGCAGCACGATCCGAGTCCACTGGTTCGCGCCAACGCTTTGCATGTGGAAGAGGATGCCCGCATGGTGGCAGGATTTGAAGCGCAGATGGAGAGGATTCAGGAGTACGAAGAAGAGGCTGCGTCCCCATCCTATAAGCGCCAGAAGAAGGGTAAAAGGAGAAAATGAAGATTATAGCGTCTGTCCCGGTAGAGGTGATGATCGCTACTTTTCTACAGGCAGAGGTCAACTCGCCACGTTTCCGCGATTCCCTCTTGCGCTTGCTCGTCAGAGACCATCAAGACCGCCGCAGCCTGGAACGACCGGACGTAAACAGCGCGACCGAAAACGTCTACCGCGCTCATCTGTTAGGGGAGTGGCGGGGATACGGGCAAAATACCGATGTCTTTACCGACCTGCCCGACGATACGCGGTGGGTTCGCGCGATCCTGGAAAGGAGCGACCTCGCACAAGTCAAGTACATCAACGACGACTATTGGACAGACTTTTCGGGCGGATCTCGGTTTGTGCTGGATGCGGTGGCGCGCATCCAGAGCGGAGCGATACACAGCGGAGAAGCCGCCTGTTACCGCGAGTTTGCGAAGGCCATAACAGCGGGCGCACGGTTTCCAGAGGTCATCCTCCTCTACAACCCACGCACGGAGGAACTGGTCGTGCTGGAAGGCCATATTCGATTGACCTCCTATCTATTGTGGGCAGAAGGCCAACCCATAGAATTGACAGTACTCTTAGGAATCTCGGAACGAATGCAGAAGTAAGAGAGAGCCGCTGTGGTTGGAACTAAACTACTGGATGAGCCCCGACAGGACTCGAACCTGAGGCCTTCTCTATCCCTATCGTTGTGAATGGCTATGGCGCGGATGCTTCCTCGCGAACGGTGCGGGTGAGATTGAGTTCGCCCTGGGCAAAGCGTTTGAAGAAGCGCATGCGTTCCGTCTCGAATCCGTCAGATTGCCTCGATCTCCGGGAGGTCGAAGTACTGCAGCATCCCCCGCAGTAACAGGCTCTTGATATTGTGGGCATCGTAGTGGCGCGCCCCCACCCACTCCGCGTAACTCTTCATCCCGTCTGCTGCTTCCACGCTGCGGATACGGCTGTCCAATGGGGCCGCTAGCCTGCCGTAGACCCCCTGCCGACCGTGGGCGTAGATGCGAATGTCGGAGGCGTCCGCGCCCGGCCAGAGCGCGATCATGTCCAGCGCCCGCAGTACGTCGTAGACCCGCATGGCGGCCAGGCTGTCATCCAGCCAGGCCAGGTCGTCCGAGAGCTTGTGGATGACGCCGTAGAACTCCTCCGGCGCATGCCCCTCGTTCAGCGAGTGCGGGAGCAATACCCCGCTGCCCACCACGTCCTGGACCAGCACCATGCGTCCCGCCTTACAGGTTTGGCGTATCCAGGCGCTGTGCGACTGCAGGCAGTTGGTGCCGCCATCCCAGAGCGCCAGGGTCACCGGCAGCTTCTGCCCCTCCAAGGCGATGTCCCGGAAGCCACAGCCGTGGTTGTGCAGTCCCTCCTGGGTCCACCAGAGGCACATGCTGACGGCAAGGTCATCCATTCGGTTTCGAGTATAGAAGCGGGGGTTCAGATCGCAGGGCTTACGGTCACGCATCACTTCATTCCGTAGCCAGGTAATGGCGCGTTCGTGGCGCTCGGCTTCGGGGATCGCCGCGCGCTGCTTCTCCCGCTGCTGCAGGCGCTCCACGTTGGCCTCATGGACAGAGACCGTGCCCTCCATTTCACCTCGCACCTGTCCGGATTGGGTACACCAGAGCTTCTCTGCAGAGAACGGCGCAATGCGGGAGGGGTCGGGCGTCGCCTCACGCCCCAGCAGATGCCGTGAGAAGAACTCTGCGGCGGCGCGGGCCAGTGGGCGCGTGTAGGCGTGGCTGGCGACATCCTCCACCAGGTCGATATTCGCCTCCTGGCCATACAGCCCCCAGAGCCGCTTACAGCGCGCCACCGTCCGCCGCGTGCCCTCGATGGGGAAGAAGTCCTCGGTTACGGCCAGCACCCGCATGGGCTTCGGGGCCAGCATCAGCAGGACATCCTCATGGTCGTACCCCGCCGCCGTGAAGCCGGGCCAGATCTGCTCAGCGTCCTGCGCGCCGCCGGAGAACATATAGGTCTCGCGGTTCATGATGAAGGTCCCGGGCGCGGCGGCGGCGAGGCGGGGGTCCGCCAGCAGCATCAAGCAGGTCTGTGTGCCGCCGCCGGAATTGCCGGTGATCCCGATCCGGTCGGGGTCCACTTCCGGGCGGCTGCAGAGATAATCCACGGCACGCATCGAGTCGTGGACAAAGTAGCGGGCCAGGTTGTCGCCCAACGGCTGGCACTGCGCCCCCGCGTAGTCGTGGTCCGGGCAGCACTCCCCCACCGTCACGCCCTTGAGAGCCGGCTCGTAGTAGCTGTAGCGCTCGCCCTGTCCGATGGGATCCTGGGCCAGCACGATCAACCCCGCCTGCGCCAGATACTGGCAGACCGCCTGATACTCCGAGTAGCCCTTCGCCGTATTGGCGTGGCCGCAGACGAAGAGGACCGCGCCCCGAGGCCCATCCAGGCCGTCCGGCAGGTAGAGGTTGGCCGTAACGTAGTTACGCGGGCGAGAC
This sequence comes from Chthonomonadaceae bacterium, assembly GCA_035295825.1. Lineage (GTDB taxonomy): Bacteria > Armatimonadota > Chthonomonadetes > Chthonomonadales > Chthonomonadaceae > DATGIG01. Next base: position 3,038 of record DATGIG010000046.1, on the reverse strand, counting down.
TGGAAGATCACCTTCTCGATATGGAAGCCATAGCCCTCAACGGTGCCGACCGTCTGCGCGTTAAGGGGCGTATCCATAGGAGGCAACCCGCCCAAGGAGCGCTCGATAAAGAACTTGCGGATCTCCTGCCGGCGCGCCTCCAGCGCTTCCGGGGTCGTGATGGCGTCGCGGGCCGCATCGCCTGCGGCAAACGCGTGCTCGGAGCGGCGATAGACGTGCCACTTGAGCTGGTCCCGCACATCGTAGAACCACTGGCCGGGCGACAACTGTTCCAATTGCCGGATATTCATGCCGCAACCTCCTCCAAATCTGCCTTCGCCTCTTCCGGGCGCAGCGCGCCCTCGCCGAATATCTGAGGAAAGCTGCGTTCTGCGCGACTGACGGTGCGCGTCGCCGCATCCATGTAGCAGACGCTGAAGGCACGACGCGGGCAATCGATGGTATTGACACCGGAGCGGTGCAGCATCAGGTTATCGAGCAGGATCGCCTCCCCGGCCCTCGCCTCCAGAAAGATGCTGTCCTCATCGCGGGCGAACTGCGCCTCCTGCTCCGCCGTAACGGTATGCCCATGTGCGGAGAAGAGGCCATGCTTGTGGCTGCCGGGGATGACCTGCATGCAGCCGTTGGCGATGGTGGCGGCGTCCAGCGCCGTCCAGACGGTGATTTTGGGGTCCCGATCCAGTCCCCACTGCGCGCCTGCATCCTGATGGTAGGGCAGCACGGTGCCGCGCAGGGCCGGCTTGTTCATAAACATAGCGCGGTAGATGCTAATATCCTCGCCATAGATCCGGCGCGTGATCTCACGGAACAGGGGGTGCTGCATATAGCCCAGGAAGAGGGGGTCGCGCTCCAGCGTCTGGATCTTGCGATAGTTGAGCGTCGGTCCGGCCCATGCGCCACCCGCTCCCACATCACCATACTTGCCGGTGTCGGTATCGAGTTGGAAGAACATGCCGCTATAGCGCACACGCCCCAACATGATGTCGTCCATGCGCGTCTGAAGCGCCTCTAACTGATCGTCCGTAGCGACCTGACCAAGCCGCAGATAGCCCTCGTCCGCGAACTGTTCCCACGCCTTTTCCGACAGCATCGTCCCGCTCCTTTCACTTCACTTGCCTGACAGGTTCGCGATGGCTGTGGGCATTTCCTTCCACTGTAGTGCGTTTTTACTTGGCGCCGGCAGTGGTAAAAGTCACCTGGATAGGATCGAGGAATTGGCCCTCCGCGCTGCGGAAGCCGGGGCGATAGATGCTGTTAATGCCGAAGGAGTAGGTTTTGCCCGGTTCGAGTTTGATAGGCAGCACAAAGACTTTGCCATCTGCGCTAAAGTGCGGCTTTGCCGGCCCGTTTGGAGTGTTTGCCGGAGAGGGTGTCTGGCTCGGATCGCCCACAATGGCATAGGACGCACCATTCATCGGGCGGTCGAACTCGATCCGTAACTCCGCCGCCTCCGGATTGACATTCTTATCGCCATTCGCAGGGGTAAGGGAGACGATCCGGGGCAGCTTTGCCATCTGCGCTTCGATGGAAGCGGCAGTGCGCGTAAAGAACGCGCTTACCTCCGGCATGAAGGCTTGCAAGGTGGGATACTTCTCCCGCTGCTGCTCATATTGGCCCATCAACGCAGCGAGTTCTCCCGTCCAGAAGAACCCGCGCGCCTGCTCCTCCATCAACTGCCGCGCAGCATTGGCGGGCGTATCGTTGTCCATGGCAAACCGTACAGTACAGGCGCGTACCAGGGATTCATAGAGCATGGTGATGGGGGTCGTGTATGCCTGGGGATACAGCAGCTCCTTGCGGTGGGGATAGATGGTTTCGGCGGAGGGGAGCAGGGTCTTGGCAAATTGATCCACCAGAGGATTGGTAAAGCTATGGCAGAATTCATGGACGATCAGGGCATCGGTATTGGCATCGAAGATGGGCAGCCCCTGGGCATCGAATTGATGCACCCCGATAATGGGTCGGATCTCCTCTCTGCCATCCGAATAACGGACGGCCACGCCATAGTTGGCTCCGCCGTTGAGCAGGCCGACAACAGCGCAAAAATCCGCTTTCGGTCGGGCTCCGAAGAACGAGCCCAGCCATGCGCGGTAGGGCCGCCTGGCGAGTTCGGCGCTCAGGCGCTCCGCCGCTTGCGCATAGTAGCGCTTATGGTCGGCAAAGAAACGCTCCGCCTTGCTGTCAGCAGCGAACTGCTTCAGGGCTGCCAGAAAAGCCTGTGCCTTGTCCGATTTCCAGCGCTTGTCGAGGGCCATAGGGGTGGAACGGAAGGGGATTTTCGGCTCCCATTTGTCGCTTTTCAGATGGACCGCGTAAGACATCACCGCATCAAAGCCGATGCCATCTTCTTCACGTACCTTCTCGGCTAACTTCACGGCGGGGTGAGCTTTGAACGGCCCAAACTGCCGAGCTACCTCCTCCGCGTAGGGGGATTGAGAGTTGGACTGATTGTACTCCTCCGCCCCGGCGAGGCGGAAGACAATGGACAACAGTTCGACACGGGTATCCACGCGCACGGGAATGGTATCGTCCGCCTGCGCTCGGGAAGCGAACAGCAGGCTCCCCATGAGGGCAAACAGCGCAAAATAGCGTCTCATGATTCTCCTCCAGGATAGACAGGATTGCGTGGTCGCCAACGAGGCGACCACGCTTCCTGGAAGTGTATCCCATTTGCGTCCGGTTGTCTTGCCCGTGGGAGGCATCTCTTATCTCAGAATTGCATGCCCTGCACTTTTCTGATACTCGGTGGGGGTCATGCCCACCAGCGCTTTGAAGGTGCGGCAGAAGTGGCTCTGCTGGGCAAAGCCTACTGTATAGCCGACCTGTGCGGGAAAGAGGTCGGAGTGGGACAGCAGGGAACAGGCGTATTCGATGCGCAGTTTCCGCACATAGTCGCCGATAGACATCTGGTAGTGTTTGCGGAACCCGCGCATCAGATGAGAGGGGTGTACGTTCACCGCTGCCGCAATGGCTCCGATGGACACCTCTTCCGTGAAGTGGGCATGCAGAAACTCGCGCGCCTGGCGGAGCCAGGCAGG
>DATGIG010000045.1:0-9451 GCA_035295825.1 Chthonomonadaceae bacterium | reverse complement strand
CCCCATCTCGCCCTGCTGCCGCCGGATCGCGAGGATTCCGAATACATCGTAGAGAATTTCGCCGGCAAGGTCTACTATGCGTTCGTCAGTTTTGACGACCGCCTGGCGCAGGACCTGAATATCCAGCCGCATGAGAAAGTGCTGGATGTCGGTGGGGGGCAGCGCCCCTTCAAGCGGGCAGACGTCAGTGTGGATTTCGATGTCTTCGAGGGGCTGCACCGGCAGGGTTACGCCATCAGCCGGGAGAAACTGCTGGTCTGCGGCGATGCCCAGAATCTGCCCTTCCGAGACAAGGCGTTCGATGTGGCCTGTTGTCGCATGGTATTGGAGCATGTGCTCGATCCTGCCGCCGCCTGCCTGGAGCTCCAGCGCGTGGCGCGGCGTGGTTTCCTGGAGACGCCCAATACCTTCTGGGAGAGCGTCTACGGGCACCCCACGCATCGTTGGATCATCGAGTGGGAGGAGCCGACACGTACGCTCATCTTCCGCCGTAAGCCCTTCGATGCCATCCCGTTCAAGTGCGCCATGGTTCCCTATCTCTATGGGCAGCGGGACATTCAGCGCGCCTTCGAGATCACCTTCCGCAACATCACCACCACCCAGGTGACCTGGGATGAAGCGCATCCCTTCTCGGTCCGCGCCGAGGACGATCCGGATTGCCCCTACGACTACCTGAACCGTCCCGCAGACGCGACGCGCGGCAGCCTGAATTACGCCCGTGACCTTGTCAACAACGGGCTCGCGTCCGTCGCCAGCGCGGAAGCCGACGATGCCATTCGCCACGCCCCCACGCCCGAACTGCTGCAGGAAGCGCTACGCCTGCGCCTCCGCATCGCCGAAGCGCTGCATGACGGCGCCACGGCAGCCACTCTGCGCGAACGCCTGCAGAGCGTCTCGCAAATGCCTGTCAGCATACAAAATGGAGGGGCGCAAAGAGAAAGAGAGAGTGCCCTTTCTACCCTTCTGACCTCAGCTCCTTCCGTTCCGGTCATCTGGCATGGGCCGCTGCGCGAGCCATGCGGTTATGCGGACGAGGCGCGGCACTTCCTGTTTGCCCTGGATAAGGCAGGGGTTGCGGTAGCCGCCCGGCATACCCGGTGGAGCGATAAAATAGCGGAGCTGTCTATCGACCGCGCTAAGACGCTCCATCGGTTGATGAGCGCCCCGAACCCGGTGCGCGCGGTGCAGGTGTGCCATACGATGCCTCCCCTCTTCCAGCGCGACCCGAAGGCCAGGGCGATGGTGGGGCGCACCATGTTCGAGACCGACCGCCTGCCCGATGGCTGGGCCGCAGCCTGCAACCAGATGGATGTGATCTGGGCGCCCAGCGCCTTCAATGTGGAGACGTTCGCCAATGCGGGGGTCGTGCGGAACAAGCTGCGCATCGTCCCCGGCACGATCGACCTGACCCCTTATAATCCCAACTGCCAGCCGCTGCGGATAGACGGGGCCAGAGGCTTTAACTTCCTCTCGGTATTCGACTGGACGCTTCGCAAGGGCTGGGATGTCTTGCTACAAGCTTATGTGGAGGAGTTTCGGGTAGAGGAGGACGTTGCGCTGATCCTGAAGACGCACTCCGGCCTGGGCTATACCACCCAACAGATGTCCGACATGCTGGTGAACTATCTCACCCAGACGCTGGGTCGGGATCCGAACCATATTCCGGACATCATTCTGCAGGATGCCAATATCCCGGATGGGCGCATGCCCAATCTCTACCGCGCCGCCGATTGCTACGTCATGCCGACGCGCGGCGAGGGTTGGGGCCGCCCGCTGATGGAGGCGATGGCGATGGCCTTGCCCACAATAGCGACGGGGTGGAGCGGACAAACAGCTTTTATGAACGCGGAGAATAGCCTGCTGCTCGATTACAAACTGGTGGATGTGCCGGAAACCGGCTGGCGTGAGACGCCGACCTATCGCGGACATCGCTGGGCCGAACCCTCTGTACCCCACCTGCGCCAACTCCTGCGCCGCGCCTATGAAGATAGGGCGGGCGGGCGCGAACTCGGCCAGCGTGCCCGCGCCCATATCGAGACCCATTTCACCTACGGCCCAGTCGCCCGGATTCTTATGGCCGAACTGGAACGGCTTGCCTGAAAAGAGAACCATGATGAACGGATTTGGTACATCGGAACGCTTTATCGAGATACCCTGGTGCCTGCATCGGCACGGCCATGCAAAGGTCGTGCTCGACATCGGCTACGCCCATGCCGAAATGGAGTATTTGCAGGGGCTGGCGAACCTCAACATTCCTGAACTGGTTGGCCTCGACATCGCGCCTCCCAAGCATCTCACGGTCACCACACCGACGGGCGCGGTACGCCCACTCCTCAAGCCGGTACAGGCGGATGTCCGCAATACGCCTTTCGAAGCGGACACTTTTGAACTGATTTTCTGCATCTCGACGATCGAACATATCGGCATGGACAATTCCAACTACCATCCCGGCATGATCGATGTGGCGAGCACATGCGGCGATTTCGAGGCCCTTCGCGAACTCTGTCGCATCACCAGGCCCGGCGGGCGGTTGTTACTCTCCGTTCCGTTCGGCAAGTATCAGAATCATGGCTGGTTCCAACAGTATGATTTCGACCGCCTGATGCGTCTGGCAACGGCTTCCGACTACATCGTGAATGAAGTCAACTTCTTCGCCTATCACAATGGCTGGCGCGAGTGCTTCCCGCATGAACTCAAAACGGTAGGCTATCAGACCAACGGCGCAGTGAATGCCGCGGGTCTCGCCTGCCTGGAACTGCTGAAACCGATCCAACCCTGATGCTTTCCTGATCCGGCCTACGCTCCCGTTCGCGGGCAGGCTGGAACCGAGGACACTATGCGCGTACTCGTTCAAAATTTGATTCGTATTCCCGAATTGCTCACGCATCGGGTGCTGCCGGGCCGTGAAGATTGCGCCGATGAAATCCTGGCCTGTGGCCCTGAATATCCTGGTTTCCCATGGGAGCCGGGGTTGAGTTGGGCCGAATTGCTTTCACGCTGCCCATCGGACTGGAAGCCGGATGCTTATATCTTCATCAGCCCGGAATACAATCCCATCCCGCTCGGCGTTCAGGAAGCCGACTGCCTGACAGTAGGCGCGTTCGGCGACTGGAATCTGGGCGGACAGGCGATTGAGGCGGTGGGAGACGCTTTCGACGTACTGATCGCCGATCGCAATGGGGTGGAGATGCTGCGTCGGAAGGAGTACGCTTGTATCCGATACGCGCCGATTTGGGCGCATGACCCAGCCATCCATCGCCGGTTGCCCGACGTGGAGCGCGATATCGATATTCTGATGCTGGCGAGCTTCAACCACCATGTGCAGTGGGAGCGCGCTCCCTGGCTGGCCCGCGTCGCCCGCCTGTCGCGCCGGCATCGGGTCGTGCTCACCAGCGGCCTCTTCGGAGACGACTATACCCGGACAATGAACCGCGCCAAGATCGTCTTCAACCGGAGCATCCGTGGGGAGCTCAATATGCGGGCCTATGAAGCGCCCGCCTGTGGCGCGCTCATGTTCTATGAAGCCTCCAACCCGGAGGTGCGCTCTATCTTTACCGATCGCGAAGACTGCGTCCTCTACGATGCCGAGAACCTGGAGGACCTGCTGGCCTACTATCTGGCCCCGGAGAATACAGCGGAGCGCGAACGGATCGCGGAGGCCGGCTGGCGGCGTGTGCAGCAGCACACCTACGCGCACCATTTTGCCATGCTCCTCAATGAGATCGAGCCGCTGGTCAAGACGCGCAAGAGCGGCGCGATGCCGCGCTCCTTCAGCCTCTCCACTGCAAACCGGCAGGGCCTCCGGGTCGCCACCCAATGGCTGTATGCGATCAACCAGTCCGTGCCGGGCAGGCTCAATGCGCTGCTTTCGGACTTACAGGGGCGGGGCAGCGAGGATGCGGAGCTTGCCAACTTACGCGCGGTCGCGCTGGGGGAGTGGGGCAGCAGACTGGCTGCATCCCCAGATCGCACCGCCAAATTCTCTGCCGCAGTCGCTCAGGCCCAACGCGCCCTGAACCTCGCTCCCGACTACCTGCTGGCCCGTTTCAACCTGGGTTACCTCCTTTTGGAAGCGGGGCGCATCCCCGAAGCCGAGGCCGTTCTGCACGAAGTCGCGAAGGCGTTCACCTGTTCCGAAGTGACGGCGGAACAACTGCGCGGCGTCTACTTCCCACGCCGGTTCGAGACGTTCGACGTGCATATCGAGCGTGTCTGGAATGAGACGGAGGTGGGCAGCGAGGAGTGGCGCAATGGGGTGCAGAGCCTGCTTTTGTGGCGCGTGTTGCTGACCCTGGGCGAACAGGCGCTGGTGCATGGGCGCCTGCGGGAGGCGCAGGACTGCGCCAGGTGGGCCGCAGCGCAGTTGCCGGACGTGAGTATCACGCAAGACCTGCTGGGCCGCGCGCAGAAGGCGGTAGGCAATGTCGAAGCGGCCATTACCGCGTATCGGCGCACTCTGGAACTCAATCCGTTCCGGTTGACCGCCGTGGGAGAGCTGACCCAACTCTATCTGGACTTGCAGCGCCCGCAGGAGGCGCTGACGCTTCTGGATGCGTGGGCGGCGCTCCTGGACGGCAGCCCCTTCTATGCCTCGGTGCGCCCGGAATTCGATCAGCTCCATAATCGCGCCCGTCAGTTGGCGGCACTGCCGGGGGAAGCAGTCGGAGCGGCGGCTACTCGCCTGCTGGCCTTTCCCGATTGGCGAAGCCCTGCGCATTGGCAGTCCCTGGTGCGTGCGTTCGCCGCCGCCTACGGCCCCTCCGACGCCGTGCTCCTGATGCTCCGCGTGGAACCCTCGGAGGGCATTCGGACGGAGGATATCCTGATGGCCTTGCAGAGTTATCTGGTTCATGACCTGGGCCTTGCAACCCACGCCCTGCCCCATATCACCCTGCTCAATCAGCCGCTGGACGTCAGAGATTACTGGAAACTGTTTCACATTGCCGACGCGCTGCTCATTCACACCGAGCCACCGGAACTGCTGCGCGATCTGGCGACGACCGCCTGCGTCCCTATCCGGACGCTGGAAGATTTGGCAGTACGATGTGCCGCCTAAAATAACCTTCCCCTAACATTGAGGAGAGAGATCCATGCCGATACGAATTGCTGCGCAACACCAACAAGAAGGGGTCGTCTGGAACGGCTCGTTCTTTGTACACCATAGCCTCGCGCTTGTCAACCGGGAATTGACCCTGGCCCTGCTGGACAACCCGGAATTTGCGGCGCGGTTCGATCTGGGCCTGCAGCACTACGAGCCGCCGACCTTCGGCCCGGAGGCGGACGCCCGCTACGGCGCGCTGGCCTCCTGTATGAACGCGACCCCTGCCGATGTGCGCGTTACGGTGCGTCACCACTGGCCCCCGAACTTCACCAAGCCGGAGCAGGGCAAACTGGTCGTCATTCAGCCGTGGGAGTTCGGCTCCCTGCCCAAGCCATGGGTGGCGGACATCCGGCAGGGCGTGGATGAGATCTGGGTTCCCTCGAACTTTGTCCGCACCACCTATATCGAGAGCGGAGTGCCGGGTGAGAAGGTCGTCGTGGTGCCCAATGGCGTCAACACGACCCGCTTCCATCCCGGCATCGCGCCCTACGATTTCCGCCTCAATCCGCTCACCGCAGAGTTAAAGCCGGAGACGTTCAAATTCCTGTTCGTCGGAGGCACCATCGGGCGCAAGGGGATCGACGTCCTGCTCGAATCGTATGAGAAAGCCTTCACCGCGAGCGATGACGTCGTCCTGATCATCAAGGATTTCGGCACGGACAGCTTCTACGCCCATCAGGGAGCGGGAGCGGCGATCCGTGCGCTGCAGGCGAAAGCCGGCGCGGCGCGGGTCCTCTACCTGAACAGCGATCTCTCCGAAGCGGAGATCGCAGGCCTCTACGCGGCGTGCGACTGCCTGGTACACCCCTATCGCGGCGAGGGCTACGGCCTGCCGATTGCGGAGGCGATGGCCTGTGGCAAGCCGACCATCGTGACCGGCATGGGCGCGGCCCTGGACTTCGCCAATGCGAACAATGCCTACCTGATCCCCGCTACTCGCCAGCGCATCCCGCAGCGGCAGATCAGCGGCATGGAGACCGTGGACTTCCCCTACTGGGCCGAGCCGGACCGGACGGCCCTCGCCTCCCTGCTGCGCCAGGTGGCGGAGAACCGTGAGGAGGCCGCGCAGAAGGGAGTTGCCGCCGCCCGCGACATCGCCGCGCTGCACACCTGGGCGCATGCCGCCGGAATCGCCGTAGAGCGCCTCTGCACCCTGGCGGATCAGGAGACGCATGTCGCACCGACCTCCTTCTCCCTGCCCATGGGCCTCAGCAACGTCAGCCTGGGCGGCCTGAATTCTCTGGGCGATCTGAAGACACCGGGCCTGTCTCTTAACGCGCCGGGGATGTTTACCCTTGGCAATATGTACGAAGACCGCAAACAGATGGCGCTGGCCGAAACCCGCAACAGCGACTGGGAGAACGCCATCAGCGAACTGGAAGCCTGTCTGGTCGAGCGCCCGGACGACTGGGACGTGGTCAATGCGCTGGCCGTCGCCCTGTTCCGCACCGATCAGACCGACCGCGCCATCAGCCTGCTGGAGCGTGGGGTGGCCCTGGCGTCCAATCCTCGCGATTTCCAGCACAATCTCGCATTTGTCCTGCTACAGACCGGACAACCCCTCGCGGCGCTGGAACACGCCCTGCAAGCACTAGAAACAGATCCCGTTCAGGGAGACATCCGTCGTACAGTCGAGCGCGCCGCCGAGGCGACGCTGAAAGCCGCCCGCAAGATCCTCCGCGATGCGCCCGACAAGCAGCGCGCTCAGGCGAAGCGCACTCCCGCCTATCGCGAATTGATGGAAGCCTACCATAGCGCCGAAGAGGCGCTGAAGCAGGGGGAGAGACTGCAGGACACTCCGGCGGCTCCGCACCCCGCGCCCCCGGTTGCGGCCTCTTCCTCCAAGCCGCGCCTCTCGCTCTGTATGATCGTCAAGAATGAGGAGCGCTTCCTGCGCAACTGCCTGGAGAGCGCTAAAGACGTCGTGGATGAGATGGTGATCGTGGACACCGGCTCGACGGACAGCACGCGGGAGATCGCACGCGAGTTCGGCGCCATTGTGATCGAACACGCCTGGAAAGATGATTTTTCCGAGGCGCGCAATGTCTCGCTGGACCACGCCACGGGTACCTGGGCGCTCTGGTTGGACGCCGACGAAGAGATCGCTCCCGAGAGCCGCGACAAGTTCCGGAGCGTCATCGAGAACGCCCCGCCGGAGATCGGCGGCTATATGGTGATGTTCCGCAACTGGCTCTCGTCCGCCACACGTACGGAAGGGGCGGAGATGGCGGTACACCACGCCTGCCGCCTGTTCCGGCGCATCCCCGGTGTCCGCTTCGAGGGTCGGATCCACGAACAGAACGTGCGTTCGCTGCAAAACCTGGGATATGGCTACGCCCATGCCGAGGGGCTGACGCTCGATCACTTCGGCTATGCCGGGGAGATCATGACGCTCCGTAACAAGCATGAGCGCTTCATTCGCATGCTGACACGCGAGGTCGAGGAGTGCCCGGTCGAAGCGTTCCGCCACTTCCACCTGTTCAACCTGGGCAATGCCTACTTCACTCAGGGCGATATGGAGAATGCGGCGCACTATCTGGGCCTGGCGGCGGAGAAGCCGGACACCACCGAAGAGTTCACGGTCACCCTGTTCGTAGAGCTGGCAACCTCCCTGCACCGTTTGGGCCGCTCCGCAGAGGGGTTGGCGGTCTGCGAGCGCGCGGATAGCCTGGGGATCGCGCAGGCCGGCATCGAGTTTGCCCGTGGCTACTGCCTGCTGCATCTGGAGCGCTATGCGGAGGCGGAGAGCGCCTTCTATGCCGCCCTGCGCTACGGCGAGGAGGATAACGGGATCTATGCCAAGACGGGAGATGCGGGGCTGACCGGCTACAAATCCTGGTATGGGTTGGCGCTGGCGCTGGTAGGACAGGAGCGCTACTTCGAGGCGCAGCAGGCGTGCGAGCAGGCGCTCTCGGATCATCCGAATTTTGTGGATGCCCGCTATCTGCTCAGCATCGTTCTGCTCCGGCAGGAGATGCCGCAGGAGGCGCGTGTCACACTCGAAGCGCTGCTGGAAATCAACCCGAGGCATGAAGATGGAGTACGGGATCTGACGAAGTTGCTGGTACAACAGGGAGATTGGGAGGCGGCGCTCCCCTACCTGCAGAGGGAAGCCAGGGAAAGACCGGCGGACTACGATGCCCAGGCGCTCCTCGCGACTGCCTACGAGCATCTGGGGAGCATGGCGGAGGCGCGAGATATCTATCAGCGGCTGCGCATGCTCTCGCCGCTCTCCCCCGAAATCTGCGTCAATCTGGGGCGCACCCTGGCGGAGACCGGGGCGGATGCCGAAGCGATCGACTGCTTTGTGAATGCCATTCAGTTGGATCCGCAGTATGGCAATGCCTACTTCAATGCCGGGGATGTGCTCTACCGCCTGGGCTACTACGACCGCGCAGCGGAGACCTACATCGCCGGACTGCAGGTCGAGCCGGATCGGGCGGCGGGCTTCTTTGTCCTGGGGAACTGCTACATCCATACGGCGGACTACGAGGCGGCGATCCTCTCCTATCAGCAGGCCCTGAAGCAGGATCCAGGCCTGGCCGAGGCGCGCAACAATCTGACCCTGGCCGAAGAGTTGGCCGCCAAGGCTGCCTGATTCCCAACGGGAACCATCCTTGCAAAACCAAATTCCGAGCCCTCTTACCTCGGTGAGAGGGCTCCGTATAGTGCCTTTCAAGCGAGAATACTCTGCACCACCTGCCCCTCTTCGGTAGGGCCGATGAGGCGATTGTTCAGCCCCTGATACTTGTACGCAAAACGGTGGGGATCGAGGCCCAACTGGTTCAGGAGGGTGGCCTGGAGGTCGCGGATGGTCACCTTGTCCTTCGCGATGTAGTAGCCTAGTTCATCGGTCTCGCCATAGGCCAAGCCGGGTTTGATGCCGCCACCCGCCATCCACATGGTGAAGGCGTAGGGGTGGTGGTCGCGCCCGATGTAGCCCTTTACCCGCTCGGTGCGGACATTGTTCTGCTGCATGGGGGTCCTTCCGAACTCCCCGCCCCATACCACCAGCGTACTCTCCAGCAGGCCGCGCTGCTTCAGGTCGGCGATCAGCCCGGCGACGGCGCGGTCTACCTGGCGGCACTTGATCGGCAGCCCCTCGTCAATGGATTCGCCCGGCGCGGTGCCATGGTGGTCCCAACCCCAGTCGTAGAGCTGCACAAAGCGGACGCCCCGCTCCACCAGACGGCGCGCCAGCAGGCAGTTGTTGGCGAAGGTCGCGTCGTCGCCCCGATAGTTGGCACGGGGGTCCTCCGCTCCCTCGATATTGGAGACATAGCCGGGCTTTGCGCCATAGAGGTCCAGAATATGCTGCGGCTCCTTTGAGATGTCCATCACGTCCGGCAC